>JADLBR010000130.1 GCA_020847615.1 Verrucomicrobiia bacterium
GAGGAACTCGGCGCCGTCAAGCGGCTGGCCAACGACGAGGGCCTCGAGCTGGAGGCGATCGAGAACATCGACCCGTCATTTTGGTCGGACATCCTGCTCGGCGGACGGCGGAAGCGGCAGCAACTGGAGGCGCTCAAGGGCCTGCTGCGCAGCATGGGACGGCTGCGCATCCCGATTCTCGGCTACAACTTCAGCCTGGCGGGCGTCTGGGGGCGCCGCAGCGCGCCGGTCGCCCGCGGTGGCGCGGTGGCACCTGCGTTCTCGGCGGGCCATCCATCGCAGGACGAGCCGCTGCCGCGCGGCCAGTTGAACAACATCATTTATGAAGACACCTCGGCGCCGGGCCCGATCGCGCCGGTGACGAGCGAGGAACTGTGGGCGAGGTTCGGCGAATTCCTGAAGGAATTGCTGCCTGTGGCCGAGGCCGAGGGCGTGCGACTCGCGGCCCACCCGGACGATCCACCGGTACCGGAACTCAGGCAGACGCCGCGGCTTCTGCATCAGCCGGAGCATTTCGACCGGCTGTTGGATCTTGTCCCAAGCCCGGCCAACGCGATCGAGTTCTGTGCCGGGACGGTGCAGGAGATGAGCGAGGGCGACCTCTGCGAAACGGCGGAACGCCTCGCGCGGAGGGGCGCCATCGCCTATGTCCACTGCCGCAACGTCGCCGGCAAGGTGCCCGAGTACCGCGAGACCTTCATCGACGACGGCGACGCGGACATGCTCCGGCTGCTTCGCGTGCTGCACCGCGCCGGCTTCCAAGGCGTCGTCATCCCGGACCACGCCCCGGAGATGGCCTGCGGGGCGCCGTGGCATGCCGGCATGGCCCACGCGCTCGGGTTCTTGCGGGCGGCGTTGATGAGTCTCGAGCCCGCGCCGAGCCGGGCCGGACTGAGTGGATGCGCAGAATGAGAGCGGATCGCAGGATAATGGGATGCACATGGCTGGCCGTCATGGTGACGGCGATGGCGGCGGCCTCGGCGCCGGAGAACAACAACCCTTCGGCAGCAGAAACCACGGCTGATGTGGATACGCGGCGCCACGCGGCCATCCTGAGAGATGCCGCAGTCGGCGTCGATGCGACGACCGCGGATGCCGTCGCGGAGGCGTTACGATCCGAGGGCTTCGAGGTCGAGTTTCTTTCCGCGGATGCGGCCTGTGATGCGGGAGTCCTGTCGCCGCGGAAGCATTTCCTCTACGTCATTCCCAACGCGGCGTCCTATCCCGCTGCGGGAGCCAATCCGCTGGCGCGCTATCTCGCCGGCAGGGGCAGCTTGATGGTGCTCGGCACGTCGCCGTTCAAGAGACCCATCTGGAGGCACGAGGGTCGCTGGGTGGACAACGCGTTCGTTTCCAGCGCGGTGAAGAACCAGAAACCCACCCGGATGCTCTACGATTTCGACAAGGAACCGCCGGGCAGAGCCGCCGCTTGGGCGCAGAGCGGCGCCCATCGGCAACACACCGCCGCCGAAATCGTGCCGGGCGGCGCTGAGGAATCGAAGAGTTGCCTGAAGATCACTTATGATTACGAGAGCGGCTCACCGACCGGCATGGGCGCGTCCATGAAACCTGGGGCCGACGCTGCATCCGGCGGCTTGTTGTGCTTCTGGGCCAAGGGCGACGGGCAGACGGCCCGGCTGGCCGTGCGGCTGATCGAAGAGAACGAGCCGCTCCAGCGCGGCATCGCGGTCGTTCCGATCAACAGGGACTGGACCTATCACGTGCTCCGCGCGGAGGATTTCCGCGCCCGGGGCCAAGCCGAGCCGTTCAAGGCGCGGCGCCTCTCGTTCGAGTTGGTTGACCGCAACATCACCCCCGACGTGGCCGACGGCAAACACACGGTCTGGGTGGATCAGATCGGCGCCGCGGCGCATCCCTTCCCCGGCGTCGGCGATACGGAGCGCAACCCGCTCCCGCTGATTGAGACGGTGTCGCCCGATTACAAGATGTATCCACTGAAAAACATCGCGGCGCTAAAGGTCGTCGGGAACGACGCGATGAAGCTGCCGGTTGTTGCGACGGCTTCGTCATGCTACGCGCGGCCGGAGGGCAAGGGCTTCGAGCGCGGTTACAAGTGGCGGTGGATTCCGCTGGTGCGGGCCTTCGACAAGGATGGCGTCGAGCGCGGCACGACTGCGTGGATGCTGTTGCACCAGGCCCCGCTGTCGGAGGGGCCGGCGTTCGCGGATGCCGTGCGGCGCCTCGTCGGCGCGAACACGGCGAGCGTCCCCGTCGCGGCAGAAGGCTCGGTCTGCGCTGCCTGCACAATCTGCGACCCTGCCGCGCTGATGGAAATGGCTCGCTCTGGCTTTATCGGCAACGTGGCGCGGCGGATCTCCGATGGCGTCTTTCTCTCACACGCCGGCTCGCAAGAGTTCTCCTACCGGCCCGGCGAGAAGATCCGACTCGGCGCGGTCGTGGTCAATTACGGCGCGCGGCAGACGGACGTCACCGTTCGCATCCTCGTCCGCGCGACCGGCGAGACGAACGCCGCGTTTCAGGCGGAGTCGAAGCTGACCATCAATCCGGGTGGCTCATCGAACGGAACGACGTCGTTCGAGTGGGCGCCAAAGGCGCTCACCGGCCAGGGCTACGTCGTGACGACGGAGTTGATCCGCGACGGCAGGGCGATCGACGCCATCGCTCACGAGCTGGGCGTGCTCCCGGAGGAGAAGGCACCGCGCGAGGCTTTCGTGACCGCGCGCGACGGCGACTTCTGGCTCGAGGGCCGGAAGTGGTATCCGGTCGGCGTCAATTACTGGCCGCGGTACGCCATCGCGCTGGAGCAGGAGGACTACGTCTTCCACTGGCTCTCGCCGGGCTTCTACAATCCCGAGGAGGTCGAGCGCGACCTGGCGCAGTTGGAGTCGCTCGGCGCAAACTTCGTGGCCATTCGCACGCATCACGAAAACGACCGCCGCACACTGCTCGATTTCCTCCGACGGTGCCGCAACCACGGCATCCGAGTGTTTCTCTTCGTTCAATCGCACGCCATCACCGATGACCCGCACTATTTCCAAGGGCTGATGATGCCGCATCATTTTCAGGAGAAAGAAGTGTCGGAGTTCATCCGCGCGACGCGGATCGCGGAGAACCCGACGCTCATGGGCTGGGACCTCATTTGGGAGCCTGCGGGCTGGGTGTTCGGCGGCAAATACAGCGCCTTCGGTTGGACCGAAACGGTGCCGTACCGACAGCGTTGGGACGCGGACTGGGCGCGGTGGATCGACGAGCGCTATGGCAGCCTCGCCAACGCCGAAGCCGACTGGGGCGTGCCCGCGCCGCGACTGGACGGGCGCGTCACGTCGCCGACGGACCAGCAGTTCAAGGACGACGGCCCGTCGCGCGTGATGGTCGCCGCCTACCGCCGCTTCATGGACAACCTCATGAGCCGTCACTGGAACGACGCGACGCGGAAGCTGCGCCGGCTCGACCCGAACCACCTCGTCAGCTTCCGCCAGGGCAATCTCCCGCCGGTCGACTTCACACTCACGGCAACGCCGAAGCACCTCGATTTCTTCGCGATGGAAGGCTACGGGTTCACGCCGGACGGGAAGGGAACCCACGCGGCCGGGTTCATCAACCGCTACATTCACTTCGCCACGAAGGGAAAGCCGTATCTGTGGGTTGAGTTTGGCGCGAGCGCGTGGGACCGTGAGGCGATGCAGCCGGGGGAGAAAGAGATCGCTTATCAGGCCCAGTGCCACGAATTGATTCATCGCGTCGCGTCCGAGACCGGCGCAAACGGCGCCGCGCCGTGGTGGTTCGCGGGCGGCTACCGCATCAGCGAGAAGAGCGACTACGGCGTCCTCAACCCCGACGGCACGCCTCGGCCAAGCGGCGTGTTGCTGCAACACTACGCCGCGAAGTTCAAGACGCCGCGCGGCTATCCGGGCCCTGAGACGTGGTTCACGATGGACCGCGACGCCCACAGCGGCAGCCACTGGCGGATTATCTATAACGAGGGCGCCGAGGCGTTTCGCGAGGCCGCAGCGCAGGGCCGCCAACTCGGCATCCGCACGCCGGGAACCGGCACGACATCCGCCGACACGCCGTTGCTCGCGGTCGGCAACACAAAATACAACGGCCGCAATCCGCCCAAGCACCTCGACGCCGAGTTCAACTGGTTCAGGATCAAGGCGGCCGACGGCGATTGGGTCGAGGTCGCCCATGGCGCGCGCGTGCGCGTCCCGCGCGGAACGCCGCTCGTCGCCGCCGCTTCGATCGGCAACCTCCAGGAAGCCGCGTGGCTGAGCCCGGAGAGCTGCGCCGGCAAGCCGGGCGCGGTTCACCTCGCCTCAACACCCGCTTCGGCGCTCGCCCTGAAGCAGCCCGTCCCGCGGACCACGACATGGCTCGAGGACGCCGAATTTACTCCCGAGTTTCCCCTCAGCGGGGGAATCTCTGAGGAAACACCGGTCGAACTGCAGATGACCGCCGAGGGCCGCGCTTGGTTTGGCGAGAAGCTGCGATTCACGCTGGAACCGGGCGACGGGAGTGAATAGGAACAACGCAAGAATGAGGGACATGCCAATAGGACAGATTCACGCGGGGCGTAACGCCAACACCGACGGGCCGAGTGGCTGCGCCTCTCCGACCTCCCGTCTTTGCGAAGCGGCACCTCAGGATCGGCGGCTGACACAGGCACCCCGCAAACAGCTCCCCTCGCCGCTGGCGCCCCGCTCCTGGCTGGCCTGGGTCGCGCTGGCTCTCGCCGCTCCCGCGGCACCGCCCGCACCCGCCGCGCAAGATGCGTCGCTGGCGTGGCGAGTCGAGACGGACACCGGCCGGCTTGTGGCGCACAGAGCGGATGGGACGTTCGAATGGTGCGGCGACCGGCTCGCGGAGGTCACCTGCTGGGACGCGGGCGGCAAGGAACGCTCGCTGGCCTTGACCCCAGGCGAAGGATGGCGGATCGAACGACGGGCCGCCGACCGCGGCCTCCGGCTCATGTGCCGGCAGGAGGAAATGGGCCTCACGATCGCCCTCGACTTCGCGGCAGAAGGCGACGTCCTGACCGCCCGCGCCCCCGCTTCCGACATCGAAGAGACCGGTGCCGCACGGCTGAAGACATTGCGGCTGCTGCCGCGGCTCGGGGCGGCCACGGAGGGCGATGATGGCTATCTCGTCATCGCGCAGCAATCGGGAGCGCTCTGCCATTTTCGGGACAAGAAGCCGGGCGAGCACTGGGTGTCGGTATACCAGAGTCTATGCCAGTGCCCGATGCCGCTATTCGGCATCGTGCGCGGTGCCAGCGCCCTTGCCGGCATCATCACGTCCGGGCAGTTCGACGCGCGATTCTGCGTGAGCACCGCCCGTGGGCCGAAGCGCCAGTACGCGATCGACCCGGCGTTCACGCTCCGCTCGTTCCGCGACGAGCGGCGCCTGCCGGACGATATCGAGGTCGAATACCATTTTCTGCCCGCGGCCGAGGCGGGCTGGTCCGGCGTCGCCAAGCGATATCGGCGGCACAACTTCGCGCACCGCGGTATCCGGAGCCTGCGCGAACGGGCGTCCGCCTCCCCCGCCCTCGCCTACGCCGCGGCCGCGCTCGAGGTGAGGATCCGGCTCGGCGTGAAGCCGGTGCCCCACGAGGTCAAAGAGCAGACTCCCGAGACCGAGCCAACGATGCGCGTCTTCTGCGACTTCCGCCGCGTGCGCGATATCATCGATGAGTTCCATCGGCAGGGCATCGCGCGCGCCGAGTTCTGTCTGGTCGGCTGGAACCGAGGCGGCCATGACGGGCGCTACCCGCAGGTCTTTCCCGTCGAGCCAGCGCTCGGTGGCGAGGGCGAACTGCGCGCCACGATCCAGCACGGGCAATCCCTCGGGTACCAGATGGTCGCCCATGACTGTTACTACGGCGCCTACCGGATCTCCGAGGACTGGAGCGAGGACTATCTGCGCAAGGAGCGCGATGGTTCGCCACAGAAGGGCGGCGTCTGGGGCGGCGGACAAAGCTATAATATGTGTCTCGCGCGCGCGCTCGATCTCTTCGCCAAACGCGACATGCCACAGATCCGCGCTCTGGGCTTCGCGGGATTGCATTACTCCGACGTGCTCTCGATCATCGGCCCGCGCCCCTGCCACGATCCGAAACACCCACAGACTCGCCACCAGGACGCGGAGGCGGCCACCCGCATCCTCGCGCTCGCGCAAAAGACGTTCGGCGGCGCGCAGTCGGAGGGCTCGCTGGATTTCGCCGCGCCGGCGCTGGACCGACTCCTCTACGTCGACTGCGACAAGTGGCTCCCGCTGACAAACCGCCCCTACGTGGACGCGCGCGTCCCGCTCTATGAGACCGTCTACCACGGGGTCATGCTGTACACCCTGTCCACCGAATCTGTGAACAGCCGCCCCGGAGAGGACGCCTACCTGCGCGGCATCGAGTACGGCGCGGTGCCCCTCACGTACTTCTATGGCCACTTCCTGCTCGATGCCGCCAAGAACTGGCTCGGAAAGAACGACTATCGCTACGACGACCCCGGGCAACTGAAGGAGGTCGCGACCGGCCTGAGACGCGTGCACGATGACGTCGGACGCCTCGGGCACCTCCAGATGGAATTCCTCGAGGGCCATCGCCAGATCGAGGACGGCGTCTTCGAGACCGCCTACGCCAACGGCCAGCGCGTCGTGGTCAACTATCGCGAGGAACCATTTGCGCTGCCCGCCGGCGGCACCGTACCGCCACGGAACTACCTGCTGCTGGAGTCGCCCCGATGAATCAAACGCACCACCCCCACCATGCGGCGATCCTGGCCGCCATCGCGCTGGCCTTCATCGAACCGGCGACCTCCGCCACATTCCATGTCGCCCCGGGGGGCGACGACACGAACGCCGGAACCGAGCTGAAACCGTTCGCCACGCTGGAGGCCGCGCGCGACGCGGCGAGGAAGGCCGGCGCCGGCCCGCGCCGCATTGCCCTGCTGCCGGGCGAGTATTTCTTGGAGCGCCCCGCCGAATTCGACGCCCGCGACAACGGGCTGACGATCGAGGCCGCGACGACCAACGGGGCCACACTTTATGGCGGCCGGCGGGTGACGGGCTGGAAGCGCGATGGCGCAACGCTCTGGTACGCGGATCTTCCCGGCGTGAAGGAAGGCACATGGGATTTCCGCGCCCTCGTCGTGAACGGGCGCCTCGCCGAACGCGCCTGCTATCCTGCGACCAACACTTTTGACAACCTCGGCACTTGGAGCCTGCCGCTGCTGCCCGCGGTGGCGGGGCACTGGGAACGCAAGCCGACGCACGAGGAACTCACCACGATGCCCTACGACCCCAAGGACATCCCAACCACGCTCGACGTGAGGAACGCCGAGGTCCGCATGTATCACATGTGGGCCGAGTCGCTCGTCGGTGTCTCCAGCAACGATCTCCAGCGGCACGCGCTGATTCTCTCGTCTGAGCCCTCCTGGCCACCCGGCGCCCTAAACCGCCGGAAATACGTCATCTACAACACGCGGGAGGGCATGACGCGCCCGGGCCAGTGGTACCTCGACCGCACGACAGGCCGGCTGTTCTATTGGCCGCTTGCGGGCGAAGACATGGCGAAGATCAGGATCATCGCGCCGGCCGCCGAACGGGTCATCAGCATCACCGGCACCCGCGACAAGCCCGTCGAGGGGATGACGGTCCGGGGACTGACGGTGCAAGCCACCACCGCGCCGCTCAAACCCGCAAGCTTCGGTGCGACCGCCTTCGATGGCGCGATCCACGTGGTGTCCGGAAAGAACTGCGCGTTTGAGAGCCTCGAGATCTGCAACGCCGGTGGCGTCGGGATCCGCGCGGACTACCTGGCGAACAGCCGCATCACCGACTGCCGCATCCATCACGTCGGTGCCTGCGGGGCAAAGGTCAACGGCGAAGCAACCCTCATCGCCCGCAACCACATCCATCACCTCGGCGTGTATTACCCCAGCGCCGCCGCGTCCATGCTCGGCGGCAACAAGATGCACATCTACCGCAACGAGATCCATGACGCCCCCTACTCCGGCATCATCAGCGGCGGCGGCGGCAAGGAGAACCTGATAGAGGAGAACCTGATCTATCGCGTGATGCGCGAACTGCACGACGGCGCGGCGATCTACGGCAACATGAACGCCTGCACCATCCGGGGCAATGTCGTCCGGGATGTCGTGCAGGTGGGCAGTGGCTTCGGCGCGTCCGCCTACTACCTCGACGAGGGCGCGCGGGACTGCATCGTCGAGCGCAACGTGGCCGTGGGGGTTCCGATGCCGACCCACAATCACATCACGCGCAACGTCACCGTGCGCGATAACGTCTTCATCGCCGATGGCGACATGACCGTATCTTTCCAGCGCTCGGTGGGTTGCACCTTCGAGCGCAACACGCTGTTCGTGCCCGGAAAACTCAGCGTCCGGCAGGCGAACGGCATCCGCGCCTGGAAGGATAACGTGATCTACGGCGGTGGCGGCGCCAAGGACGGTGTCCCGGGGCCTTTCACGATCAGCGATGCCCTCCCCTCCGAGCCGACGCCGGGCCGCAAGACATGGTCCGCGGAGGCCGCACGCGTCCCCGCCGCACCCGCCATCGACGGCGAGATCAAGACCACCGAGTGGCCGGGCAAGCTGCAGACGCTCGACCGCGAGCCCTCGCGCTTCAGCGTCGGTGGCGCTCCCGCCATGGCCAAGTTCGCCTTCGACGACACCTGCCTCTACGTGGCCGCCAACGTCACCATGTTCGGCCCCGCCATGGTGAGCACCAACTCTGTCTGGGGCAAAGACGACGGGGTCGAGATCTGCATCGCGGGCAAGACCCCCGACGGGCAACCCGCGACGTTCATCGTGCGCGGCGACCCGTGCGGCGCGCTCCAGAGCGCCACGGATGCCGGCGCTCCCGCGGATGCCGCCGAGCGGCTGGGCAAGGCGACGCGGTTCGCCGCCCGGCCCATCCCCGGCCCCAGCGGCCTGTTCGGTAAGGGCTGGCGCGGGGAATGGGCCATCCCGTTCGCCGCCCTCGGTTTGAATCCGGCAATCGACCGCCAGACCGCCTTCAACATGGCCGCCTTCTACAGCGAGTTCGGCGAATGGCACTGCTGGGAAGGAACGCTCGGGGAGAATTGGAGGCTCGGCGAGGCCGGGACGATTCAATTCCGACAGCCCGCGGAGCAAGGGCCCAAGTGAATCCCGGATCCTCACGCAACAGTTCCTAACGCGATGGAGACAAGGCTCCCCAGCCAGAACAGGATGGACCGTTTGGGTGCGCCGCTGCCGCACCCCTCGAAATCTCGGAGCCCATGCAGTATTTCGCGCGCCGCGCTTTGGAGTGCGGTGCGTCCCCGCACCGCTTTCGACCCGGCTCGCCACACCGCGTCTCCTGCACCGGTCGACTCACTGCCGACCCTTGCCCGAGGATCCTTGCCAACTCCTTCAGAAGCGAAATGAGGCGAAGACCATGAGATACATACCGACAACAGCGCTCGTGATCGCATCGGCGCTCGCCGCGGTCGCCGCGGACCAGGCGCCTCCAAAAGGACCGCACGCGTTCCGAAAGATCCTGTTCCTCGGCAACAGCATCACCCGTCACGGTCCCAAGCAGGACATCGGCTGGTCCGGGAACTGGGGCATGGCGGCCAGTTCGAAGGACAAGGATTACGTCCACCTCGTCACCCGGGGACTGACCGGGGAAGGCGGCCCCGCGCCCGACACGCTCGTCAAGAACATCGCTGCCTTCGAGCGCGGATACGGCACGTATGACGCGGCCGCGCAGCTGGACGACGCCGCCGCCTTTGACGCGGACCTGATCATCCTCGCCATCGGAGAGAATGTTGCAGCGCCAACCGATGCGGCATCCAAGGCACAGTTGTCCCAAGCGGTGGTGAAACTCCTGCGTGCGCTGGCGGCAAACCGCACGCCCGCCATCCTCGTGCGCAGTTGCTTCTGGGCGAACCCCGCGAAAGACGAGGCGCTCAAAACCGCCTGCCTGGAGGTCGGCGGCACATTTGTCGACATCGGCGCCCTCGGCAAAGACGAGACCAACCAAGCCCGCGCGGAGCGCTCGTTCGAGCACGAGGGCGTCGGTGCGCATCCCGGCGACAAGGGGATGCGGGCCATCGCGGACGCGATTCTGGAAGGCATCGCCAACCGGCAGCAACGGAAGGCCCAGAGATGAAATGCAACACACCCGAAGGAGCACCCCGATGAAATGCACCATAAATCACACCCAGGCGGCCCTGTGGGCCGCGTTCCTGATCCTGTCGGCACAAACATGGGGCGCCGAGCCGCCGGAGACAAAGCCTCGGATGAAACTGGGCGCCTACTATTTCGCGGGCTGGTCGGGCAAATCGCCCTACGACGACGGCTCCGTCTCAAACGCGTGGGCCCGCGGAATGCCGACCCATTTCACCAAGAAGCTGGCGACCGAGTTCGCGGGCCGCACGCCGATCTGGGGATGGCGCGACGACACCACCGAACTGATGGAGCGCCAGATCGCGCTGGCCGCGGACCACGGCATCGCGCACTTCTCGTTCTGCTGGTATTGGCACGACAATAAGGGGCCCATCAATGTCGGCGGCATCGAGGAGGACTCGAAGCACCTGCCGATGCGCCTATTCATGGGCGCGAAGAACAATGACCGGATGGAATTTTCCCTGCTGGTCGCGAATCACCGCGGTGCCGAGATCGTGGGCCCGGACGCGTGGCGGCAGGCCGCCGACTACTGGATCGCGAACTATTTCAAGCATCCCCGCTACCTGCGGTCCGAGGGCAGGCCCGTGATCATGATCTTCTCGCCCAAGGGCGCCGACAAGAGCGGGCTGGCCTACCTCCAGGAGGCGGCCAAAAAGGCCGGCTTCCCGGGCGTGTGGGTGGCCGGCTGCGGCAATGTCACCGCCGACGAGGGATATCAGATCGTGACCGCCTACAACACCAAGCCGCGCGAAGGCCTCAACATGGAAGACATTTACCCGTTTAGGTTGCTTGTGGACTGGAACGTCTCCGTGTGGCACCGGACCGACCGACCGCCCCTCCCCTACATCCCGGTGGCGACCCAGGGTTGGGACCGTCGCCCCTGGGAGGCTAAGAACGGGGAAGGACTGGGGCCAGGTTCGGGCGTCTCCCCCCATTTTGCCCGGGGCACGCCGGAGGAGCTCGAGCGCTACATGGTACAGCTGGCGGACTGGATGGACGCCAACCCGACCCAGACCACGAAGGACCGGCTGGCCCTGATCTACGCGTGGAATGAGATCGGCGAGGGCGGCTGGCTCGTGCCCTGCAAGGACGACCCCGACGGCGCCTACCTCAAGGCGATCCGGCGCGCCGTGCTTGGCAAGTGAACAAGGAATCGCGCGGAGCTTTGCGATGAGGATATCCATAAAGGCAGCGGCCCTTCTGCTCGGCGCGTGGATGCTTGGGACCACCGCGCCCGCCGAGATGTTCAAGGACGGCGAGACGGTCGTGCTCCTCGGGGACAGCATCACCGCCGGCGGCAGCTATCAGACCATGATCTCCGACTATTACCTGACGCGCTTTCCCGATCGGACGATCCGGTTCGTCAATGCGGGGCGCCCCGGCGATACGGCGGGTGGCTCGCTCAAGCGCTTGAAGGAGGATGTCATCGACAAGCGACCGACCGCGGTAACGATCATGTTCGGCATGAACGAGATGGCGCTCGAACTGCTGCCAATCGAGAGAGATCTCAATCAGGAGATCCTATCGGTGCGCGGCCTGCCGGCCGGCACCTACGAGCTGAAGATCGATGGCGCGGTGGTGGGTCACCACTCCGCGAAAGAGTTGGAATGCGGGATCAATCTCGCCCTCAACGAGGCGACGCCGCAATTCAAACAGGCAAAGGCCGTCGCCCGATTCAACGCGCGGCGGCGGGACGCTGAGGCGCAGGCCTGCCGGCTGATGAACACGCGCCGCTGGATGCAGAGCCACTACAAGATCGATCCCGACGATCCGGCCGCGGTGCAGGCGCACTACGACACCTTCAAAGACAAGACGGAATACAGCGCGGCCTCGGCGCTCACCTATATCAAGAAGTGGTCGCAGTACGGTGAACTCCTAAAACAGGTGGCCGCCCTCGAGAAAGAGGCGCTGGCCGGCCGCAAGCCGGTGCCGCAAAACTACGATGTCTGCGCGGCCCGCTGATCCCCGCAGGATGAGAGAAGACACGACAAAGACGTTTGCATTCGGATTCTTGGCGATGCTGATCTCGGCGACGCTGCCGCCGGAGGCGGCTGCGGCAACGCCGTCTTCGACCGCGCATCCGGTGTGGTCTGTGCGGGAGTGGCGGGGCATGCCGGGACTATGGAGAGACGGCCAGCCGGTCGCACCGATGATCTTCTGGCAGTGGAAGCCGGAGGCCTACGAGGTCGAGCATTTCTCGGCGGCCGGGATCGACCTGTTCAGCTTCTTTGGGTCGTTCCAACACTATGACCAACCGTATTGGAAGCCAGACGGCCGCGTCGCGCCCGCATTCCAAGACGCGGAAATCAGGAGGCTGCTATCGTACAATCCTCGGGCGTACGCGCTGCCGCGCCTGTTCGCGGCCGCGCCCGAATGGTGGATTCAGGCGAATCCCGGCGAGCAGTGCCGGTACTCCGGAGGACAGACGGACAAGCCTCGCGAGTCCTTCGCATCGGAGAAGTGCCGGGAGGAGGCGGGGCGGGCGTATCGCCGCGCCGTGCGGCACATGCTGGACGCCGACTACGGCCATCGCCTGATGGGCATCCATGTGACCAATGGGCCATGGGGCGAGAACTTCTACTGGGACGCCTACTTCTCAAAGGCCAAGCCCCCGGCCGCGTCCGATGTTTCCGAACCGATGCGCCAGCGGCTGATCAAATATCTGCGCGCCAAGTACGACGACGATGTCGCCCGCTTGCGCGCGGCGTGGAAGGAAGCGGCGTTGACCTTCGAGACCGTGCAGGTGCCCGCGGTGGCACAACGACTCCGGACGAACGCGGGGGCGTGGCGTGACCCGCAGCAATCACGGGCCGTCATAGACTACTTCGAGTGCCACAACGAGGTAGCGGTGGAAATGGTCGACCACTACTGCCGGATCGTCAAGGAGGAGAGCCGCGGCACCCTGCCAACCGCGGTATTCTTCGGTTATACGATGGACGAGAACTGGCCCATCGAGTCGGACCACCGCGGCATCAGCAAGCTGCTGCGCCTGGGCAGCGTCGACATCCTCTCGGCGCCACACACCTATTACCGCCGCGCCCTGGGCGAAGACGGCGAGATGCGCCAGTACCTCGCCAGCGCGGCCTTGCACGGCAAGCTCTTCATCGACGAGGGCGACGACCAGACGTATCTCGAGAAGCGCAAACCCAAACCCGATCGCCGGTGCCACGTCAATACCGTGGAAGAGACGCAGGCGCTGCTCTACCGCGAGTTCGGCAACACGGTGACGCATGGCGTCGGTCTCTGGTACATGGATCTGAACGGCGGCTGGTTCCGCGATCCGGCGTTGATCGAAACGATAGGCAGGATGAAGAAATGGGCGGACGTCGCGATGAATCATTCCCGTCGGCGCAACGCTCAGGTGGCGGTAATCTCCGCGCCCGAAAGCGAATTCTACGTGGGATACCGGCAGACGCCCGACAATGAGATTTCGTACGGCCTGTACCATGACCAGATGGGCGAGTTCTATCGCGCCGGCGCGCCGTTCGACTGGTATCTGATCGACGATCTCGACGCGATTCGTGATCGGGGGTACAGGGCGTTCGTCTTCCTGGACTGTTTCTATCTGACCGACCGGCAACGGGCGGCGGTCGAGGCGCTGAAGTCGGATGGTCGGGTGCTGCTCTGGTTCTACGCGCCGGGGTACGCCTCCCAGGAGAACCTGTCGCTGGCGCGGATGGAGGCGCTCACCGGCTTTGGCTTCGATCCGGTGGAAGCGGGAATGCTGCAGGGCGTGTCGACCGCCTCCGGCAAGGTGGTCGGTATCGCCAAGCGGCAGAAGAGCCTGTTCACGGTACGACCCGGCGAAGGCGTGCGCGAACTGGCGCGCGGGACGGAAGGCTTGAAGGACAATACGATGATCGCGCTGAAAGCGCACCCGGGGTGGACGTCGGTCTTTTCCGCGATTCCCGGCATGACGGCCGACCAGCTGCGGGAGTTGTACCGGCGGGCCGGGGTCCACGTTTACACCGACAGCGGCGACGTGCTTTCGGCAAACGAGTCGTGGCTGATGCTCCATACGCGGACGGCGGGGAGGAAACAGATCGTTTTGCCAAGGACATGCCAGAGAGTGACGGAGATCACGACGGAACGGGTGATCGGAGAAAACACACGCGCCGTGACAATCGCCCTGCCGCAGTATTCCACGGCCGTGTTCTTGATGGAGTAGATACGATGGGTTGACGTCACCCAGGAGGCCGAAAGACAATATGAAGACAGGCATCAAGTGGGTGGGATTGTCGGTGCTGGCGGCAACGCCGGCGCTCGCGTTCTGTGTTGGCGAGGATTCTGGCCCGAGCCGTCCGCTGGTCGGGGCGATTCGCTGGGACGCGTGGTATGGGACGCTGCCGCCGTCGGCACGGCCCCCGGCCTCGGTCGAGTTTCCCGGATTCGATCCCACCCGGAACCGAAAGGTGAGTCAGGATCCGGGCGGGGAGACGCAGCGATCGCTGGCCGCCGAGCCGTGGCGCTACCGCTGGCCGTTCTTCACGACGCTGAGCGCGGATGGAACGGCCCAGTCCTTCAACGAGAACCGCCCCGAGATCATCGAGCGTGAGATCGACTATGCCGCCCGCGGGGGAGTGGATTATTGGGCGTTCACCGCTTATCCCGAGGCCTCGCCGCTGAGTTACACGCTGAAGACCTTCCTGTCTTGCAGAAACCGCGACAAGATCCGTTTCTCGCTCTTCGTGCCGATGTGGCCGGCCTATGGCCGTCTGCCGGACGTGGGCGCGGAGCGCACCTATTGGGCGCACCTGCTGCGCATGGTCGGGCAACCAAACTATCTCAAGGTGTCGGGAAATCGGCCGGTCTTGTTCATGGGGTTCTTCAACGACGCCCTGGCGGAAAAGGTCCTCGCCGGCCCCTGGCCGTCCTTCGCGAAGGAGATCGCGGCATGCGGCCTCGGAAAACCCTACCTGGTATTCTGCGATGGTTCGCCAAAGGCCGCGAAGAAGTATTGCGACATGTTCGAGGGTGACGCGCTGAGCGCCTACGCCAAGTCGGATGGAAGGGCGAAGGCGGCCCCGTTCGCCGACCTGGCGGCGCACGCGGAGGCATTCTGGGCGTCCTGCGAGGAGACGGGCACGCCGGCGGTCCCCATCTGCATGACCGGCTGGGACCGGCGGACGCGCGTGATGAACCCCGTCTCATGGGAGTCGTTCCACCTGAAACCGGATGCCGACCAGTATTATTACCGGCGGGGCACCGCACAAGAAATCGCGGCGCACGTCGGGCGCGGCGTCGAGTGGTTCAAGAAGCATCCAGGGCAGAAGGGTGCCGAGCTGGTGCTGATCTACGCGTGGAACGAATTCGACGAGGGCGGCTGGCTGGCGCCTGCCCTGCCACCGCCAGACGGGGAAGGCGCCGCCAGGATCGAAGCGCTCCGCAAAGTCCTCGGGGACGACAAATGAGAATGAAGGCGACGGCAACATGGCTTGCGCTGGCGAGTGGCTTGGCCCTCGCGGCGACAGCGGCCGAGCCGCGCTGCCCGCTGATCCCGATGGGGGCGATCACCGGAAAGCCCGATGAACAGAAGGTCCGGGAAACTCTCGAAGCCTACAAGGCCGTGGGGATCGACCAATACCTGATCTACGCGCGGAGCGGCCTCGAGCTGGAGTACATGGGCGAGGAGTGGCTGCGTCTGTGCGAATGGTTCTGCGAGCACGCCCAGCGGCTGGACATGGCCATCTGGCTCTACGACGAATACAACTGGCCGAGCGGCTCCTGCAAGGGCCGGGTGCCCGCCGAGGATCCTCAGTTCCAATCGCGCGAATTCGCCGTCTATCGAAAGGCGGACGGCTCGTTCGACTGGAAGGTCGTTCACGCGCCCGGCTGGGCCGACAACTACAGCTTCAAGGCCATGGGGCGCTTCGTCGACCTGACCCACAGGCAATACGAGCGGCGCCTCGGCCCATACCTCGGATCGACGGTCGTCGGCATCTTCACCGACGAGCCCGCGCACCCCGTGCCGGTGCGCGCGGACGGCAGCCCCGCGCTGGTCTTTCGCTATTTCGATGGCGCGGAGGGAGAGTACAAGGCGGCGGCGGGCCGCGACCTTCGGGAGGATGTGCAGGCATACCTCAATGACCCAACGAAAGACGGCGTATGGGCCACATATTATGGCTTGCTTGGTGATCGCTTCCGCAAGGCGTACTTCGATCCGATCCGCGCCTGGTGCGACGGCGTGGGCGTGCTGTCCACCGGCCACATGATCTCCGAGAACGACACCCGAAACTCCGCCCTCTACAACGGCGACCCGCTGCGCGCGCTCAAGGGACTGACGCTCCCAGGCATGGATGAGATCGGGACGCGAATCGCTCCCGACACAATCGAGTGGCTCACGCTGGCCCTGGCGCAGCATGCGATCGGGCGGCGCGGGAACGGGGGTTTGGCGGAACTGTTCGCGCTCGGCCCAAGCGACATGTCGCACGCGACGCAGCGCCAGATGATCTGGCTGTGCGCGATGCACAAGGTGGACCGCTACGTGCTGGCGATCGCGCCGATAGACGCCCGCGGCAACGCCGAAAAGGCCGGATATTTCAATCCGCTCAACCCGATGCAGCCCTGTTTTCCCGCGTTCCGCCTGCTGGGCGAGGAGGCGCGCGTCGCCGCGCGCTACGCGAACAAGGCGGCACGGTGCGACATCGCGATCCGCTACCCGCAGCGCGAGGCCGCGCGCCTGGCGGCCCAACGCAGGACGCATCCCGCCCTCCTCGCGACGCTCCGCCGTTTCTCCGCGCACCATGTCACGTACGACCTCTTCGAAGAGAATGAGGCTTGCGACAAGCCCGTGGTCTTCGCTTTCGAAGGCACGGGTCTGAAGGAGCAGAGATCCGGCCGCGTCTTTCCATCGCCCGACGAGGCCGCCGCATTCGCCAAGACGATTGCTCCGCCGGAGGCGTGGGTCGAGACGGCCGACGGCGGGCCGGACGAGAACCTCCTGCTTCGGCATTATGAGGATGGCGGTGTCGCTGTGCTGGGACTCGGGACGAAGGGGCACGGACAATTGCGGCTCATGCGGCGGAGAGGTGAGCCCGTGCCGTTCGATCTGCCGGCCCGCGGCGTGTTCCTGTTCGATGGAGAGTCAACGGCGCCGACGAGACCCCGGGCGATGCGACCGGCGCCGGACGGCGCGTCCTTCCGCATCTCGCTCGGCGCGCGCAATGCGCTCCGGTTGGCGTTTGGCACGAACGGCGTGGCACGGATCAGCACCGCTCATCCGATCGAAGCCGCCCGCCTCGTTGTGCGGGACTACCCCGAGCGAAGCGGCGTGGTCCTGGACGGCAGTGCCGTGCCGACGGAGCATCCCTGCGACTCGCTGCGCCCCGGTCTCAACGAGCTTTATCTGCAATCCGCCCCCATCCGCCTGACGGAGGGCGAACACGCCTTCACCATCGCCGCGGGCGGGGGCGACACCAACTACTTCCTCCCCGTGGCATTCTTGGCGGGAGACTTCGCGGCCGAGGGCCATGCGCTGAAGGCACTGCCCGCGACGGTTCCCCCGGCCGCGCTGTGGAAGCAGGGATTGGCCGATTTCGCGGGCACGGTGCGCTACGAGGCGGAGGTCGACGTTCCGGCGAACGGCGGCGACGTCCGGCTGCGGCTCGACACGGGCGGGCTCTATACGGCCGTCGAACTCGGCGGCAGGGCACTGGGTGAACGCGCGTGGGCCCCCTACGAATGGACCGTGCCGCCAGAGGCCAAGGGCAGAAAAGCGACATTGAAGATCACGACATGGACCTCGGTGGCGCCCCTCTTCGGGGATTGGGAGAACCCCGCGGGCGCATGGAATAAGAAGTTCTGGGTCCCGCCCCCCGGACACCATGCCGAGGTCGGGCTCCTGGCTCCCCCCGAGTGGCTGCTGTTCTAACGCGAGGTGACCCTACAATGAGGAAAAGTCCTATCTGGTGGATCGGGCTATTTGCCATGGCGATGTCGCCGATGACCGCGGCCGGCGACGATGCATTCCGGCGCACGGTGAGCGGGGTTGGCGATTCCCCGCCGGCGGGCTATGCCCCGCCGCTGGTCAGCAACGGCAGTCTCTGCATGCTGATCGACTATCGGGGCGGGCAGGCACAGCGCAGTTTCGCCAAGATGGTGCCGGCGATCTGGTGGGAGGGGCGCCGCCTGGGGCCGGGACATGACCAGATGGTCCCCTTCGGTCATTTTGCCCAGGAGTTGTCCTTCGGCGGAAAGACCCAAGAGGCGCCCACCCGTTGGACGCAGACGCTGAACACCCGGGACGCCGAGGTGACCTGCCTCAACGATTTTGGCGATTCCCTGAGCGTCGAGACGATCGTGTTCGCCCATCTCTCGCACGACCTGATCGCGGTGCGGAAGCGGATCTCCACGAAGGACCCCTCGATCACTTCCGCCCGCCTGACGTTCCGATATCAGCTCACCCCACCGGGAAACGAGAACCGTGTTCCGCCCCGGATGACCTGCAAGGGCGAGTGGAACGAGGACGCCCAATGCGCGGACTTCCGGTACCGGGTGGATGGGCATCGCGGTTACGACGGCATCATCTCCGTCTTTGCCGACGCGCCGGTCTCCGCGGCCATCGACGGGCAGGTCATAACGCTGTCGGCCGAGGTCGTGCCCGGTTCCGAGAAACCGACCGAGATGACCTTCTTCCTGCTGTTCGCGGACTCCCTGGATCGCAAGGACTACCTGGATCGGGCGGCGCATTTGAAGTCCCGCGTCCGAAAGGAGGGCTTCGGCGGCCTGCGGGCCTCGCACCGCCGCGAGTGGCAGAAGTACTGGGATGAGTCTTACGTGCGGCTGCCCGACCGGCGCCTCGAGAACGCCTATTGCACCGCGCAGTATCACCTTCGGGCCAACGCGACAAAATGGTCCTTCCCGGTCGGCATTTTCCCCACGCATTGGGCGGGGAAATTTTTCGGCTGGGATGAGATGTTCTGCTACCAGGCGCTGATCAGCAGCAACCACCGCGACGTCGCGCGCCGCTGCCCGGAGTTCCGATTTGCGACACTGCAGAAGGCATTGGACCGGGCCGGCCATTACGGAAAGCCGGGGACATTCGGCGCGCGCTATCCCTGGGAGGCGCTCGAAGACGGCACCGAGGGGGCGCCTGCGGGTTTCTGGATGGACCACGTCTTCCACATGTCGAACATCGCGCTATCGTCATGGCTCCATTACCTCTACACCGGGGATGGGTCCTACCTGCGGGCCACCGGCTACCCGGTGATCAAGGAATGCGCGAGATTCTTCCTCGCCCACATGGTCTACGAGATGCCGGGGGGCGGGATGTTCATCGGCAAATGCACCGACCTCGAGCGCCTCGGCCCCGCGCGGCAGAACCCCTTCATGACATCCTGCGGCGCCATCTACACGCTCGAGGCCGCCGCCCGGGCGGCGGCGCTGCTCGAGGCAGATTCCGCGGAAGCATCGGCATGGCAACGCGCCGCGTCGAAATTGCGCGAGTCGCTCCCGCACGACGGCAAACGATACGTTCCCTACGCGGGATGCAAGGAAGAGAGCATCGCATCCCTCGGCGGCCTGTTTCCCTACCCGCTTTTCGACGAGACCGAGGAACGACAGAGGAACGCCGCCTATCACTTTCTCGCCCATGGCCGTGCCTCCGGCAACATGTACCCGGTCGGCCAGTCGGTGTGCGCGTGGTACGCCGGATGGATGGCGGCGGCGCTGGCCTCGCTGGGCGACAGGGCCGAACCGGCCAAGCTGCTGGACGAGGCCGCCGCCGGGTCCGGCTGTTTCGGCGAGATGTACGAGATCAACGAAGAGAAAGTGTCCATGCGACCTTGGTTCGCCACCGCATCCGGAAACGTCGTCTATGCCCTGAACCAGATGCTGGTCCAGTGTCGCGGCGATCAGATCCGTCTCGCGCCGGCCGCACCCGAGGCGTGGAAGGACTTCTCGTTCAAGCTCGCTTGCCATGGCGATCTGGTCGTCACCGCGGTCGCCCAAGACGGAAGAATGACCGGGTTGGATCTCGTCGCGGGCGATCCCGAGCGAACGCACGATAGGACCGTGGTCATCCCGAAACGGCTGCTCGACGCCCGCGCCGTCAATGGCGCCGCCGTACACTCGGTTTCCGAGTCGGGCGATTGCCTGATCCTCGGTGTGCGATTCCAGGGCAAGGGCGCCATCATCGATGGCTCGCGATCCGCGGCGTCCCCCCCGGCACAAGCCTCTCCTCCCGCGCCCCCCAATTTCACCGACGGGCAACTCCGCGCAAAGGTCGATGAGGCATGGCGCGCCGCATGGGACAGATTCTACGACGAGCGCACGCACCTGTTTTACGACTACGTCTCCAGCCACGATCCCGAAAAACGGCTGGCCTGTCTCCCGACGCCCGATGAGACAAGCCGGCAATACCCCAATCCGAACGGCTGGGGAACCGGCATGGAGGACTGCGCCATCAGCGGTGGACTGTTGATGTCCATGATCTGCGATCGTTTTGAAGCCACGGGGGACCAAGGCCTGCGACCGTATGCCGGGAAGATCTTCGCCGGCCTAGAGTTGCTCGGGACGTTGAGCCCCTCGGAGGGTTTCGTCATCCGCGGCGTTAGCCCCGCCGACGGGAAATCGCACTACTGCGAGAGCTCGCGAGACCAATACACGTGGTTCGCGTACGGGCTCTGGCGCTACTTTCGTTCGGCGCTCTCGCAACCGGAGGAGAAAGCCGCGATGCGCCAGATCATCGCCGCCGTCTGCCGGCGGCTGGAGCGAAATGTCGTGGCGGCGAACAACTATCGCATCGGCAAGGAAACCGGCGCCTTCGACAGCATCGTGGACAAGATGTGGGAGAATGAGGCGCACGAGATCGCTCGCCTGCCGATGATCTACGCCATCGGCGCGGACATGACCGGCGACGGGCATTGGAAAGAGCTCGCCCGCCGATACAGCCCCGAGGCGGCCGAGAAATCCAAAGGGGCCTCGACGAAGGTGCCCTACGCGCTCCTGCAGCAGCAGGTCTCCCTGGAAGCCCTCTATCAATTGGAGGACTCCCCGGAATTGAAGCGTCAATGGCTCGAGGCGATGCGGCTGGTGGCCGGACGCGCCCAGGTGTTCCTGGACAGGTGCTTGAAATATCTCCCCCCCGCGGCCGGGCCGATCCATCTGGATTGGCGCACGTGGCCGCTCCGAAATTCCGGGGGCTATCAGGTGCCCACGCGGCCGGACGCCATCATGGCGGAGGAACGCACGATCCGGGAACCCGCCGAGGCCGCGCTCGCGCTGCTTCTCCTCCCCGAGCCCTCCCTGTCGCCAGAACATCTCGGTCTGGTGCGCCAGACGATCGGCCAGGTCGACTACCCGAAGGTCGTACTTTACGGGCACTTCTACACGCAGGCCGCCTATTGGCGGGCGGTGCGGATGGGACTGCTCAAGGAGTAACCGCATGACTACGTTGATCACACGGCTGGGCGGGCTACTCTTGGCATCCGCGCTTGCGTTCGCACAGCCGACGACGGGGAACGAGGCGCTTCGGATCACGGGGCCGAAGGGCGAGATCCGGGTCGATGCCCAAGGCATCGGCCTCGCGCCCGCGATCGCCGCCTGCCCCTCCATCCGGGCCAAGGGCGATCCGCTGTGGGCGGTGCTGGTCCAGCCAGATACCCCACCCCCCGTGGCGGGCGAACCGATCGTCCTGACGGACCAAGGGCAGCCCGTGACGCGCACCGCAACGACCCATGGCATCCGCCTGGCCTGCGACGCGCTCGCGGATGGGAACAGGACCTGGAAGATCGCGATCACGATCGACATCCGCCCGGCGGGAGATGCGTTCGAGATCACGGGAGAAGTCCGAAACGACGAGAAGGGGTGGGTCGTCTGCGGCTTCACCGGACCGGTTCTCAATGGCATCCAGGCCGATCTGGCCGCGCACCCCGTGCTATTTCCCGAGGGATTCGGTCGCCGGTTCGATCGCGCGCCCGCCGCGGGAAAAATTGCGCCCTGGAAGGCGTGGGGTCGCGGTTTCGAAATTTCGGCCGACTACCCCAGCCGCCGCGGGACCATGCAGTGGTGCGCGTTCGCCGGAAACCAGGGCGGCCTCTATCTGGGCTGCCACGACGCCACGCACGGCGCGAAGTCGTTCGCCGTTCGTCACGACCCGTCGGACACGTCCTACGGCCTTGCGCTGAAGCACCAGATCTTTTGCCCGACAGGCGGGCGCTGGTCTCTGCCGCCGACCGTGATATTGCCCTACGAGGGGACGTGGCACGTCGCGGCCCGCCACTACCGCGCCTGGGCCGACACGGTCGCGCGACCGATCGATCCGCCGGCCTGGGCCCGGGACGCCTCGGGTTGGCTGCTCTGCATTCTCAAGCAGCAGAATGGCGAGGTGCTCTGGGACTACCCGTCGTTGGGAAGACTCTGTGATGTCGCCGACGCGAGGGGCCTGGATATCCTCGGCCTGTTCGGATGGGCCCACGGCGGCCACGACCACCTCTACCCCGACTACATACCCGACCCCGAGATGGGCGGCGCGGAAGCGCTCCGCAAAGCGCTCAAGGCGGCGCGGAAGCGCGGCAAGAGGACAATCCTGTACGCCAACGGCCAACTCCAGGAGATCGGCACGGAATTCTGGGAGACGCGCGGCAAGGACCTGACCGTCATCGGGCGCGATGGCGCGCCCACGCAATTGACCTACCACAAATACCGGAACGCGCCCCCGCGCCATTTCGGCCTCGGCTGCCTGATGACACAGGGATGGTACGACCGCATGCTGGAGCTTGCCATCCAGGCCGATGACCTCGGGGCCGACGGCATTCTCTACGATCAGCTCGGCATCTACGAACCGATGCCTTGCTACGCGCCGGGCCACGGGCACCCCGTCCCTTCGATCGTCTACGCATCCGACCGGGTCCGCTTCATCCGGAGGATCGCCGACCACATGCGGGCCATCGATCCCGACTTCATCGTGATGACCGAAGGGCTGCACGACAGCGTCCTAGATTCGATCGCGATGTTCCACGGATGCACCTTTGGCGCGTTCGAAGCGACACCGGGAGAGATCCTGGCGCGCCTCAATGGGGCCTCCGCCGCGCCGGTGTTCCCAGAGATGTTCCGGTTCACGTTTCCCGAGGTGATGAGCACGATCCGGATGCCCACCCCGATGATGGGTCGCGCGATGGCCAACTACACCTGCGCCTACGGTTTCCGCTTCGAGATCGAATCGCGCTATGCGCCGGACGTGCGGTATCTCAGGGAAGACGCCGTGCCCGATGCCGCGGAATACGCCCAGGTCATCAGCAAACCCAACATCGCGCTGATGCGGTCCGTCCCCCCGAAAGAGGCAACCCGATACCTCAGGCAGATGACCGACTTCCAGAGCGCCAACGCCGACCTGCTCTGCCGCGGACGATTCGTTGACGAAGAGGGTTTCGTCTTCCGAGGGGAAGGACTCGTCGCCAAAGGCTTTGCCGCCGGCGATCGGCTCGCGGTCTTGGTCTGGAACCCCGGCGACAAGCCCGCGCCGTTTTCGCTGAGCGCGCCCGATGCCGACCTGGTGTCCGCGTCGGATCCGGAACATGGAGACGTCGAGGCGTTCGGCGCCCTTCCCGCCCAGAGCGTCCGGCTGGTCATCTGGAAGCGGAGACCGCCGCGCCCGACTCACGACGGATCATGACACCACCAGAAAAGAACAGGAGAAGATGAGGGACAATCTGAGAACAGCGTTACCCGCGGCCCTGGTGGCGGCGATCGCCGCCTGCGCGCCCGCCGGCCGAGATGTGGCGCCTGCAGAGAATCCGGGAGCGATCTTGTACGTGGCCGCGGATGGCGACGACGCCTGGTCCGGCAAAGCGCCGGAACCGAACACCGGAAGGACCGACGGGCCGTTCGCCACGATCGAACGCGCCCGCGACGAGATCCGCCGCATCAAGGCAAATGGCGGTCTGCCGAAAGGCGGCATCGTCGTGGAGATCCTGTCCGGTAGATATGAGCTCTCGAAGCCCGTTGCACTGACGGCGGAAGATTCGGGAACCGCTGACTCCCCCATCATCTATCGCGCGCGACGGGGCGATGCGGCCCGCATCAGCGGAGGGCGGATCGTCGGCGGATGGAGCCCCGTCACCGAGCCAGCCCTCCTCAATCGCCTGGATCCGGTTGCGCGCGGCAAGGTGTTTCAAACCGACCTGCGCGCGCCCGGCGTGACCGAATATGGCGACCTCGGCCTGGACGCCGCGGCGGAGTTGCAGTTGTGGCTGGCAAAGGTCGACAATCAGGCCGAGGACATGATTGGGAGCGCACACGCCAGTGCGGGCAAGACCGTCAAACCGCGACTGGAGGTCTTCTTCAACGACCAGCCGATGACGCTGTCGCGTTGGCCGAACGACGACTTCATCGAGATTCAAGAGGTGCTGGGCAAGACGGAGATCATCCTCCTCGGCACGAAGGGCTGCAAGGAAGGTGTATTCGTTTACGAGGGCGACCGGCCGAAACGTTGGGTCGCCGAGCATGATGCGTGGGTGGAGGGGTACTGGAATCGCGACTGGGCCATGCAGCGGCACAAGATCGCGTCGCTCGATCCGGAGAAACGCATCATCTCCGTCGAGCCGCCGTATCATTATTACGGCTACCGGAAGGGGCAATGGTTCCGCGGCTTCAATCTGCTCTGCGAGATCGACCAACCGGGCGAATGGTATGCGGACCGCGAAGCGGGGATCCTGTACTTCTGGCCGCCGGGCGACATCGGGCGGGGGCGCGTGGAGATTTCGATGGCCCCCGGTCTATTCGCGCTGACCGACGTGTCGCACGTGACGATCCGCGGCCTGGTGATGGAGGCCGCGCGCGGCACGGCCGTCACAATCAGGGGCGGCCGGCAATGCCGCGTTGCCGCCTGCACGTTCCGCAATCTGGGCAACCACGCGGTCACCATCTTCGAAGGCAAGGAGAACGGTGTCATCGGCTGCGACATGCACGGCATGGGCGGCGGCGGGATCTACCTTGTCGGCGGCGACCGCAAGACGCTCGAGCCGGGCGGCCATTTTGCCGAGAACAACCACATCCATCACTATGGCCGCTGGGATCGGATGTATCGGCCGGGGATTTTCATGAGCGGCGTGGGCCTCCGCGCGTCACACAACCTGATCCACGACGCGCCGCACGCGGCAATTCTATTCGGCGGCCAGGAGCACCTGTTCGAGTACAACGAGATCCACAATGTCTGCAACGAGTCGCACGACTGCGGCGCGATCTACGCCGGGCGCAGCTGGTGCTTGCGCGGCAACGTCTTTCAATACAACTACCTGCACCATATCAGCGGCAAGGACGGCGGCTGGTGCAGGGGCATCTATCTGGACGACGAGTTTTCCGGGGCCACGGTGCGGCACAATGTCTTCTCCCAGGTCATGCAAGCGGTCTTTGTCGGCGGCGGGCGCGATAATCTCGTGCAGAACAACGTCTTTGTGGATTGTCCGCGGGCCTTTCATCTGGATGCGCGCGCCTTGGGCTGGGCGGCGTATGCCGTGGAGCCGCGACTCAAGAAAGCCCGAGAGACGGGGGAGCTTTGCGGCGTTCGCTTCAAAGAGCCGCCTTTCAGCACTCGTTATCCGAAGCTCGCGACGATGCTGGAGGATGAGCCCGCAAAGCCCAAGGGCAACATCGTTCGGCGCAACATCTTCTGGCAGGGACAGGGCGAGTCTTTGCGTCGCGTGGCTCAGGGCAAACCCGTCGAAGCGACGTGGTGGCAACACATCGAAGCGAAGGTCCTCGATCTGGTAAGATTGGAAGACAACCTGGTCAACGTGGACCCAGGGTTCGTCAATGAGAAGGCCGGCAACCTCCAGCTTCGCGGGGACTCGCCCGCCTGGAATATCGGTTTCGAGAGAATCCCTTTCGAGCAGATCGGGTTGCGCCAAGACGGGTATCGCGCCACGTGGCCGGCGGTCCACCCGGTGCATCCCCTGCCTCCGCTGGAGGCGCCTTAGCTCTTCGCATGGCAAAGCAGAAATGGAGACCGGAGACATAAGATGAAACAAACGAACTGCTGGATGGTGCTGCTGTTGGCGTTGGGAACAGCGCGCGCCGATGAGATTGTGCTCTTCGACGCCGCGCGAACCCCGATCGCGTCGGTGGCGTCGCACTCGGGCGGAAGATTCGACTTGAAGGACGGCCTGCTGGAGATCCAGACCAAGGGCGACACCGGCTACCCCGGCGTGATCATCCGGGGATCGTGGGATCTTTCCGCGTGTAACCGCATCACCCTGGAGCTGGCAAACCTCGACCGGAAGGGCGAGCTGCCCCTGACGATTCGCCTGGACAACCCCGGCGCGGATCCCGGGAAATCCCTGGGCGTTTTCATCGACCGGGTCAAGATCCGGGGCAAGGCCCCTGCGGGCTACACCGTCGCGCTCCCGCCCGCCTTGCCCCATGGCCGGGAGATCACGAGCAAACTGACGGGCATGAAGCGCGGGCCGTTCGACATCACCGGGGTCGTCGCCGACCTCGATCCGGCAAAAGTCGTCGGCGTCGCGGTCTACCTCAAAGAACCTACGCTGGATTGGGTTTGGGGAGTGAGGCGGATCGTCGCCGACACTGACCCGGCCCCGCCTCCTTACCTCGGCGGCTACCGGTGGCCGGAGGTGCCGGAGTGGATGCGCATGTCGGCGGCGCAGTTCTTCCCCTTCATCGACGTCTACGGCCAGTTCAAGCACAAGGAATGGCCCGGCAAGACGCACTCGGACGAGGATCTGACGAAGGCCATCGACGCCGAGCGCGCCGACCTCGCCTCCCATCCTGGCCCGGACGGGTGGAACAAATATGGCGGCTGGGCCAAGGGACCAAAGCGGGAGGCGACCGGCCGCTTTCGCGTGGAGAAGATCGACGGCAAATGGTGGATGGTCGATCCCGAGGGATGCCTCTGGTGGTCGCACGGCCCGGTGCGGGTCACTTCCTCGTCGGCCGTCACGCCGCTCGATGACCGCGATTTCTATTTCACCGACCTCCCCAAGGAGGGTTCGCCGTTCGCCCTATTCTACACGACGCGCGACGCCCTGCTCTGGCCCTACTACGAGGCGCGGGGCATCAAGAGAACGTACGACTTCTCCTCAGCGAACGCCTTCCGCAAATATGGGCCAGACTGGGCCGCCCGGTACGCGGACCTCGCACACACTCGCCTCCGGAGCTGGGGCATGAACACCCTCGCCAACAGTTCCGACAAGGCCATCTGCCTCCAGCGTCGCACCCCCTACTGCGACCGATTTGAGATCAAATCCGCCGACATCGAGGGCGCCCACCTCGGATGGTGGAAGTTCAAAGACCCCTTCCATCCCGAGTTCCGCCCGGGCTTCCGCAAGCAACTCCTGGCCCGCAAGGAGGAGCTCGACGACCCCTGGTGCTTCGGTTTCTTCGTCGATAACGAAATCAGCTGGGGCGGCGAAACCTCGCTCGCTGAGTGGACGCTACGGTCGCCCGCGGCCCAGCCCGCGAAGATCGAGTTCGTCAACCGGCTGAAGGGCAAATACGGCCCGATCGAAAAGCTCAACGCGGCATGGGGTTCGAGCCACCCCGACTGGAACGCGCTGCTCCAATCCCAGGAAAAGCCACCCGCGGGCTCACGCGAAGATTGTGCCGCCTTCAGCGCCGCGGTGACCGAGGCCTACTTCAGGAACATCCGCGACGAGTTCAAGGCCGTCGCGCCCGACACGCTGTACATGGGTTGCCGATTCGCGGGCTCGACGAAGGCCGCGGTCCAGATCGGGGCGAAATACTGCGATGTCATCAGCTACAACCTCTACCGCCACACGCTCGACGACTTCAGGTTGCCCGACGGCGTGGACAAGCCCGTCATGATCGGCGAGTTCCACTTCGGCGCGCTGGACCGCGGCATGTTCCACCCGAGCCTCATCGAGGTGGAGAATCAGGCCGCCCGCGGCAGGGCCTACGCCACCTACATCACCTCCGCCCTCCGCCACCCGAACATCGTCGGCGCCCACTGGCACCAGTTCGGCGAACAGCCCACCACCGGCCGCTTCGATGGCGAAAACCTCCAGAACGGATTCCTGGACGTCTGCGACACCCCCTACCCCGAGACCATCGCCGCGATCCGCGAGGTCGGATATCGCATGTACGAGACCCGAAGCAAACGAGTGGAGTGATCACCCCAGAGCGCGCGCCACCCGGCGACGACCCTGCGCGCCAATGATCGCGTTCGCGAGTCCGCGGCCTGGTGATGCGACGAACAGGGGCACACGCCCGTCCGGTCCCGTGGGGCCCATGGCACTCCCGCTCGACTCCCGGGGACGCGTCCGCTATCTTCCTCGCGTGATGCGAGCGCGTCCGCATGCCGCCACTGTGCCGAGCGGGCCTGTAACGGATGTTTGCGGCATGAAGCCCCGTCTCCTTGCCATCCTTGGCGCCGCGCTGTGCGCGCGGGCCTTGCCCGCCGCTTCCGCGGAGACAAGGCCCGACATCCTTCTAATCGTCGCGGACGATCTCGGCTACGGCGACCTGAGCGCGCAGGGGTGCCGGGATTTCAAGACGCCGCACCTTGACGCGATCGCCGACGGGGGCATGCGATTCACGGCCGGCTACGTGACGGCGCCGGTCTGCGGTCCGTCGCGCGCCGCGTTGCTCACGGGACATCACAGTTGCCGGATCCTGCCGTTCGATGGCAACCCGCCGCCCGGCTCGGACGCCGGCCTGCCGCTCGAGCACAGGACGATCGCGGACCACCTCAAGGCGGCGGGCTACCGCACGGCCGCCCTCGGCAAGTGGCATCTCGGCGAGACGGCGAGCCACCACCCCATGTCGCGCGGCTTCGACGAGTTCTTCGGTTTCCTGTCCGGGATGCACGACTATTTCAGCGCGATCGACCCCAAGTGGGGGCCCCTGCTGCGCGGGCGCGCGCGGGCGGAACTGAAGGACTACCTCACGTTCGCGCTCGCCGACGAGGCCTGCGCCTTCATCAGCCGGCCAGCGCCGGAGCCCTTCTTTCTCTACCTCGCGTTCAACGCGCCGCACGTGCCCCTGCAGGCGCCGGACGATTACCTGGCGAAGGTGGCGCACATCGGAGATGCCCGACGCCGCGCATGCGCGGCCATGGTCCTGGCGCTCGATGACGCGGTCGGCCGGGTGCTCGCGGCGCTGCGGGAAACAGGAAGGGATCGCAACGCGCTGGTCGTTTTCCTGAGCGACAACGGGGCCGCGCTCATCCGCGGCTCCGCCGAGAACGGCGGCAGCAACGCCCCGCTGCGGGGCTCGAAGGCGCAGCTGTGGGAAGGCGGCATCCGCGTGCCTTTCCTCGCGAGCTGGCCCGGGCGCATCGCACCGGGCGGCGTCACCGATGCTCCGGTCAGCGCCCTGGACGTGGTGCCGACGCTGCTGGCGGCGGCGGGGGCTCCCCCGCCGCCGGGTCCCGCGCTCGACGGCCTCAACCTCCTCCCGTGGCTCGAAGGCAAGGGTGCGCCCCCGGCGCGGGGGCAACTCTTCTGGAAATTCGGAGCCGGTCAGATGGCCGTCCGCGGCGGCGACATGAAGCTCGTGCGCGTCAACGCGGACCGCGGCCTGTTCGACGTCCGTCGGGACGCCGGCGAGGCGGCCGACCTGGCCGCCGCACACCCGGAAATCGCGCGGGATCTCGAGGCGGCGTGGAGGGATTGGAACGCCGGCAACCTCGCGGTCGCGACCGCCCCTGGCGCGAAACCGCCGGCGCCCCCGGCCGCGCGCGACCTCGGCGGGCGCTTCCGCTTTCTCCCGCTGGGCGAGGTGGAGCCCCGCGGCTGGCTGCTCGACCAGATCCGCACGGACGCGACGACGGGCTACGGGCCGGTGCTCGACAAACTCACCGACCGCATCGACCCCGCCGTCTTCGACAGCCGCGCCAGGACCGAGCTCGCGAAACCGAAAATCGGCGGCGACTGGTGGAACGGCGAGACGACCGGCAACTGGTTCGATGGGCTGGTCCGCGCCGCGTACCTGTCAGGCGACCCGGCCGCCAGGACGCGGGCCGACGCGCTCGCCGCGCAATTTCTCAAAATGCAGGAGGAAGACGGCTACCTGGGCATCTATCCGAAGGCGCGCCGGTTCGAGTCGCCCGTCGTGTCGCAAAACGGCGAGCTCTGGACCCAGGCGTGCCTCTTCCGCGGGCTGCTGGCCTACGCCGAGCTCAGCGGCCGGGCCGACGTGACCGGCGCCGTCGCGCGCGCCGCGAAGCTGATGATTTCAAAATACGGCCCGGGCCGGCCCTACTGAGGGAAGAAGGTGCCGCGGGGCGGGCCTACACACAACATCATGTTCGCCGACGTCTGCGAGTGGCTGTGGCGCGCCACGGGCGACCGCGACTGCGCGGACTTCCCGCGCTTCCTCTACGACACGTACTCCGAGTGCCCAGACGCCTTCGAGACCGGCATCCAGATGCGCAACCTGTCCGATCCCGCGCTGCCCTTCACCGGGCACGGCGCGCACGTGATGGAGCACCTTCGCGTCCCGCTGTTCGTCGCCCACGCCTTCGGCGACCCGAAGGTCCTCGCCGCGGCGGAAAACATCTTCCCGAAGACCGACCGCCACCTCGCGGCGGGCGGCGCATGCATCGGCGACGAGGACGTCCTCGGGCGCCCGGGCGGGCCCGACATCGGTTGCGAGTACTGCACGATGCTCGAACTGCTGCACAGCCTCCAGTCCGGGATCCAGAAAACGGGCCGCGCCGGGCTCGGCGACCGCATCGAGGTGCTGGCGTTCAATGCGGCCCAGGGGGCGAGGCTGCGCGACGGCAGGGCGATCCAGTACCTGACCCGCGACAACCAGCACGAGGCTTCCATCGCCGCTGGCAAGGGCGCGCGGTTCAAGCTCTCGCCGACCCACGAGGACGTCGCGGTGTGCTGCCCCGTGACCGCGCTCAAGTTCTTTCCCTACCTGGTCGCCGGACTCTGGATGAAAGAGGCGGACGGCTCCGGCCTCGTCGCCGTCGCCTACGCCCCGAGCGCCGTGCGGACGCAGCTCGGCGGCGCCGCGGTGACCGTCGAGACCGACACGCTGTACCCGTTCGACGACGAGGTGCGCATGACCGTGCGCGCCGAGGCGCCCGCGCGGTTCAGCCTGCGCCTGCGCGCGCCCGTCTGGCCGGGCGCCATGACCGTCGATGCGCCCGGCGCGGAGGTGCGCGCCGAGGATGGTTGGCGCGTCGTCACCAAGGAGTGGCGGACGGGCGATAGCGTGACGCTGCGGTTCGCGCCGGAGATCGCCCGAAAGACGCCGGCGACCGGCGGCGGCGCGTACTGGCAGCGCGGTCCGCTGGTCTATGTGCTGCCCATCGCGCCCCAGCGAACGAAGACGAAGGAATATCCCGTGGCCGGCTTCGCGGACTGGGACGTGACGCCCGCGCCGGGCGCGTTCTGGGATTACGCCGTGAACAAGTCGTGCGGGCGCTTCGACTTCGAGCGCGCCGCCCCGCCCGGGAGCGCCGATCCATGGGCGGCGTCGCCGATCGCCCTGGTCGGAACGTTGGTGAACCGGAAATCTGGGATGCCGGAAGCCGTGCGCCTTGTGCCCATGGGCGCGAGCCTGCTGCGGCACACGGTGTTTGAGGATGCCGACCACCCCGCCGCCGCGCGCCCGCGAATGGACCTGCTCAAGGGCGCCGCCAACCTCGCGCGCAAGGCGGAGGTGGACGTTTCCAGCAGCGCCCGCGGCTATCGCGGTGCCGCGCTCATCGACGGCGTGGCGGACGGCTTCCCGGAGAACCCGGGCGCCGAATGGGCCAGCCAGCGCGGCGGCGCAGGGACCGCGGCGAAGCTGCGGTGGGAAATGCCCGAGCAGGTCGGCAGCGTCTGGCTTTTCGATCGGCCCAACCCCGCCGATCACGTGGCCGCCGCGCGGATCGCGTTCAGCGATGGCTCGACCGCCGAGGTCGGCCCACTGCCCAACGACGGCGCCACCCCCCTCAGGCTGAAGTTCCCGACAAAGACCATCACGTGGCTGGAGGTCGTCATCACCCGCGTCGGGCCGCAATCGCGCAACGCCGGCCTCGCGGAGATCGCGGTCTTCGACAAGGAACCCCTCCCATGAAAGCGAGAGCCACATATGCCGCGGGAAGGTTGCGGTCGGCTCTGGCCGCGCTGGCCATGGGCGCCGGCGCGTGCGCCGCGCCGGCGGCCGCACCAGCCGGAAGCGCCAACGCCGTGGGCATCGAACAGGCGGCAGGCGCCTGGTGGTTTCGCGCTCCGAACGGCGGACGGTTCCTATCCATCGGCATGAATCACGTGGAACCGATCTACTGGACGTCTCCGAACAACAGCCGGTTTGCGCTCGACACCTACGGGCCCGACCTGTTCCTGCCGGGCGGCGAATTCAACGACCGCTCGGCGGCCGCCGGGAAATGGGCGGCCCGCGTCGCGTCCAATCTCTCCGCCTGGGGATTCAACACGCTCGGCATGCACAACCCGCCGATGGAAAGCCTGCGCGCGTCCGGCGTGCCCTACCACGTCGTCGAGCTCGCCCTGCGCGTGCCCTGGGGATGGAACATGAAGCGCTCCGAATTGACCGCGGCGTTCCGCAGAAACCCGTTCGATGTCTTTGCCGATGCCTTCTCCGATGGCGCGCGCTCCAACGCCGAGCGCTGCGTCAAACCCGCCGCCCGCGACCCCCGCGTGCTGGGATATGCCTACTCAGACGGGCCGCCCTGGACCGTGGATGACGACGCACCGGACGCCCTTTCAAGCCTCCATCCCTGGGTGCTCGCGCTCGGGCGGGTGTATGCCGAAGATGTCACAAAATTGTCCGCTCTGCCCTATGTCATCGGCTGGCACCACTGCGGCTACATGCGGGGTCTCCGCCCACCCTACGCCGCGGCGCTCCGCCGCGGCGACCAAAAGACAGCCGACCATCATGTCAGGACGACGACCACGCCCCGCGAGGGTTTCATCACCGAACTCGAGGCCCCCATCGGCCACATCCTCGATCCCCTCCTGCGCGCGATAGCGGGATGCGACTCCGTGCACGGCGCGCCAAAAGGCGACGGCGACGCCCGCCCGTAAGGCAGCGCGCCAGCCCACTGGCAGGTGTCGTAATTTCGCAGTCCACTGCCGCAATTTGCCAGTTGGTGCGGCGGGGGCCCCGTGCCACTGTGGCTGCCGGGCGGCCAGGCTGAACCATTATGCGACACGGTGTAACATGGATGACGGCCGCGCTGCTCGCGCTGGCCGCGGGAGCATCGGGCGGCGAGCCGAAGCCGCCGGTCTTCGCGTACCGGTCCTTCTGGCCGGAGTTCGAGGCCATGAGGCAGTTCAAGGAGGCGGGCGTGAACACCGTCTGCATCTTTGCCGCAAACACCCAGAACTCGCTCGGTCAGCCCTACTCCAAGTACCCGCCCGTGTGGCGGTGGTTTGGGAAATATGATTTTGCCTCACTGGACAAACAGTATGACGACGTGCTCGCGGTGAACCCGGATGCGGAGTTCATCTGCATGATCGACTTGAACTCGCCCGTCTGGCTCCAGCACCAGCTCGCCCTACAGGGGCAGCCGGACTCGGACAGCTTCACCATGCTGAGCTGCGCCTGCGCCAACCCCGCATGGCGCAAGGCCACGGGCGAGTACCTGGAGACCGTCGTCAGGCACATGGAGGGGCGCTACGGGGACAGGGTGAAGGCGTACCTGCTCGCATGCGGCCAGACCGATGAGTGGATGGACTACAGCCGCGGCATGGCCGGCCGCGGCAAGTCCCAGGCGTGGAAGGCGTGGCTCAAGGCCCGGGGAAAACAGGACTTGCCCGTGCCCGCCCTCGAGCGGCTGGACCGCGCATCCTTCGGGGACCTGATCCGGGACCCGGCTTCCGAACGGGATGTGGTGGACTACGCGCAGTTCACCGGCGACGTCGTGGTGGACACGGCGCTTGAGTTCGCCGGCAGGACGCGGGCCATGATCCCGAGACAGCGCCAGATCGGCATGTTCTTCGGCTACATACTTCAGCTGGCGCGCTCGCGCCTGGTCTGGGCCGGCCATCTAGAGTACGAGCGGCTCTACGGCTCGCCCGACATCGACTTCTTCATCAGCCCCGGCACGTATGCCGACCGGCCCATGGGCGGCGGCAGCGGCTTCATGGCGCCCAACGCGACGCGCGCGCTGAACGGAAAGGGCTTCCTGCACGAGATCGACCACCGGACCCACACTTACAACGTGCACCTCGACGAGTTCGTCTCGATCGGCTGGATGACACCGTGGAAGGACCAGGCGGAGACGGACGCGGGCCTGAAGCGCGAGTTTGCGCTCGCCATCGTCAATCACGCGTCGCTTTGGTGCTTCGACATGTGGGGCGGCGTGTTCAACACCCCGGAAACCATGAAACTGGTGAAACAGAGCAAGGTGCTGTGGGACCGCTTCGCCGCATTGCCGCTGAAGACCCGGGCGCAGGTCGCGCTCGTGGTGGACCCGGAAAGCGCTCGATACATCAACGACCAGAACGTGGCCGCGGCGCAGATCTATTCCGACACGCGCAACAAGCTCAATCGCCTCGGCGCGCCATTCGAGGTCTTCTCATTCAACGACCTTTCGCGCGCCGACCTGGCCCAGTACCGGCTCTTCGTTTTCCCCGGACTCTTCGAGATCACGCCGGAGAAAATGGGCATCCTCCAGCAGCGCGTCTTCCAGGGCGGCCGCGTCGCGATGTTCGCCTACGCGCCCGGGATCTGTGACGGAAAGAGCCTCGATCCGGCGCGGGTCAAGGCTCTGACGGGCACCGCATTTGGAACCCCCGCCCTCAGCATGGTCCAGCGCGATGGCTGGACATCGGCATACGTCGGCGCTTACGCCGATCTCACGCCCGCGGCGCTGAGGAAGGCCGCCCTCGAGGCGGGCGTGACGATCTACTGCGAGGATGCGGTGCCCGTCTACGCCAACGAGCGTCTCGTGGCGATCCACATGGCGGAGGGCGGCGAGAAGACCATCACCGTGCCGGTGGGCTGCAGGGAGGTTCGCGAACTCTACACAGGCCGGGTCATCCCCGTGGCGGAGGGCCAGTTTTCCTATGAGTTCGGTTCCCCCGATACCGCGCTGTTTGAGCTGATCTGGTGATTTCGTGGCGCAGGCGGGCGGTGCCTCCAGGCACTCGCGTGCAGCGGCGCAACGCGCGGTAACGCCTTACAACTCAGTCCGCTACCATCCGCGAACCCGCGCACGGAATTCCCGCGGCGTCATCCCGGTGGCGCGTTTGAACGCGTGCGCCAGGTACTCGCGCGACTGGAAGCCCGTGGCCTCGGCCACGTCGGGCACGGACATGTCGGTGTCCGCAAGAAGCTGCTTCGCGCGCTCGATCCGCACCCTCCTGATCTCCCCGGCGGGGCTGCGTCCCAGCACCTCGCGGAAACGTCGCTCGAGATTGCTCCGGGACATGGGCGCCGCGCGAAGGATGTCGCCCACCTGGATCGGTTCCGTGGCATGGTTGCGGATGAAACCGATGGCCTGCGCGAGTTTCCGGTCGTTCACGGCGAGCGTGTTCGTGGACTGCCGGACCACGACCCGCGTGGGTTCAATCAGGATCGGCCGGGCCGGGGCGCGCGCCCCCTTGCGCAGTCGGTCCAGCAGGGCCGCGGCCTCGTAGCCGATGCGCTCGGATGTCAGCGCCACGGCCGAAAGCGGCGGGTACGATGTCTCGCACAGCAGGATGTCTTCATCCGCGCTGAGCACCGCGACTTCCTCGGGCACGAGCAGACCCAGGGCCCGGCAGGCGTACAACGTCTCGCGCCCGCGGTCGCTGGTCCAGGCCAGCACTGCGACAGGTTTCGGCAACGACTTGAGCCAGGCCCGGAGGTCCCTCTGGCGCCGATGCCACGGAATCGCACCCGCCCCGCGCCGCGCCACGAGCACCGAGCAGCGGTGCCCGCGCGCCAGCAGCGCGCGCGTGAACCCCTCATGGTGCGCGTCCACGTAAGACATCCCCAGCGGCGCAAAGTACCCGAAATTTCGAAAACCCTGGTCCAGGAGGTGGTCCACGGCAAGGCGGGCGGCCACGCGAAGGTCGGCGGCAACCGTCGGAAAACTCACGCCCGGAATCCGCGCGGCCGAGACGTTCACGATCACGCCCGGCGCGGCCTCAAGATGACGGGCCAGCGAACGATCCGCCACGCGAGCGATGACACCCTCACCGCGCCAGCCGGGCGGCAGCCGCCCCGGGGCATGCTGGCATCGCTGCTCCAGCCAAAGGTCCCATCCCCCCTGCTCCTGGCCGTAGCGCGCGATGCCGCGGATGATCCGCCGGCCCCACCCGGTTGCGGTGTCAATCAGAAGGGCGATCTGCGGGCACGTGCGCATGGGTGTGTGTCGCGTTCGCGATTCTTGCAGCCGTCGGCCGCCGGATCTCCGGCGACAAAAACTCTTACATTATTTACGTGTGTTTGCATTTACCGCGCGACGCCGGTTTGGGCAAGCTCGGCCTTGTGAGCATGCAGGATCGCAGGGAATTCATCAAAGGGGTGGCGGCCATTTCCGCCATGGCGGCGGGAACGCGGTCGATTGCGAGGGGGCATGGGGCCGGGCGCCTGTTCAAGGTGGGCCTGATCGGATCGGGCCGCAGGGCCTGCGCTGCATTCGCGAACATGAGATCCGCCGCGCAGACCCTCGACGTCGACATCCGGCTGGCGGCCGCTCACGACTACTTTCTGGAGCAGGCTCGGGCAGCCGCGCAGAAGCTGGGTTGCGACGAGAGGTTCGCATTCGGCGGTGCCGCTGGGTACAGGAAGGTGCTGGAGACCGGGTGCGAGATTGTGATCCTTGCCGCCCCGCCGGTCTTTCGGCCCGTGCATGTCGAGGCCGCCGTCGCGGCGGGCAAACACATCTTCGCGGAGAAACCGGTTGCCGTCGATCCGCCCGGGATCCGCCGGTTTCTGGCGGCGGCGGCGGCGGCAAGGGCAAAAGGTCTTGCGCTCGCGGCCGGCACGCAGCGGCGGCACCAGGCCAGCTACCTGCGGCAAGTGCGTGCGCTGCGCGAGGGCGGGCTGGGAAGAATCCTCGGCGGCACGGTCTATTGGTGCCAGGCGCGCGGCAGCATCCGACCGCGGCGGGAGACCGACACGAACGCCGGCTACATGGCCAACAACTGGATGAACTGGGCCGAGATGTCCGGCGACCACATCGTCGAGCAGCACGTCCACAACATCGATGTCGCCAACTGGTTTATTGGCCGACCGCCGCGTGCGGCCATTGGCGTCGGCGCGCGCCTGCGGCGCCCAACGGGCAACCAGTACGATTTCTTCAGCGTGGACTACGACTACGGGGAAGGCCTGCACATCCACAGCCTGAGCCGACAGATCCCGGGGTGCTACTCCCGCATCGGTGAGTATTTCACCACGGACGCGGCGGAGATCACGGGCGGCGGCACGATTCGCCGCTTCGACGGCAAGGAGGTCGCTCTCCAGCAAGTCGGCCACGACGGTGATCCCTACGTCCAGGAACACGCCGACCTGATCAAGAGCATCCTCGCCGGCGACGCCCTCAACGAGGGCGAGAACGTGGCCATGTCAACCGCGACGGCGATCATGGGCCGCATTTCAGCGTATACCGGCCAGATCGTGAGGCTCTCGGACCTGCTCGAACAGGAGGATTCGCCGTTCTTCAACCTCGCCTTCAACCCGTCCGCCGCGGATTTCGAGGGCGAGGCCGACATCGACCTTCCCGCCGAAGACAGCGCGCCGGTGGCAGGCAAGGACTAGGGCCCCCGCGGAAAGAAGGAGACGACAACATGGCCGGGAAGCAACTTCTCCCCTACAAGTGGGAACTGGTCCTTCTGCTCTGGTTCGCGTTTTTCTTCAACCAGGCCGACCGGCAGGCGTACAATGTGGTGCTGCCCCTGCTGTCCGCGGACCTGGGTCTGAGCCCGGTGCAGGCGGGGTTGGTCGCCTCGATCTTCCTGTGGTGCTATGCGCTGCTGGTGCCCGTGGCCGGCTATCTCGGCGACGTGTCGCGACGCAAGTGGATCGTGTTCTGGAGCCTCCTGGTCTGGAGCGCCGGCACCATTCTCTCGGGCGCGACGACGGGCCTGGCAAGCCTCATCGTCTTCCGCAGCCTCGCCACCGGCGGCGGCGAGGCCTTCTACTTTCCTTCGGCCAACTCGCTCATCGGCCAATACCACCACAAGACCCGGGCCATGGCCATGTCGATCCACCAGACGGCACTCTACGTGGGATTGATCGCGAGCGGCTTCATCGCGGGCTGGATCGGCGAACGCTTCGGCTGGCGGACGGCGTTCTACGCGTTCGGGGCCGGGGGCGTCGTGCTGGCATTCGTCATCATGGCGAGGCTGAAGGATGTCGGCCTTTCAGAGGAAGCGGCCACGAAGAGGGAGCCGGAGCGGCTGCCGCTGTCGGTCGTCCTGAAAGCGATCGCCGGCAAACCCACGGTGTGGGCCTTGTGGCTGGCGTTCAGCTTGTTCCTGTTCGCCGGCATCGGATACATCACGTGGATGCCGTCGTTTCTCCACGAGAAATTCGAACTCTCGCTGCCCAACGCGGGATTCTCGTCGATGTTCTATCATCACGTGGCCGCCATGATCGGCGTGTTGCTCGGCGGCAAGATCTCGGACGCCCTCGCCACGCGCCGGCGCACGGTGCGCCTTGAGGTGGAATGCGTCGGTCTTTTGCTCGGCGCGCCGTTCATCTGTCTGATGGGTCTGACGGACAACCTGCTCCTCTGCTATGCCGGGCTTGCCGGGTTCGGGCTGTTTCGGGGGATCTACGATTCCAACCTCTACGCTGCGCTCTTTGACGTGATCGAGCCCAGGTTCCGCGCATCCGCTGTCGGCATCATGCTGGCGTTCGTATTCTTCGTCAGCGCCTTTGCGCCAGTGGCGCTGGGATGGGCGAAATCCACGATTGGCCTGACGGCTGGCATGGCGTCGCTGTCGCTGGCATATCTCGTCGCGGGGCTCATCATTTTCCTGGCGGTAAAGACAACATTCCACCGCGATTACTACAACGAAGCACGAAACGACAACGTCCCCGGGTAGCCCGAATCCCCTGTTACTCCCCGATCTGAAACCAACCCATCAACCAAAAGAAGACCGGCACAATGAAGTTGTTTCTCGATACCGCCGACATGTCCCAAATCCGCGAAGCCATCCGCTGGGGGATCGTTGATGGCGTGACAACCAACCCCGCGCTCGTCTCCAGGACCGGACGCCCGGCGGAGGAGCTGTATGCCGAGATCTGCGCCACCGTGCCCGGCCCCGTCAGCCTGGAGTGCGTGTCCATGGATGCCGACGGCATCGTCGCCGAGGCGCGGCGGCTGGCGGCGATCTCCGGAAACGCCGTCATCAAAGTGCCCGCCATGCGCGAGGGCCTCGTCGCGGTGAAGCGGCTTGCCGAGGAGGGCATCAAAACCAATGTCACGCTGATCTGTTCCACGATGCAGGCGTTCCTGGCCGCAAAGGTCGGCGCCACCTACGTCAGCCCGTTCGTCGGAAGGCTGGACCTGATGGGCCAGGAAGGCATGGAGACGATCCGGCAGATCAAGACGATCTACGACAACTACCGGTTCACGACGGAGATCATCGTCGCCTCGGCCCGTCACCCGAAGCACGTGCTGGAGTCGGCGTTGGCCGGCGCGCACATCTGCACGATCCCGATAGATGTCATGGAACTGCTTTATCAGCACCCGATGACCGACGTGGGAATCCAGCAGTTTCTCGCCGCGTGGGCAAAGGTCCCGCAAGAGCGCAAGCCAGCGCCCGTGGCGCCCGCAACGGGAGCGTGATGTGCGTCCGATTCATGGAGAAGGAACCCACATTGACGGAATTGTATGAATGACTACCTGCGACACTACGAGCGCCGCGACGGTTTCACCCGCATCGTTTCCGTCGGCGACGGCGGACTGCAATTGACCGAGTTCGGCATCATCAACCTGCGGAAGGGCGAAGAGTATGCGGCCGAGTCCGGTCAGCGCGAGGTCGTCCTCATTATCCTTGGGGGGCGCTGCTCGGTCTCCGGCGATGGCTTTCAGTTCAAGCAGATCGGCGCCCGCAAGGACGTTTTCTCCGGCAAACCGCACACGGTCTATATCCCCTGCGACACCCCCTATCGCATCCATGCCGAGGCCGATGTCGAGATCGCCTGGGCGGCCTCACCATCGAGCCTGAAGACGCCGGCCTACGTGATCGCGCCGGAGCAGGTCAAGGAGGCGCATCTCGGCAAGGAGAACTATCAGCGCGACGCTTACCTGATGCTGACCGACGCGTTCCCGGGGGCGCACCTTTTTATCGGCGAGGCGTTTGTTCCTTCGGGAAACCATGCCAGCTTCCCGCCCCACCGACACGACTTCGACAACCTGCCGGCGGAGGTGGACATGGAAGAGCTGTACTTCTTCCGCTTCAGTCCCCCGCAAGGCTACGGCATCCAGAAGATCTATACCGACGACCGCGCCCTGGACGTGACCTGCACGGTGAGGCACAACGACACCTTGCTCATCCCGCGCGGCTACCACCCCGTCGTCAATGCCCCTGGTTACACCATGTATTATCTCTGGATCATGGCCGGCCGCAACCACCGCAAGTTCCTCTCGGTCATCGACCCGGAGCACCGATGGATGCTGGGAACATGAAAAGGGACCTCTTCCTCGGCATCGACTTCGGGACGGGCGGCTGCAAGGTCACGGTGATCGACGGCGAAGGCGCGGTCCTCGAGAACGCCTCGGCGGAATACCCCACCAGCCATCCCAGGCCGGCCTGGGCAGAGCAGGATCCCGCCGACTGGTATCGAGCGATGTGCCACGTCCTCAACGGCCTGACGCACCGCGCCCGGATCGCCGCGCTCGCGCTGGACAGTTACACCCACGGTGCCGTGCTGCTGGATGACAGGCGGCGCGTCATCCGCCCCACCATCGTCTACACCGACCAGCGCAGCGCCCGGGAATGCGACTTCCTCAGAGAGAGTCATTTCGACCTGATCTTCCAAACCGCCTTCCAGGCGCCGACGCCAACCTGGACCCTGCCGCAGATGCTCTGGCTCCAAAACAACGAACCGGATGCGCTGCGGCGGACACGCCAAATCCTCTTCGTCAAGGACTACATCCGTTTCCTGCTGACCGGCGAGATGGCGTGCGATTGCATCGAGGCGCAGGGCACGCTGTTCTGGGACATGAAGGGCGGTCGCTGGTCGGAGGCCCTCTGCGCGCTCGCGGACATCCCCGTTCGGGCGTTGCCCCGTATCGGAAAGCCCACCGACGTGGCCGGGCGCCTCAGCCGCGGGGCAGCGGCCGACACCGGGCTCGCGGAGGGCCTGCCGGTGATCATGGGGGCGAGCGATTCCGCCGTCGAGGGCTACGCCGCTGGCGCCATCGAACCGGGCCAGTGCGTCCTTAAACTCGCGACCGCCGGAAACGTCAACGTCATGACCGCCGAGGCGAATCCGCATCCCGAGACACTGACCTATTCTCACGTCGTGCCGGGCCTGTGGTACTCGGTTACCGCGACCAATGCCGCGGCGACCTGCCAGCGGTGGTACCGCGACATGTTCTGCGCGCCGGGCACCGACTACGCGGCGCTCGAGGCGCTGGCCAACGGTTCCCCACCCGGCAGCAACGGCGTCTTCTTTCACCCGTATCTCCAGGGCGAACGATCCCCGTACTGGGATCCGGATCTCCGGGGCAGCTTCACTGGAATCAGCATGGCCAATTCCCGCGGGGACTTCTCGAGGGCCTTGCTCGAGGGCGTCGCGTACTCCCTCAGGGATTGCTACCGCACGATCGAGAAAATCGGGCTGCGCGCGCGCGAGTTCATCCTGATCGGCGGAGGGGCAAAGAGCGCGCTGTGGGGCGGCATCGTGAGCGACATCTTCGACGCCCCGGTGAACTGCCCCGCCTCGTGCGACGCCTCCTTCGGCAGCGCGCTGCTCGCCGCCGTGGGCGCCGGCGCCTTCAAGGACGAGGTGTCCGCCGTCCTCCGGGGCCTGAGACTCGAGCGCCGGCTCTCGCCCGATCCCGCCCGCGCCCGCCTCTACGCCGGGCGCTTCGCGCACTATCGGCGGATCCATGACGCGCTGGCCGACTGCTACCGCAATTTGGGCAAAGACGACTGATCCAGAGCATACCTGGGAACGGAACCGAACTATGATCACGGCGAACAGCTACATGCACGAGATGGTGCGCAGCGAGTTGTCCTGGGCCCTCGGCGACGACCATGTCCAGACCGGGGACTCGGACAAGCTCGGCCACTCGATCGATTACTACTGGGTGCCCGAGGTGTGGCATGACCGCGGCAGGACGCTGCCCGCCCCCGATTTCGTGGTCTACCCCGGATCCGCCGCCGAGGTTTCAGAAGTGATCAAGATCGCCAACACGCACGGGATCCCGGTGATTCCCTGGGGCGGGGGCTCTGGCTCCCAGGGCGGCGCGCTCCCGGTCTATGGCGGGATCGTGATGGACATGAAGCGGATGAACCGCCTGCTGGCCATCGACCCGGTCTCGATGACCGCCACCGCAGAGGCCGGCATCAATACCCAGCACCTCGAGTGGGCCGTCGAGAAGGTCGGTTACAGCACGATGCATTTTCCCGCCTCGATCGCATGCGCCACGCTTGGCGGCTTCATCGCCAACCGCGGCACCGGGGTGCTCAGCACGAAATACGGCAAGATCGAGGACATGGTGATGACGCTCGAGGTCGTGACACCCACCGGCGAGATCATCAATACGCTCCCTGTGCCGCGCCATGCCTCGGGGCCCGACCTCGCTCAACTGTTTCTCGGAAGCGAGGGCACGCTCGGCGTCGTGACCAAGGCAACCATCAAGATCCATCCGGTCCCCGAGTCGCGCCGGTTTCACGCCTTCCTCTTCCGGAACATGCACGACGCGATGGGTGCGGGCGCGAAGATCATGACGACTCGCCTCCGCCCCTGCGTGATCCGGCTCTATGACGAGCCCGAGACGGCACGGCTGATCAAGCGGGTGCTCGGCATCGACAGGTGCGGCGCCTATCTGGTCTTCGGTTTCGACGGCCCCGCGGCGAGCGTGGATCTGGAGATGGGGCAGGCGTGCGCGATCTGCCGCCAGGCCGAGCCCGAAGATCTCGGCCCCGACATGGGCCAGGCCTGGTGGGACCATCGCTACAAGTTCTTCTACCCTCCGTACATGTTCCATCTTCCGCAGGCGTTTGGCACGCTCGACACGGTCGCCACCTTCGCAAACATCGAGAAAGTCTACTGGGCGATGAAGAACGTCGTCGGCGAAAAGTTCCCGCAGGCGGCGTTCATCGGACACTTTTCGCACTGGTACGAATGGGGCTGCATGCTCTACGCGCGATTCATCATCGAAGACCCGCCCCGGGACCCGCACGAGGCCGTCGCGCTCTACAACAGAATCTGGGACACGGCCATCCGCGCGGCCATCCGGGAGGGCGGCGTCATCAACGAGCACCACGGCGTCGGATTAAAACTCGGCCGGATGATGAAGGATCTCTACGGCCCCGCGTTCCGGGTCCTCGAGGACATCAAGGGAGCCCTCGATCCCAACAACATCATGAATCCCGGCAAGATGGGATTCCGGGCGAAAGGGAGCTGACCGATGCACATCGACAACCATGGGGACGTGATTGCCGCGTGCCGCTTCTGCTTCATGTGCCGCCACCTCGACCCGGTGGGCAACGTGACTTTCCGGGAGGCGGATACGCCCCGGGGGCGGGCCCTGATCCTCGACAGGGTGCGCATGGCCCAGGAACGCCTGGCCAACCCGGACTTCATCGACACCATGTACCGCAGCGCGCTAAGCGGGGCCAACCGCCAACACTGCGTCAGCCACTACGACGAAACCGGCCTGGTCCTCGCAGCGAGGAGGGACATCGTCGCGGCGGGCCTGGCGCCGGAACCGGTCAAAGCCCTGGCGCACGAACTCGTCCGGGCGACCTTCGCCATCGAGGGGCGCGGCTCGTCACTCTACTTCGGGGACCATCCCAGGCTCTATCCCGAGTGCGCGACCCTCTCGGGTGGCGACCCGGGCGTCGCGCTCGAGGCACTCGGCTTCGCCGGCGAGGCCGCCGAGGTCCTGGGCCGGCTCCGCGGCGTCATCGCCGCATCGGGGTCCGGAACCCTCGTCGTGGGGGAACCGTCGTCATACGTCTTCCTGAAGAAACGGCTTGGCGGCATCGCGGTCGTGCACTGCTCCGAGTACCTGCTCTCAACCGCGCCCGAGGCCGGCCCCGCGCGCAGGGCCGTCTATCTGGAGAGCGACTTCCTTCGAAACTACGCCGATGGCATGGATGCGCCGCGGAGACTGCTCCGGCGGCACGGCTACGAGCTTGCTCCTTTCGGCACCAACGCCGAAGAGTCTCATGCGGTCGGCGAGGGGGCGGTGGTCTTCGACGCGCTGCAACCCGAATTATGCAAGAGGCTCTGCCGGCGCATCCGTGAGCTTGCGGACAACCCCGCCGCGGATCTCTTCATCACCCCGTCACGGCACGCGAAGGCCGCCCTCCGCAAATACCATCCGGAGATGCGCGTCGTTTCTCTGGAGGAGGCGGTAACACAGGAAAGGAGTCACAAGTGAAGGATTTCCCCGTTGGCTATGTCGCGCTGTCCAAGGCGAGCTGGGTTACGCCAGAGATTGAAGGGATCCGCCAATGCGCCCTCGAAGGCCTCAGACGACTGCCCTTCGAAATCCTCGACGGCGGCGCACTGACGACCACCACGACCGAGGCATCGGCGCTGTCCGCCGAACTCAACCGCCGGGGGGCCAAGGCCGTGATCGTGCACGTGTGCACCTTCCCCGTCGGCGCGACGATCCCGGTTATCGCCAGGGAACTGCGCGTACCCATCCTTCTCTTCGCCAACCCAGAGCGTCCGGCGGCGGGAGGCATCTGGGCGCAGAACTCGTTCTGCGGGGCCAACATGGCAGTCCACACCCTGCGGAAGATGGGCAGGAAATACGCGTTCGTCTTCGGCCCGGCCGGCGAGGCCGACGCCCTCCTGAGACGCCAGCTCAATGTCGTCAAATGCATGGCCGACCTCGCTTCGACCAAGATCGGCCTCGTCGGGGGCCGTGCCCCAGGCTTTTACTCATCGAATTGCGACGAGATGCGCCTGCGCTCCGCGATCGGCGCCGAGATCGAGATCATCGACCTGCTCGAAATCGTTGACACGGCCGGCCGGCTCGATGACGACGAGGCGCGACAGGGCGCCACGGAAATCCGCCTGAGCTCCGCCTCCGTCTGCGAGACCGTCGGCGGCGACATCGACCCGGCCGGAAGGCTTTATCAGGCCCTGAAGAAGACGGCGTCCAAGCACGGCCTGACATCGTATGCGATCCGCTGCTGGCCGGAATGGTCGGACATCTTCGGCATCGCGCCCTGCGCCGCGATGGGCCTGCTCAACAACAACAGGCTCGCCGCCAGTTGCGAGGGCGATGTGCTCGGGGCGGTCCTCATGCGCGCCCAATCCGCACTGTGCGGGGGCCTTCCCTTCTTCGCCGACCTGATCTCGTTCGACAGCCGCAAGAACACGGGCGTATTCTGGCACTGCGGCGCGGCGCCCTCGAAACTCTGCAGCAAGTTCGAGGAAACCCGGATGCGCCGCCACTTCCGCGTGGACGGCGGCGACAAGAAGGGATTGGTCAACGAGTTTGCGCTCAAACCCGGACGGATCACGCTGGCCCAGTTGGACGAGAACGGCGACAATTACCGCATGCTGATCGCCACCGGCACCGCCATCGATACCGAGCCGTTCGTGCGCGGCAACCCCCTCGAGGTCCGATTCGATTGCCCGGTCGACACGCTCGTGTCCACTATCATGGACAATGGTTTCAAACACCACTACTCCCTCATCCACGCGGACATCGCGGAGGATCTGATCGATCTCTGCAAGTGGCTAGATATCGCGCCGGTCGCCGTCGGATGTGCCCATGAATGATCCAATCATCCGCGTCACGATCTGGAACGAATACCTCCACGAGCGGACGGAGCCGTCGGTCCGGGCGATCTATCCGGACGGCATCCACGGCGCGCTGGCCAGCGCTCTCGCCGCGCCCGACCTGGAGATCCGCACCGCGACGCTCGAGGAGCCCGGGCACGGTCTGCCCCCCGAGGTTCTCGATGCCACCGACGTCCTTCTCTGGTGGGGCCACGCGGCGCACGACCGCGTCGAGGATGCGGTCGTCCAGCGCGTGCAGCAGCGGGTGTGGGAGGGCATGGGCATCATCGTCCTGCACTCCGGACACATGTCGAAGATCTTCCGCGCCCTGAACGGCACCAGCGGCAAGCTCCACTGGCGCGAGGTCGGCGAGCGGGAGCGGCTGTGGGTGATTGACCCAGCGCATCCGATCGCGGCCGGCCTGCCCGAACACTTCGATCTGCCGTACGAGGAAATGTACGGCGAGCCGTTCATGATCGCGGGCGACGCCAGGGTCATCCTCATATCCTGGTTCGAAGGCGGCGAGGTATTCCGCAGCGGCTTCACCCTCCGGCGCGGATTCGGGCGGCTCTTCTATTTCCGCCCAGGCCACGAGGCGTTCCCCACCTACCACGACCTGAACGTATTGAGGGTCATCGCCAACGCCATCCGCTGGGCCAGGCCGACGGTATCCATGCCGTACCCTAAGACGCACGTCCCCGAGGCCCTGGAGGCGATCTCCCCAAAGGACTTCGCCTTCGACAGAGTCGGGATCATCAAGCCATGAGGCGATGCGTGTTGAATGGGACGACCATCAAAGCACCGCACACTCGGACGGCTCCGGGACCATCTGCAATTGCCGCCAGGAGTCCCTCGCCCATGCCGACGGGATCATCCCGCCGATAGAATTCACCCGGCTCGCAAAGTGAGCACCACCCTCCAGGGCGGCCCGACACTGTCGTAATTTCGAACTCAACTGCCGCAGTTTGCCAGTTGGCCAGACGAGGCGCCGGGGCCATGCTCGCGGGCGAATGGAGGTGCGAATGGCAATGAGACGCATGGCGGCATGGATGGCGGCGGCGACCCTCGGATTCTCGGCGGCGGCCCCGGCGCAGGTGATCGACAGCTCGGAGACGCGGGTGCAGACGACGCTGGACCCGGGGCTGAAGCGGATCGGCACGATCAAGCCGCGGAGGGTCGGCGAGATCTCCGGGCAGAACTGGTCCCTCGGATGCGAGACGCTCGACCGAGACTTCGCCAGCTGGGACTCGTACCGGGACTACCTCGCGCCGCTGGGCATAAGGAAGATCCGCCTGCAGGGGGGCTGGGCCAAGACGGAGCGGGACCAGGGAACGTACGACTGGCGCTGGCTGGACCGGGTCATCGACGACGCACTCGCCCTCGGACTGGAGATCTTTCTGGAGACCAACTACGGCAACCCGATCTATCCGGGCGGCGGCAGCCGCCACCTCTCCGGCGGCTTCCCCACCTCCGAGGAGGCACTGGCCGCGTGGGACCGTTGGGTCGAGGCGATGGCGACGCGCTACAGGGGCAGGGTCCGCGACTGGGAGATGTGGAACGAGCCCAACAATAACAAGGCGCACACCCCCGAGATGACCGCCGATTTCAACATCCGCACCGCGGAGATCATCCGGCGGGTGATCCCGGACGCGCGGATCGCCGGCGGCGTGCTGAATTCGCCCAACCCCGCCTACGCGGAGGGGTGGCTGAAGCGCGTGACGGAAAGGGAGAAGGCATCCCTGTTCCACTGGTTCATCTACCACGGCTACACCAAGAATCCCGACGAGGGACACTATGAGAACGTCGAAAAGCTCAGGGGACTGTTCCAGCGATATGCCCCAGAGATCAAGCTCTGGCAGGGCGAGGCGGGAACGCAGTCTGAGTTTTGCCTCGGCGGCGCGCTGAGCAAGTACCCATGGTCCGAGCTGACGCAGGCCAAGTGGGACACCCGCCGCATGCTCGGCGACCTCGGGCACGACGTCGAGTCGCTCGTCTTCTCGATCGCCGACCTGGACTACAACCGCGAGGACGGCTATCGCCCCGGCGACATCGACCGCTACGGGCTCGTCAAGACCGACAAGCGGTGCCGGCTCCTCAAGGTCAAGATGGCGTACTACGCGGTGCAGAACGTGGTCGCCGTCTTCGATGACACGCTGGCGCGCGTGTCGGTCACCCCATGTGAGATCCAATGCGACAAGGCAACGGCTTTGTATGCCTACAGGAGCAAATCGGCCGGCCAGCGCCTGCTGGTCTTCTGGGACAAGAGCGCCGTGCCTTCAGATCGGAACGAGACCGTCCCGGCGACGCTCACCGTCACCGGCGGCCCGTTCGCCGAACCCGTCTGGGTCGACCTGATCACCGGCGGCATCCATGAGATCCCCGCCGACAGGATCGCGCGCGACGGCGACACGACGGTCTTCAAGGATATCCCCGTCTACGACGCCCCGGCGCTGATCGCGGAGAAGTCGCTGATCCCGAGATGAAGCAGCCCCGTCTCTCTTTCAACCCACCTCTTGGTCCGGGGTCGGACCACGGCAGTTACGTATCGCTAGATGGCGGCGACCCCGATGATCTGTCCCCTCTTTCCGTAAAGCGGGACATGGCTGGTGCAGATGCACTTATTGGTTAAATCAGGCGAGAAGGAGATCACGTTGATGAGCGGCTCGCCTGTCCGCATCACCTCGTTGTCGGTGTCCACGCAAGTCTTCGGACACCTCTCAGGAAAAAGGTCATAGCTCGTCTTCCCGACGACGGCGGAGATTTCCTTCACCTTGCAGTTCTCGCAGTTCCGCTTCCCATCTTGCTTCGAGCGTTAAAACAACACACATTCTTGACACAATCATCCGAGACAGATCTTGCCTAAGTTGATAATTTCCTTCACTCGGACAGCGAGGAAGCGACCATGAAACGACGCGAATTCCTTAAAACACTCACCTACGCCGCGATGTGGACGGGAGGGCACAGCTGCTTCGGTTGGTCCCTCACCACCGAACCGATCGGCGGCGCGGGGATTGACGAAGAGAGCGGGCGGACACGGGCCGAACTGGAGAAGATGTTCGACGCGATCGCGGAGGCGCATGCCAAGGAGCCGTTCATCGTCACGCGGACAAAATGGCTCACTGCGCTGTTCGACCACGTGCGGCTTGCGGCGAACGCGGACGACGCCTTCGTGCACTGGTTCGCGGACTGCGACCTGCTTGACCGGCGGCGCGGGCTGCGGCTACGCGCCTTCGCCCGATCGGCGCCCGAACGCGAGCGGTGCGGCGCAGGGATGAACGCAACAAACGGGGCATGGCTGGCGCGCCTCGACACGAGCCATACGTGCCCGGACTGGGAGTCGATCCTCTCGCTGGGACCGAAAGGGCTTGCCGACCGTGCGCGGAAACGCCGCGAGACAGCCAAGACCGATGACGAACGTCTGTTTCTTGACTGCGTGGCGGAGGTGTACGACGCCCTGTCGCGGCTCTGCGTCCGCTGGGCTGCGGTCGCGGAAACGAGGGGGATGCGGGCATGCGCCGAATCCCTGCGCGCCATCGCGGCACGTCCGCCGCGCACGCTCCGCGAGGCGCTGCAGCTCTCGCTCGTCTACGACCGCGGCCAAGAGGCGGAGGGTGAATGCGTGCGTTCCCAAGGGCTTTTCGACCGCCTTTACGTGAAGTTTTATCGCGACGATCTCGCGACCGGGCGCGAGTCGCGAGACTCGGCAAAGGCGCTGCTCGCCGACTATTTCACGCGCCTCTACGCGCAACATCATCCGAATGGAAAGAACATCGGCTTCGGCGGCTATGACGCGGAGGGCGTCCCCGTCTGGAATGAAATCACCGAACTCGGCATTGAGCTTCATGACGAGCTGAACCGCCCGAATCCCAAGCTGACGTACCGGTTCGGGAAGAATACACCGCGCGAACAGCTCGAGAAGGTGACGACGTGCCTCGCGAACGGACGTACCTCAATCGTATTCGCGAACGAAGAGGTCTTGAGCGAGATGTTCCGCCGCCGCGGAAAGTCTGTGGAGGACATCGCCCAGTACGTGCTTGTAGGATGCTATGAGCCGGGCATCCAAGGGCGCGAGATCGTCGCGTCGATGGCGGCGGAGGTGAACCTCGCGAAGCCGCTTGAAGCGGTCTTCAACAGTGGCAAGGACTTTGCGGGATCCCCACTGGGACCGGCGTGCGCGTTGCCCGAGAACGCAGAGGCCTTCGAGCACGCATACCTGCGCCAGCTCGACGCCATGATCACGTCCGCCGTCGAGGCTGCGCGTATGTGCGAACGGGCTTGGTACGACCTCAACCCCGCCCCGTTCATGTCCGGCGCCTATCGGGATTGCATCGCGAACGCGAAAGACTACTCGCAGGGCGGGTGCAGATACAATCAGAGCGGTATCATGTGCGGCGGCATCGGTACGGTCGCGGACTCGCTTGCGGCAGTGCGTTATCTCGTTGACGAAAAGAGGCTCGTCACGATGGCAGAGCTGGCGGAGATCCTGCGCGCGGACTGGAAGGATCATGAGGAGCTTCGGAGGAGGGTTGTCCGCAGCGCACCCAAGTGGGGAAACAACGACGACCGCGCCGATCTGCCCGCGAAACGCGTTTACGACGCCGTCACCGCGCGCATCAACGCCGAGTCCAACGGACACGGCGGCACGTTCCAGGCCGGGTTCTGGTCCATCGATCGCGACAAGCCTTTCGGCGACTGCACGGCGGCGACGCCGGACGGCCGCAAGGCGAAGACGCCGATCTCGCGCAATAGCGCCGCAACTGCGGGTTGCGGGAAGGAGGGTCCGACGGCGATCCTCCTCTCCAACGCGAAGCTCGATCTGGCGGAATCTCCGGACGGACACATCGCTGACGTGATCCTGCCGGCGTCGCTTGCGAAAGCATCGTTCGGCGCGGCCGGCATTGCCGCGTTTCTCAGAAGTTACTTCGAGATGGGCGGACAGTGCATCCACCTGAACTGTTTCGACCCGTCCACGCTCCGCGACGCGATGGCGCACCCGGAAAACTATCCGGACCTGCAGGTGCGCGTGTGCGGCTGGAACGTGCGCTGGAACGATCTTTCCCGCCGCGAACAGGTTTACTTCCTCGCCACCGCGGAAGGGCAGACAAGATAGTGACAGGAAAACTGACACGATGATAACGCCGTTGATGCTCGACACGACGCGGATGGCCGTACACGACGGCCCGGGGCTCCGCACAACCTTTTTTGTGAAGGGGTGCCCGCTCAAATGCCGGTGGTGCCATAATCCGGAGTCGCTCAGTCCGAAACCCCAGTGGGCGCGATTCCAAGACAAATGCCAGCATCATGAAACCTGCACGATGGACGAAGCCGCTTGCCCGACAGGTGCGCTGAAGCTCTACGGAAAGCCCATGTCCATTCCTGAAATCGTCGCGAAGGCTCGTGAGGACAAGGTGTTTTACAAACAGTCCGGCGGCGGCGTGACCCTTTCGGGTGGCGAGCCGCTCTTTTTCTCGGAGTGGGCGGTGGAACTTTTCCAAGCGTTCAAGGCAGAGGGTTTCCACACCTGCCTCGCCACCTCTCTGTTTGCCCCGCCCACCGCGGTCCAGAAGATGCTGCCGCTTGTCGACATGTGGCTCCCTGACTTCAAGGCCGATGACACCGGCCGTCATAGAACGCACACGGGCTTCCCGAACGGCATCATCAAGAAGAATCTCAGGCTGCTGGTCAAATCCGGAGCCAAACTCGAAGTGAGGATGCTGATTGTTCCCGGATGTACGGACGGACAGGACGTGGCCGACCGTCACAGGTATCTCCGGTCGATCGGCATCAAGGATGAGGACGTGGTGGAACTCGAATACCTGGACCTCGCGCGACCAAAATACGCCGCGCTGGGAATGCCCGACACCATGCCGCCTTAGTTAAGATGACGCAGCAGGAGTTGAGTGTAACCATCCGATCAACCCCATCTAAGATCCCAAAATACATGCGTCCTGAAGAGTTCGAGGATCTCTCCGCGCCGTTTATGCTCCCACTCCTCCTTTGACTGCACCAATGTGCCGTCATTACACTTAAGCAGTTCGGGAGCGGGACTCTCTGCAAGCACGACTCCGGCAAGCAGATACAAGAGTTCCAGATTCAAGGGCGCCGATGGGGCTCGGTGTCGGAGCCCGGAGGCATGCGAGGGTGACGGATTCCTGCGGGGGCCGGACCGCTCCGAAGGCGGCAGTCGAACTGCCGCAGTCCGAAGGCGCTGCGCGCGGGCCGGGGGCGGGACCGGCCCTCCGGCCTCAGATCGCTTTGTCGCAATTTCGAAGCGCGCTGCCGCAATTTGTCGGTTGGCCGCCTGGCGGTGGCGCGTCATCGTCGTCGCGCGATTCGGC
>JADLBR010000131.1 GCA_020847615.1 Verrucomicrobiia bacterium
ACGGGTTTGGAAACTCACCCGTCGGCTCTGCCTGCACAACCAGTACTTCGCAAATCTCGATGCGCTCGCCGCCGTCGTGGCGGCGCAATTCGCCGCTGGGGCCCAGCCCAACGACGTCCTCCGCAGGCTCTGCTCGCTCGGGTGAGCAGGATATGCGCAATTATTTATGACGCCGAGTATAGCTCGAAAATTGCCGCATCGCCTCCCGTAGCCGAACGCGTCAGCGTTTGGGCGCCAAGGCCTCACGGCCTCGGCTACATTTTCCCAATCCGGTGGTGCCCCGCCGCGCGGGGCATGGGATCTACCTTGGAATAAGGCGGTTTTGCTTTCTAGCAGCCTTGTCGGACTTGGCTAAGTCCGACAGGCTGCTAGTCGACGATCGAGGGCAGGCCGGCGAGCGCCATGGCGATCTCGTGCTCCGGGTAGGCGTAGTTGCGCAGCTTGCCGCCGAAGTAGTCGATGTAGGCCTGCATGTCGAAGTGCCCGTGGCCGCACAGGTTGAAGAGGATGGCCTGTGGGCGGCCCTCCGCCTTGCAGCGCAGGGCCTCTTTCATCGCCACGGCGACGGCGTGGCAAGCCTCCGGGGCGGGCACGATGCCCTCGGCTCGGGCGAATTGGACGCCGGCCTCAAAGATCTCCAGCTGCGCGACGGAAACCGCCTCGATGAGCCCGAGGTCGAGGACGTGGCTCACAAGCGGCGCCATGCCGTGGTAGCGGAGCCCGCCGGCGTGGAATCCTGGCGGGACAAAGGAGCTCCCCAGGGTGTGCATCTTCACCAGGGGCGTGAGCTTTGCGGTGTCGCCATAATCGTAGGCATACCTGCCGCGCGTGAGCGTGGGGCAGGCGTCGGGCTCGACGGCGACGACGCGCGGGCGCCGGCCCCCGCGCAGGCCGCGCCCGATGTACGGGAACGCGATGCCGGCAAAATTCGAGCCGCCGCCCGTGCAGCCGACGATCACGTCGGGCTCGTCGCCGGCCATTTCCATCTGCTTGAAACACTCCAAACCCGTGACGGTCTGGTGCAACAGGACGTGGTTCAGCACGCTGCCCAGGGCGTACTTCGTATCCTCGCGCGCGGCGGCGACCTCGACCGCCTCGGAGATCGCGATGCCCAGCGATCCGGGGCACTCCGGATCGGCGGCCAGGATCGATCGTCCGGATGCCGTCTCGTCCGAAGGGCTGGCGGTCACCGTCGCGCCATACGTCTCCATGAGCGCCCGGCGATAGGGCTTGTGGTTGAAGCTGACCTTGACCATGAAGACCTTGCACTCCAGGCCAAAGAAGTTGCAGGCCATGGCCAGGGATGAGCCCCACTGGCCGGCGCCCGTCTCGGTCGCGAGGCGACGAACCCCCTCGACCTTGTTGTAATACGCCTGCGGGACTGCGGTGTTGGGCTTGTGCGAGCCCGCGGGGCTGACGCCCTCGTACTTGTAATAGATGCGCGCGGGAGTATCGAGGGCCCGCTCCAAGCGCCGGGCCCTGAAGAGCGGTGACGGCCGCCACAGGCGCAGGATGTCCCTCACCTCGCCGGGGATCGCGATCTCCCGCTCCGCGCTCATCTCCTGCGCGATGAGCGCATCGGGAAAGAGCGGGCGGAGGTCGTCGGCCGTGCATGGCGCCCCGGTGGCGGGGTGCCGAGGGGGCGGGGGCGGCTTCGGGAGGTCGGCGGCAATATTGTACCAATGGTTCGGGATATCCCTCTCATCGAGGAGGTATTTGAGTGGCTCGGACATGGGTGCCGATGATGTGAAGGCCCCCAAAAAACTCAAATGCCAAAACTCGCCACATGCCCCGCAACGGCGGGCGTCCGCCGGGGTTTCACAAGAATGCCCGTTCTGGCCAAGGCGCCCCGACCCACGAAAATGCTCGTGATTCTCTGTGCGCTCGCGGCAACGGTGGGCCGTGCCCCCGCCGCCCCTCCGGTGGATTCCCGCATCAAGGGCCTGAAAGTCGACGGCGAAAGCTGGGCCTGCGAGGCCGATGGAAAGCCACTATCCGGCATCCTCGTCCGGCCACCTGGCAAGGGGCCTTTCCCGGGGATCCTGATCAGCCACGGCCTCGGCGGCAGCGCACGGCAAATGGGTCTCGCGAAGGGCCGCGCGTTCGCAAAGATGGGCTTCGTCTGCATCGCGACCGACTACACGCACGTGCGCCCCGGCCCCGACCGCTCCCAATTCGGTGCCAGCGAGGAGAACGTCCGTCGCGCCACCGCATGCGTCGAGATCCTCAGGGGGTTGCCGGGGGTCGATCCCGACCGCATCGCCGCCTACGGGCACAGCATGGGGGCCTTCCTGACCATCGGCCTGGCCGCGGACGAGCCCGGCCTCCTGAAGGCCGCCGCCATCACCGCCGGGGGCATCGCGCCCGCCGAAGGTTTTCCCGCCCCCTCCGCGGCACGCGCGGAGAAGATTCGCACGCCCTTCCTGATCCTCCACGGCACCGCCGACACGACGGTACCCCCGGACCGCGCCGCCTCGCTGGCCGCGATCCTCACCAGGAACAAGGTCCCGTGCGAGCGCCGCGTGTGGGACGGTGTCGGACACGGGTTGCCCAACGAGAAGGCCGACGAGGTCCACGCCGCGATCCGCGAGTGGTTCCGCGCGCGCGGCGTCCTCAAAGAAGCGGTCCCATGCGAACAGCGGCTCTCATCACGTGGATCGCCCTCTCGGCGACAGCACCCCTGCCGGCCGCCGCACGTCCGCCGCGTGACCCCGGCGCCGGCATCCTCTACTACGCCAAGGCCGATCACGCCTTCGCCGACAACGCGGCCGTCATTGCAAACCCGCACGTCTGTGGCGCCCTGTTCCAGGTCATCTGGTCCGAGGTCGAGAAGGAGAAGGGCAAACCCGACTGGTCCGAGATCGACCGATGGATCGCGCCGTGGCTCAAAGCCGGCAAGAGGGTCGCGATCCGGATCATGTGGTGCACCAGTGGCAACTGGCCCAAGCCCTATTACAAGACCCCGACGCCGAGCTGGGTCTGGCGCGAGGGCGCGAAATTCGTCCTGCATCCGCCCAGCCGCACCGAGATCCCCCTCCCCTGGGACCCGATCTACAAGGGGCACGCGTGGCGCTTCCTCGAAGCCTTCGCCGCCCGCTACGACGACAACCCCGGCATCCTCTTTCTCGATGTCACGCCGGGCGCCGAAACCAACCCATTTCGCTTCGGGACCATCGCCAAGACAGACCCGGGCTTCAAAGAGACCTACGAGCGCGCCCGGGCAAGCGATGGCCGCAGCTACGATGACGACCTCTGGCTCGCCACCGTCAAGGAATGGATCGATGCCGCCGACCGGACATTCAAACGCACCCCGCTTCTCGTGACCCTCAATATGGGCGGCTTGCGCGGCCCCGACCGATCCGTCGAAATCGGCGACTACTGCGTCGGCAGAGGATTCTACGTCGGCCAAAACGGCCTGGCGGGCCAAAGTTACAAAGACGTGTCCTCCGGGCGGGCCGCCGCATTTGCCCGCTGGTCCAAGAGCACAAAACTCTTCTTTGAGATGGTCGCCGGTAGCGGCGGGCGCACGGGCACGCTCATGGAAGTCATGAAGGCCGCGGAACGCATCCGCTGCAGCTTTCTCAACGTCTACCCCGAAGACGTCATCCGCGGCACGCCCGGCCAACCCCGCTTTGAACCGGCACATGCCGAGGCCCTCGCCTACGGGGCGCGGGTGCTGGCACGATAGCAGGGGAGCCGCACTTCATCGCATGCCGTCCGTTGAGGGTCGACCCCGCCGCCTGGGTCTCCTTGCGCGCAGATCAGGGGAAGTTCCTGCCGGGTTCACTTGCATGCGAAGATTGCGGGTCATGAGGCGCTCATCGCTCTTGCTGGCCCTGCCGCTGTCGGCCAGATCCCCCATCGCCGTCCGTAGCCGAACGCGTAAGCGTTTGGCCGCCAATCGCCTGACTTTTCCTACGATGGGTCCTTCACTCACCGCGCGGGCTCGGCTCGCCCGCCCCCCCATCCCCCAAGGGCCGGTGCGCCAACCATAGCATCTTGAACCACTCGCCCGCGGGCGGATCTATCCTCAGACCCGTGATGATGCCTTTGTACTCCGCGTGTCCCGAGAGAATCACCTCGATGTCCTGAAAGGCGCCGTCGCCGTTCACGGAGAACCGGACGCTGCGCTCGGCGCCGAAACCCGGCTTTTCCAGGGTGCCCCAAAAGATCGCGGCCTGGCCGCCGCCTTTGGCCGCGACGCGGGCCCGCAGTCTCGGCACGTCATTCGCTCGCCACGCGCCGCGGGGACCGGTCAGGCTCGCGCCACCCTCGCCCGTCTTGACCCACAGGCCCTCCTTGAGGGGCCAG
>JADLBR010000132.1 GCA_020847615.1 Verrucomicrobiia bacterium
TCCAGATCGCGGCCGTTGAAGATCGGGGCCTGGCCGGGCGGCCCCTCCGCGCCGAGCGCGGTGGCCATTGCCGCGAAAAACCCAAATATCCCAATTGCATTATACTTCATGGTAATGGGGGCATCCTGCACAGAATTGTCGGGTTGTCGATAGCGAGTGCCCGCGTGTCGCGCCCACGGTCTGGCGACCGTGGCTACGATGTCTCGTGCCGGGCGGTTGCCCGGAGCGCGTCCACCAGCCGGGTGATCTGCTCCGGGGTGTGCGCGGCGGAGAGGGAGATGCGGAGCCGGGCCTTGCCGCGCGCGACGGTGGGATAGCGGATGGCGGGGACCCAGATCCCGCGCCCGCGGAGGGCATCGGCCAGCGCGAGGGCCCGATCCTCGGAGCCCACGATCAGGGGGAGAATGGGGCTCTCGCCCTTGGGCGGTTCGTGCCACGGCCCATCGAGTTGTGCCGCGAGGTCGTTGACGTTGGCCCAGAGTGCCGTGCGGAGCGCGTCGCCCTCGGCGCCCGCAGAGATATCGATGGCGGCGCGTGCGGCGGCTACCGCGGCGGGCGAGGGGCCAGTGGAGAAGATAAAGCTCCGCGCGCGGTTGATGAGCAGGTCGATGAGTTCGCGCGAGCCGGCGATGAATCCGCCGCTGGTGCCGAGCGCCTTGCTGAGCGTGGCCATCTGGATATCGATGCGATCGGCGACTCCCAACTCCCGGGCGAGGCCTGCACCGCCGGGGCCAAAAACACCGGTCGCGTGCGCCTCGTCGACCATCAGCCACGCGCCGTGGCGGTCTTTCGCATCGACGATGCCGCGCAGCGGCGCGAGGTCGCCGTCCATCGAGTAGACCGATTCGACGACGACGAGCGTGTTGCCCCGGCGCGCCGTGGCCCAGCGCAAGTGGTCCTCGAGTTGCCCGACGTCGTTATGGCGAAAGACGCGGATCTGGGCGCCCGACAGGCGGGCCGCATCGACGAGGCAGGCGTGACAGAGCTTGTCGAGAATGATGGTGTCGCCGCGGCCGACGAGCGCGGGGATCGTGCCAAGGGCTGCGGCGTAGCCGCTGGAGAAGGCGAGTGCCGCCGCGGTGCCCTTGAGTCGGGCGATGGCGTCCTCCAACGCGACATGCGGGGCGATGTTGCCGCAGACGAGGCGGGACGCGCCCGAGCCCGAGCCAAATCTCGCGATGGCATCGCGCGCGGCATCGGCGATCGCCGGGTGGCCCGCGAGTCCCAGATAGTCGTTGGAGGAAAAGTTCAGGAGCCGCCGGTCTCCGACGAGGATCTCGGTGCCTTGGGCCGAGTCCACCTCACGCATCTGGCGCAGCAGGCTCTGGGCCCTGAGCGCGTCGAGGGTGGCGGCGCAATGGGATGCCAGCCCGGATCGTCCCTGCGGAGTGGGGTTGTCCGTCACGCCCATCGCCCGACCCTCGAATCGAGTTGGAAAACTTGGCCTGAAACGAGCTCCATGCCGGCCAAGAAGGCGATGAACTCGGCCGCCGAGGCCGCCGTGTTGAAACGCCCCAGCGCGTGATCGGCAAGCGCGCGTTCGCGCGCCGCCGCGGGCAGCCGAGCCGTCATCCTCGTCTCGAGAAAACCGGGCAGCACCACATTGCTCTGTATGGAGCGACCCCCGTACTCTTTGGCGAGCGAGGCGGAGAGGCCGATGAGCCCGGCCTTGGCGGCCGCGTAATTGGCCTGGCCCGCGTTGCCCCGGAGGCCGGACCATGAGCCCACGTGGATCAGGTGCCCGCGGTGCCTCCGCGACATGGGGCGCACCACGGCGCGCGAGCACAGGAAGGCGCCGGTCAGGTTGGTGGCGACGACGCGATCCCATGCCGCGTCATCCATGCGGGCCAGGAGCGCATCCCCCGTCACGCCGGCGTTGTTCACGAGCGCATCGATGCGCTCGATCCGGGCAAAGAACGCGCCCACGGATGCTGCGGATGTGACGTCGAGCTCATCGCGACCCGGCGCCAGGACGCGCCAGCCGCGCGCGGCGAACGCGTCGGCGCACGCGCGCGCCAGGTCGCCGCGCCCGCCGGTGAGCACCACGACGCGCGAATCACCGCCGCCATCCATGGCCCCGAGGATCGCCGGATGCCGGGGCGGACACCAGTGGATTCCTTCGGGGGCGCGGAACCGATGCACGCCCCCCGGAGGCGCGGGGGCGACTGCCCCTCACTTCAGCGCTTGGAGCAAGACGTCCTTGAGCCCCGCCCCGCCCTTCTTGGACAGGAACTCGATGACGACCGGCGCGAATTGCGCCAGGGTCTCTCTGCTGATGTTGAGCTTTGCGAAGCCGGCGGCCAGCTGCGCGAGATCGCCGAGACCCTCCGCTTTCTGTCCCCCAAATTTCCCGGCGAGACCCGCGAGCGCGCCCACCAGCCCCGTGTCCGGTGCGGCGCCCTGGAGTTCAGGTGCCTCGGGGACGGCCTTGAGGACCTTGGCGAAATCGGCGTCCGCGAGTTTCCCCTTGAGCAGGTTCAGGGCGAGGCCAGCCGCCCCCTGGGCCTGCTCCTCGGTGATGTTGAGTTTGTTGCACAGTTCTGTGACGAGGCTCATGAGGGATGGTAGCCGGGTGCTGGCGGCCCGCAAGGGGCTGGAAAAAATTGAATCCGTCGGCGCCGTTCTGAGTCTAATGTGTCGTTGTCCCTCCGTGTGGGTGGCGTGTCGTCATCGCGCGGGGGGCGCGAAAGCGAGCGAGCGATGGAACAGATCGAGTTGCTGGGTGCGGCGCTGGGGCTGGGGACCCTGGCGGGGCTTAGCCTGTACCTGACGGTGTTCGTGGTCGGCGTCTCGTTGCACGAGGGCTGGCTGCACCTGAGCCCGGGACTGGAGCCGCTCCAGGTGTTGGACAACCCTTGGGTCTGGGGCGTGGCCCTGGTTCTGTATCTCTTCGAGTTCTTTGCCGACAAGGTGCCCTGGGTGGATTCGCTCTGGGACAGCATCCACACGGCGATACGCCCTATCGGCGCCATGTTCGTGGCGGCGGCGACGCTGGGCGATGCGAATCCGGCGATGGAGATCCTCGGCGTGCTGTGCGCGGGCACCGCGGCGGCGGCGACGCACTCCGCCAAGGCCGGTTTCCGGCTGATGGTCAACACGTCGCCAGAACCCTTCTCGAATATCGCGACGAGCGTGGCGGAGGACGTCGTCGTCGTGGCCGGGAGCTTCTTCGTGGTGAAGCACCCGATCTGGGCCCTGGTGATCACCGCGCTCGGCGTGGCGACCTTCGTCTATTTTGCGCCGACGATCTTCCGCGCGGTGAAGGCACAGTTCGCGCTGATCCTCGGCAAGCTGACGGCCATCGGCGCGGGAAGCGCGGGGGCTCCTTCGGCCCGGCTGCCGCACGCGGTGGACCTCGCGCTGGGGGCCCAGCTCGCGCCGGATGAGAAGATCGCGTGGGCGGTGCCGTGCCTCACGGGCCGTTTCCCGACGGTGGGCAGGAACGTCCGGGGTTTCCTCGTGAGGACCAGCGACGCCTCGAGGCTCTATTTCGTCGGCAGCAAGTCGTTCAAGCCCGTGGCCCAGTCGATCCCCGTGGCCGGCGCGAAGATCGACTACCAGAGGCGGTTTCTCTGCGACGAGATGACGTTCTACCGCCATGGCCAGGGCGTGCTGGGGTGCCTGCGCTTCACCAAGCGAATCGCGGAACAGGCCGCCGCGTGCCACGAGGAGTTGGCCGTGGCCCTCGCCCCCAAGGTGGATCTCCCCGCGAAAGCGCAGGGCGGCCCGGCCGATGCGACGCCCGGCGCGGTGCCCGCCTGAGGCGGGCACCACCGGCTTGGTAAAATGCAGCCGAAGCCGTGAGGCTTTGGCGGCCAAACGCTGGCGCGTTCGGCTACGGGAAGCGCTGCGGCTATTTTCGAGTCAGCAGCCTTGTCGGACTTGGCGAAGTCCGACAGGCTGCTAGCGCGACGTCTCTCGGATGAACGCGCCGATCGATTTCTTCACCTCGAGGAGCATGATGTTCTCGGCGGCGAGGCGCTCGATGCCCTTGAGGAACGGGATGGATGACGTGGAGACGAAATCCGCCCGCCAGACCAGGGTCTGCGACTTGCCGTCGACGTCGGCCGGCCAGAGCTCGTAGAGGATGAGCGACGTGTAGTATTTCGAGCTGACGTAATACTGGACCTCCAGGGCCCGGAATCCGCCCTCGGTGGGATGCGCGAAGAAGGCGCCCAGGTTGAACGTCTCCTCGCCCTGGACCTTTGCGGATTCCCAGTAGTATCGGGGCGGTGTCGTGGCGCCCGCGGGCGCCTGGCCCGACAGGGCGGCGCTAAAAAGGGCGCCGAAGCGCTCGTAGGCCTTGGGTCGGCTCCGGGTCATCATGAGCAACTCGTCTTTGACCGAGATGTTGCCCGAACCGGTGTCATAGGCCGCCATGGCGGAAAGGCCACCCTGTTGGAACGCCGAGGCCCTGCGGTGCAGCAGGGCGCGGAAGGCCTCCTCCGCCTTGTCGCGCCCGGCCTTCATCCAGCCATTGCCGTGCGCGGTCTGGAGTTCGCGCATGGCGCCCGCCAGGGTCTTGGCCTCATCGGGCGAGAGGTTGAGCCTGCCTTTCTTCGTGTCGGCCTCGACGGCATGGTCGAGCACCGATTTCACCTGCCGGAGGCCGGGGTCCAGCGACAGGGGCGCAAAATCCGTCGGCTGCGCCGGCGCGTTTATCCTGAAGGTGCCCTCCTTGTCGAAATCCTTGCTGCCCTTCACCTGCTCGGACGATTGGTCATCCTGCATCTTGGCCAAGACCTGCTGCGGCGGGGCGCCCACCAGATAGCAGGTCTGGACGCTGATCCCGAGGGGCGTCGAGGGAACCTGGATGCGCTCGCCGAGGATCTCGCCCTTCGCGAGCCTGGCAAGGTCGATGTCCTTGCGGATGTCGGAGAAACTCTCCACGTCCTTCCACGAAGCGGCGCGGGCGCCGCCCGTTGCCGCGGCCAGCGCGCACAGGCAGGCCACCACGCCAGTTGCAATCGTTCGCTTCCTCATAGGGGCGGTGGGTTAAACCAAATGGAACGATCAGGCAACCGTAAAGGCGGGGCGCCGCCGGGGGATGAAAATCCCTCATACCCTTTTGGCGCAAAGCGGCGCGAGGACGCACCACACTCCAAAGCGCTGCGCGCGAAACCGGGCGCCGCCATGGCCCCAGGATATCCCCTGATTTCGGCCGAAGGCCTCTGGGGTGCGGACCGTCCCCGGGTCGCTCTGTGCGAGTCGACGTGATTTTCGAGCTATACTCGGCGTCATAAATAATTGCGCATATCCTGCTCACCCGAGCGAGCAGAGCCTGCGGAGGACGTCGTTGGGCTGTGCCCAAGCGGCGAATTGCGCCTCCACGACGGCGGCGAGCGCATCGA
>JADLBR010000133.1 GCA_020847615.1 Verrucomicrobiia bacterium
CCGACCGCCGAAGATCTCCCCGAGCCCCTGCGCGAGGATCCGGAATTCCCGGGCTCACCGCATGCGTTCCTTGAGGAACTGTCTCGAGGTCTCCGCGATGAGGTCCCAGGCATCTTCCAGGGTGCGGGGATTTGATTCGGTCGAGGGAGGGATATCGAAGACCGTGACGGGGTAGTGGTACGAACGCGCGAGGTCGAAGATGAGGATGCGTCCCTCGACCAGGGGGGGTTGCCCGTCGTGGACGCGGATCAGTTGGCCTGTGACGAGGAGGCCCTCTTTCGGTATGGAGGTCAGCAGGGCGCGGGTTGGGCCGAGCCGGGAGATAGCGACGCGCATCTTTTCGGTGAGGGCGCTCAGGTGGGCGAGTATCTCGGGCCTCTGCGCCGGGGTGCCGTCGGCCGCGATCCAGTCATTTCCCTCCTCGAACTCGCGAACGAAGAAGACGGGGGGGCGGGGCAGTGCGGCGTCGCCGCGGACGCCTTCGATCTCCGGGCGGGGTGCGGCGCAGCGGCAGAGGGCGAGCGCGGTTGCGGTGGCGAGGGTGGCGGCGAGGACGGCTGATCGCATGTGGGGATCAATATAGGCTTGGCCTGGGGGATTGTCAGGGGGATCTGGGGCGAGCCGGGGGGCCCGCGAATGGAGGGGGGGTCGGCGCGGGCGCCGCTGTCTTCGAGTCCGGGGCGGGGGATGGCCGCGGGGACGCGCCGAGGCTTGGGCTCAGCCAGCGGCCGGCGGCATCGACCCGGACGCCAAACGTCAAGATGGGCTCCAGCCCGAGGCCGTTGGGATCAATGGTGGCGACCCGGATGGCGATGGAGCGCTCGGCCGCGCGGCGGAGGACGGCCCGCAGGGCGTCGGGTTTTAGGAACGTCTTGCCGGGGTTATAGAGCTTTCCGACCCAGGGGGTCTGGACCTTGACGATATCGGCGAAGGCGGATGGATCCAGGAGTGCCGGCGTGGACCCATCGGGGGAGACGCACATGAGTTCTGGGGCGGGCGCGTCCATGGGGCATCCTTTGAGGACGGCCCATGGATCGCCGTCTTGCATCAGGGCGCGCGCGTCGCCATCGGCGGGGCGGATGAAAATCCATGTCCGGAGGGCGTCCAGGAAGTAGGCGAGGTGGCCGTCATCCGGGCGGAGGCCGGCCCGGGACAGCGCGTCGTCCATTGCGAGGCCGCCCGTGAGTTGGTGGAGCCACTCCCCGCGGGCGAGCGGCAGGCCGACGCGATAGGACACGCGGACGACATCGGGTCCCGGCGTGTCGCCCTGGAGGGCACACCGCAACAGGCCGGTTCCCCCCTGGCCGGCCCGTCCCTGGATCGAGCGGTCGGCGGGCGCATCGAAGATCTCGGTGGCCTGGCCGCGGGAGACGGGTATCAGGATCTCGTCGCGCCAGGATTTCTGGGGGGTGCCGACGGCGGCAAAGTCGACCTCGAGGACATGGACACCGGAGGGTTGCGGTGTCAGGGGTAGAGCGATCTTGAGGGACTCGCCCGGTAGGAGCAGCCCGTGCTCGAACCACGTGTCGGTGGCCCCGGGCCCGTGCTCGACGATGACGAGGCCGGCTGGCGTGGATCGGGACTTACCGGGGAGGCTTTTGACCCAGTCGGCGCGCCTGAGCCCCTGGATCCAATGGACGCCGCGCACGGCGATGGCCTGGTCGGTGGAGCGGTTTTTGAATTCGACCTTCATGTGGCGGACGAAGATTCCGGGCACCATGACCGAATCGGGCGGCGGAATGACCCGTAGGGCCAGGGGGGTATCGGGAGACTCATCGGGGGTGATCCAGTCCGCTTCGGCATCGGGAGCCTGGCCCTGGGTGTCCGGAACGGGGGCGGGCGCGGCGACTTGCGCGACGGGCGCGTTGGTGGAATCTGCGGCCGGCGGTGCCGGCATGGTCTCGGGGCCTCCCTTGCGGAGGGGTCCGCCGAACTCGAATTCTGGGTCGCCCGGGGCGGGGAGGGTGCGGGCGGCGGGGGCGGGGAGCGCCGAGGGTGCGTTGGTGGGCTGTCGTTCGGGTGCGGATGCCGGGACCAACGGGTCGGCGGGCGGCCCGGGGGAGGCGGTCGCCCTCTTGGCCGCCAGCGACGCGGGGGGGGCGCACAAGAGGCCGAGCGCGATCGGCAGCGCGAGCCCACGTAGCTTTCGGATGGCAACCATTGGAACTCTAAAATTTAAGACAATGGCGCGGGCTTTCTGGATTTCAAACCGAACCGATTCCCCATAGTATGGGGGCCGGCGGGAGTCCGCCTTAGATTTGGCATTGGCATGGCAGACGCAAGGGCACCACGCGCCGCAGGGGGAGACGGCAGTCCGAGACAGCGGCTCAGCAAGGAGGCGATCAACGCGCTGCCGCTGAGGCAGTACGAGGGCCCCGTGCATTTCGTGACGCGCGAGGATCAGGTCCACCGGGCCGTCGAGGTGCTGCGGCGCGAGACGATACTGGGTTTTGATACCGAGACGAAGCCGACGTTCCGCAGCGGCGAGCATCATCCGCCCGCGCTCCTGCAGTTGGCGGGCGGCGAGCAGGTCTTCGTGTTCAGGCTTTCGACGCTGCGATTCGAGGATGGGCTCAGGGCGCTGCTGTCGTCGCCCGACATCATCAAGGCGGGGGTGGCCCCACAGCGCGATATCAGCGAGCTTCAGGCGGTCACGCGGTTCGATGGGGCGGGGGTGGTCGATGTCGCCGAGATCGCGAGGAAGGCGGGGATCGAGGCGGGAGGATTGAGGAGCCTGGCCGCGGCGGTGCTGGGCTGGCGGATCTCGAAGAGGTACCAGACTTCGAACTGGGGGCGCAGGCACCTCCATCCGGCGCAGGTTCGCTACGCGGCGACCGACGCCTGGGTCAGCCGCGAGATTTATCTGGCGCTGACGCGGGGCTGAACTTCCTGCGCTTGGCGGCGAGCATCTCGAGCAACTCGGGGAGGGGGCGCGTGTTGGCGACATCGGATTTCCTGAGCCAGCCCTTTCGGGCGATGCCGACACCGATTCGGAGATAGGCGAGCTGGCGCTGGCTGTGCGCGTCGGGGTTGATCGCGGCGATGACGCCCCTGTCGCGGGCGCGCCGCCACAGGCGCCAGTCCATGTCGAGGCGGCGGGGGTTGGCGTTGATCTCGATCCACGTGCCCGTGGCGGCACACGCGTCGATGACCCGCCCGGCATCGACGGCATAGGGGGGGCGCTCGAGCAGCAGGCGTCCGGTCAGGTGGCCGAGCATGGTGACGTGCGGGTTTTCGGCGGCCCGGATGATGCGGCGGGTCATGGCATCTTCGTCGAGGCCAAAGTGGCTGTGGATCGAGGCCACGGCGTAATCGAGCTGCGCGAGGATGTCGTCGGGAAAGTCCAGGGTGCCATCCTTGAGGATGTCGACCTCGCTGCCGGCGAGCAGGCGCAGGTCGTCCGACGCATCATTCAAGGCGCGGATCTGTCGGACCTGCGCGAGGAGCCGGACCTCGTCGAGCCCGCGCGCCTGAGCGGATGAATGGCTGTGGTCGGCGATGCCGAGATATTCCATGCCGAGGTCGCGGGCGGCGGCGGCCATCTGCTCGAGGGAGTCGCTCCCATCGCTGGCGGTGGTGTGGTTGTGGAATGTGCCGCGGAGGTCGGTCCACTCGATCAGGCGGGGGAGGTCATGGCCGAGGGCGGCCTCGATCTCGCCCTGGTCCTCGCGCAGTTCGGGTGGGATCCGGGCGAGCCCGAGGTGTGCGTAGACGTCGGCCTCGGAGTGCAGTGGGCCCTGCGGGGTGGGCGCGAGGCCATCGGGGGTGAGTTCGGCCCCTCGCTGGGCCGCGATCCGCGCAAGCCCGCGGAGGTGGCCGTCGCCGCCCGTCATCCACAGCAGGCGAAAGGGATATCCCGCGTCCGTGGTGACGTGCAGCGCGCAGGGCAGGCCGTCCCGGAGGGTGACCTTGGCCGCGGCGGCCTCGCGGGCGATAACGGTGGTGCCTGGCAGGCTGCAGAAGAGGTTCAGGACCGCGTCGGGGGCGCGCGAGGATGCCACGAAGCTGATCTCGCGCAGGATCTCGCAACCGCGCCGGAATTCGCCCGCGAAATCGACCTGGGAGACCTCGGGCCACTCTCGAATGGTGGCGCGGATGGTGGCGGCGGTGGCCATGACATCGCCGAGGCGAAAGAAACCCCGGTTCTGCCTGTGCCTGGCGATGCCCTCCAGAAGCTTTGCCTGCGTGGTCGCGCCGAAACCCTTGAGGTCGGCGACCCGGCCGTCCAGGCATGCCCGCTCCAGGGAATCGGGGGAATCGACGCCCAGTTCCGAATAGAGGGCGCGGAGTTTCCGGGGGCCGAGTCCCGGGATCGCGAGCAACTCGAAGATGCCCGGCGGGAACTCCGAGCGGAGCCTCTCATAATAGGGGAGGCGCCCTGTCTCGAGGAGCTCTGTCAGCTTTGCGCGGATGGCATCGCCGATGCCGGGCAAATGGGTGAGCCGACCCGCACGAGCCATCGCCGCCAGATCGCCCGGGAGGGCCTCGACGGTCCTGGCGGCGTTGGAGTAGGCGCGGGACTTGAACGGGTTCTCCCCCTTCAATTCCAAGAGCAGGGCAATCTCATCGAGGATCGCGGCAACCGCCTCCTTGTCCATGGCGCGATTGAACCCGAAGAGTGCATGCGTGCGCAACTGCCGAATCAGGTTGAACGGCGCGGGGGCCGGGCTACGATCACCGTTCCGGCGGAATCCCCCCGGGCCATCATGGGCAAGGTCTTGCTAATAGTGCTGGTGTTGCTGGGCGCCGCGGCCGGCGTGGGCTGGTGGCTGTGGAAGGGCCGCGCCGAGCCCGCCGTGGAGTTCGTGGCCGGGCGGCGCTCCGACCAACTGGTGGCGACGGCGGAGCGGCGCGACCTCAGGTATGACATCGAGGTGTCGGGGGACATCGAGCCGCTCGTTTCGGTGGACGTGAAACCGGAGGTGACGGCGCGGATCGAGGAGATCAATTTCGAGATCGGGGACACGGTGAAGGAGGGGGAGGTCCTGTTCCGACTGGACGAGACCGACGTGCTGGCCGAGCAGGCGAGCGCCGAGACCGACGTGGACGGCGCCAAGCTGACGCTGGCCCAGAAGCAGCGCGACTTCGACAGGGCCCGGCAGCTCTTCGAGCGCAGGCTCGTGTCCAAGGAGATCTTCGAGAAGGCGCGGACCGACCTGGACGTGGCCCAGAACTCTCTGGTGAAGGCCGGGAGGAGGCTGAAGATCTCGCAGGACAAGGTGGCCAAGACGGTCATCCGGTCGCCGGTGAACGCGACGGCGCTGACGCGACCGGTCTCGGTGGGCCAGCTGGTGGTCGGCGCGGTGAGCGTCAACTCGGGGACGATCCTGACGCAGCTTGCGGACCTTTCGCAGATGCAGATCAAGACGCACGTGAACCAGGTGGACGTCATCAAGGTGAGGCACGGCCAGGAGGTGACGTTCACGGTGGATTCGTTGCCGGGCGCGGAGCTGAAGGGGCGGGTCGAGCTGATCGCGCCGATCGCGACGTACAAGTACAACATCAAGGGGTTCGAGGTGCGGGTGCTCATCACGCTGAGCGACGAGAGACTGCGGCCCGGGATGTCGGCCAACGTCAAGATCCCGGTGGCCGAGGTGAAGGATGCGCTGACGGTGCCCATCAGCGCGGTGTTCACGGAGGACGACGACCGGACCGTGGTGTACGTCGAGTCGGATGGCGGGACCGAGCGGCGCGAGGTCGAGGTGGGCCTCAGCACGATCGAGTTTACGGAGATCCGCTCCGGGCTGGTGGGAGGCGAGCGGGTGATGCTCGTCAAGCCGACGATGCTCGAGGAGCGCAAGCGCAGCTGAGGCTGGGCGGGGTGTTCGGGCGATGTCGCTGATCGAGCTGCGGGACGTCCGGAAGATCTACCGGATCGGGGACATCGAGATCCGGGCGCTTGACGGGGTGTCGCTCGAGATCCACGAAGGGGAATACATCGCGATCATCGGCCCGTCGGGCAGCGGGAAGTCGACGCTGATGCACGTGCTCGGATGCCTGGATCGGGTGACGGAGGGCCACGTGCGGATCGATGACGTGGACGTGAGCCGGGCCGGCAGCGACCGTCTGGCGCGGACGCGGAACGAGAAGATCGGGTTCGTCTTCCAGTCGTTCAACCTGCTGCCGCGCCTCAACGTGCTGGAGAACGTGGAGCTGCCGCTGGTGTATTCCGGGATCGGGAAATCGGAGCGTCGCCGGCGCGCCCTGGAGGCCGTGGCCGCCGTGGGACTGTCGGACCGCACCGGCAACAGGCCAAACCAGCTTTCGGGCGGTCAGTGCCAGCGGGTGGCGATCGCCCGGGCGCTGGTCAATCGCCCGCGGATCATCCTTGCGGACGAGCCGACGGGGGCGCTGGATTCCAGGACGGGCCGGGCCATCATGGACCTGTTCCGCGAACTCAGCCAGAGGGGCCACACGGTGGCCCTGGTCACGCATGACGCGAACGTGGCGTCGGAGGCCGCGCGGCAGATCGTCCTGCGCGATGGGAAGATCGTCTGAGGCCAGCGAGGCATGAAGATCCTGATGGGCATCGCGGAGGGGTTCGGGGAGATCCGGGCGCACAAGTTCCGGTCGTTCCTGACGATGCTGGGCGTGGTGCTGGGGGTGGCGTCGCTGCTGGCGATGTTCGCGCTGACCGCGGGCATCGCGAAGGGCTACCGGGAGGTGATGAGCCAGATGGGGGGGCTCGAGCGGGTCAAGGTGCGCACGGAGCCCGTGCCCTCGCACCAGGAGTCCATACGCGAGCTGAGCCCCGGACGGACGTACAAGGACGCGCAGGCGCTCCGGCGCAACGCGCCGCTGCTCTCGTGGATATCGCCGGAACTGGACACGTATCTCCCGGTGCGGCGCGCGGACAAGACCGAGAGTTTTCAGGTGATCGGCGTGGAGGAGGACTACCTGCACACGGAGCGTCACAACGTCGAGCACGGGCGCTTCCTGTCGGACAAGGACCGCTGGGACCACAGCCGGGTGTGCGTGATCGGCAGGGGCGTGGTGGAACGGCTCTGGGACGATCCCGAGGGGGTGCCGCTTGGCGAGAGCGTGCGGATCGGCAACGAGATATTCCGGGTCGTGGGAATCTTCCAGCGCTACGAGAGCGACCAGGACAAGAAGCGGCGGGAACTGAAGGCCAAGCACCCCCCGCCGCCCCCGCAGGCGGGGACCCGGAGCCGCAGCCGGAGCCGATGGTCGACGTTCCGCTTCAAGAACGACGTGGTGGTGGTGCCGATCACGACATTCTCGACCGTCTTCAAGAACACGAAACAGGCGGGGACGCCCGAGGAAGGGTCGGAGCTGAAGCTCGATGACCTCAACGTGCAGGTGGCGGATCTCGAGATGTTCGAGGAGGCGCTGGCGCAGATCCGGCAGGTGCTGATGGTGACCCACCGGGGGATCGAGGATTTCAGCGTGGAGACGCGCCAGGAGATGTTCGACGAGATGAACACGTCGCTGCGCAACCTGCACATGAGCTTCGGGCTGATCGCGGGCATCAGCCTCCTGGTGGGCGGCATCGGCATCATGAACATCATGCTGGCCAGCATCTCGGAGCGCATACGCGAGATCGGCATCCGCCGGGCGGTGGGGGCGCGGTCGGCGGACATATTTGGGCAGATCGTGATCGAGAGCACGGTGCTGGCGGCGCTGGGGGGCGTGTTTGGGCTGGGTGCGGCGCTGGGGCTGATGCGGGTGCTGGAGGCGATGTCGCCCGTGCAGAACAGGCCCGTGGTGGAGCCCTCGGCGGTGATCATGAGCCTGACGTTTGCCGTGGGCGTGGGCGTGCTGGCTGGCCTGTACCCCGCCTGGAGGGCGGCCAAGCTCAGCCCGATCGAGGCCCTCCGGTATGAGTAGGCGCGCGGCGTCCGGGGAAGATAATTTCGCGTGACTAGTGGCGGGATGCGGTTAGGTTTTCGCGGTGCTCGAACAGTATAATGAGTACGTCCTGGCGACGGCGGTCCAGCAGGGCTGGATCACCCCCGAGAGGCGCGTTAAGGTGGAGCAGTTGCTCCACGAGCACCCGGGCACGTTCGCGCTCGACGTGCTGGCGCACAACGAGATGTTGGCCCCGTGGCAGGTGGACCTGTTCCAGCGCGCGATCTCCGCGGCGGAGCACCGGGCGCATCCCGAGGAACCCTACAAGGGGGTGGGCGAGCACCCGCACGCGGCGCACCCGACGCAGCCGGCCAGCGGGGCCGCGGCCGAGCAGGCTGCGCGCGCGGCGGCCGTGGTGCGCGAGCGGGAGTTCAAGCATGTCGACGACTATCTGCTCATGGGCCAGGAGTGCGATGCCTCCGACGTGCACCTGAGCGTGGGGATGGTGCCCTTCATGAGGCGCTACGGGGTGCTGCAGCCGATGTGGCACCCGTTCGAGCCACTGACGGCGGCCGAGACCGAGCGGCTGGCGATGGGTTTTCTGGACGACGCGCAGAAGGGGTATCTCGAGGAGCGGGGCGACGCGGACTTCTGCTACGCGCGGCCCGGCATGGGGCGTTTCCGCGCCAGCGTGGTCAAGCAGCGCCGCGGCATCGACCTGGAGTTCCGGCTCATCACCGAGCGGGTGCGCACGATGGACGAGCTGGGCTTGCCCCCGGAGCTCAAGCGCCTGACGCAGTTCCACAACGGCCTGGTGCTGGTGACGGGGCCGGCCGGCTCGGGCAAGTCGACGACCCTGGCGGCGCTGGTGGACGAGGTGAACACGACCCGGCGCGATCACATCATCACGCTGGAGGACCCGATCGAGTACCAGTTTCTGAGCAAGGGGTGCCAGGTGACGCAGCGCGAGGTGAACACGCACACGCGGAGTTTTGCGACGGCGCTCCGGGCGTCGCTGCGCGAGGATCCGGACGTGATCATGGTGGGCGAGATGCGCGACCTGGAGACCATCTCGCTGGCGATCACGGCCTCGGAGACCGGTCACCTGGTGCTGGCGACGCTGCACACCGCGTCCGCGGCGCGGACCCTGGACCGGATACTGGACGTATTTCCGACGGACCAGCAGGACCAGATCCGGGTGATGGTCAGCGAGTCGCTCCGGGGCGTGATCAGCCAGCAGCTGGTGCCGCGGGCCGACGGGCAGGGGCGCGTCCTGGCGCTCGAGGTGCTGCTGCACAACCCGGCGGTGGGCGCGCTGATCCGCGACGGCAAGACGTTCATGCTGCCCGGGGTCATGCAGACGAACCGGCGGCAGGGGATGCGATTGATGGACGACTCGCTCAGGCAGATGGTCGAGGAGGGGATCATCTCGGCGACGGAGGGTTTCGAGCGCGCCGAGAACAAGCGGCTGTTCGAGTCGCTGCTGAAGGGGGCCCGCCGTGCATAAGATCGACGCCTTCTTCAAGACGCTCATCGAGTCCGGTGGCTCGGACCTGCACATCAGCGAGGGGCAGCCGCCGAAGATCCGTGTGCACGGCGACGTCGGGCCGATCCGTGATTCCGTGCTGACGCGTGAGGAGATGGAAGGCCTCCTGCGGGAGATCTGCGGCGAGAAGCGATGGCAGCGGTACATCGAGACCGGGGATCTGGATTTCGCCTACGAGATGGACGAGACCTCGAGGTTCCGCTGCAACTACATGAAGCACACGCACGGCCTCGGGGCCGTGTTCCGGCTGATCCCGACGAGGATCTCGTCGATCGAAGAGCTGGGGATCCCGGCGGTGATCAAGCAGTTTGGACACATGCGCAGCGGGCTCGTGCTGGTGACGGGCCCGACGGGCTCGGGCAAGTCCACGACGCTGGCGGCGCTGATCGACTACATCAACACGAGTTTCTCCCGGCACATCGTGACGATCGAGGAACCGATCGAGTTCGTGCACTCCAACAAGATGTGCATCATCACGCAGCGGGAGGTGCCCGAGCACACGCCGACGTTCGCGCGCGGGCTAAAGGCGGCGCTGCGCGAGGATGCCGACATCGTGCTGTTGGGCGAGATGCGCGACCTGGAGACGATCTCGCTGGCGCTGACCGCGGCGGAGACGGGGCAACTGGTGTTTGGGACGCTCCACACGAACAACGCCCGAAAGACGATCGACCGGCTGATCGACGTGTTCCCCTCGGACCAGCAGCAACAGGTGCGGACGATGCTGGCGGCGTCGCTCCGGGGCGTGGTGGCGCAGTTGCTGTTGAAGCGCGCGGATCGGCCGGGGCGGATCGCGGTCAACGAGATCCTTTTCGCGAACCAGGCGACGGCCTCGATCATCCGGGAGGGGCAGACGCAGAAGTTGCAGGACGTGATCATCGGTGGGCGGGGCGAGGGGATGCAGTTCATGGACGACTCGATCATGGAGAACCTCAAGGCCGGGCGCGTTTCGGGCACCGAGGCCTACATGAAGGCGATCGAGAAGGATCGCTTCACGCAGTATCTCAAACAGTAGTGGCATGGTGGCCGGGGCCGAGTGTCCCCGGCCCTCGGAGCGTTGATGGATTCGGGGGAATGGATCGGGCGACTGCGCGCCGGGGAACTGGATGCGGGGGGCATCGGATCGTTTCTCGCCTGGCTGGTGGATGGCGGGGTGCCTGCCGAAGCGAAGGCGGACGCGCTGGTGGCCTGGGCTGCGCGGGGAGAAACGGTCGGGGAGATGGCGGCGCTTGGGTTGGCGCTGCGTGAGCGCGCGGTGCCGCTGCGGGTGACCGGGCGCGGCCCGCTGCTGGATCTCTGTGGGACAGGGGGGGATGGCAGGGGCACCTTCAATATCTCGACGTGCGCTAGCTTTGTCGTCGCCGCGGCGGGGGTGTCGGTGGCCAAGCACGGCAACCGCGGTGCGACATCGAAATCGGGTGGCTTCGACGTGCTGGAGGCGATGGGGTTTCGGATCGATGCGGGGCCGGAGTTGGCTGGGGCGTGCCTGGAGGCGACGGGCGTGTGTTTCTTGTTTGCCCCGCTGTACCATCCGGCGTTCAAGGAGATCGTCCCCGCGCGCAGGCGGGCTGCGGAAATGGGCTCGCGCACGGTGTTCAACCTTCTTGGCCCGCTGCTGAATCCGGCGCGGCCGGAGGCGCAGGTGGTTGGGGTGCCGGATCTGGGGCTGCCCCCGAAGTATGCGGCGGTGCTTGGCATGATGGGTTTGAGGCGCGCGATCGCGGCGTGCGGGCGGACGGAGTCCGGGTCGCCGATGGATGAGTTATCGACGATAGGCCCCACCGAAGTCTCGGAGTGGAGGGAGGGTCGGGTTGATGCGTTCCGGTTGGATCCCACCTCGCTGGGTTTCGCGGCGTGCGATGCGGCGGCGTTTGTCGTGGGGAGTGCGGGGGAGTCGGCGGCAGCGATCCGCGGGATTCTGGGGGGAGAGGACCGGGGTCCGCGGCGGGACATCGTGACGCTGAACGCCGCGGCGGGCCTGCGGGTGGCGGGGCGTGGCGACGATTGGAACGAGGTGCTGTCGCTAGCGAGAGAGGCGATCGACAGTGGCGCGGCGTGGCGCAAGATGGAGCAAGTGAGGGCGTTTCTGCAGCGATGAAATCCATCCGGACCGATCCGGGGGTGCGGCCTGTCGAGGTCAGGCTTTCGTCGGGCCTGACGGATTTCATGCGACAGACGGCACGGCCCGGTCTGATCAACATGGCGGCCGGGATTCCTTCGGACGACGCGCTGCCGGTTGATGGGTTGCGCGAGGCCGCGGGGGCGGCGATGCGGGATAGGGCGCTATCCGCGCTCGGGTATCACGCGCCGGAGGGCGACATCGAGTTGCGGGAATTGATCGCGGCGCGGCTCCGCGGACGCGGTGTCGGCGTCGGCGCCGAGGGCGTCGTCATCACCACGGGCTGTTCGCAGGGTCTGGCGATCATGATCTCGTTGTTGGTCAAACCGGGTGAGGTCGTTTGCTGCGAGCGGCCAGCCTACTATGCCCTTCTGGAATTGATTTCGCGTGCCGGGGGCCTTGCGCTGCAGATCCCGTCGGGCCTGGACACCGGCATGAATCCTGATGCGGTGGAGGAGTGCCTTTCGCGCTGGCGTCCGAGGTGCCTGTTCGTGTGCTCGTCCCTATCGAACCCGAGCGGGGCCACGGTACCGCCCGAGGCGCGCGCCCGCATCGTGGAATCCTGCCGGCGTCATGGCGTCCGGATCGTTGAGGACGAGATCTACACCGACCTGCGTGATGATGGGGGTGGTGAGCCGATGCTGGCCCGGGATGATGGATCGACGGTGAGCCTCGTGTCGAGCTTCTCGAAGACCGTGGCGCCCGGGCTGCGCATCGGGTACGCCGTGCCCGGGTCGGTATTGGAGCCATTCGTGCGGCGGAAGTGCATCGAGGACATCCACAGCGCGGCGATCGCGGAGGCGACCGTCGCGGAATTCCTGCGGCGGGGGATGCTCGACCCGCACCTGGGGCGGCTGCGGACGTTCTATGGCGCGCGTCGGCGGTTGGCGCGCGAGGCGGTCCTGCGGGCATTTCCCGAGGGCACGGAGGTATCCGCGCCGGTCGGCGGATTTGTCATCTGGGTGAGGTTGCCCGAAGGTCTGGACTTGGATGCGGTGCATGCTGGGGCGATGGCATCGGGCGTGAGCTTCTGCCACGGGGGCGTGTTTTTCGCCGGGGCGCCGGATCGTCCGTGCATGCGCCTCAACTGCGCCAAGGCGTCCGAAGAGGAACTGGTTCGGGGAATCGGGATCCTCGGGGGACTGCTCAAGGGGTGAGGCCGGGCTGCCCTGTTGGCGGTCAGGTGCGCTGGCCGATCTGGCGGAGCTTGGCGTGGGCCTCGTCCCAGGCGACCTCATGGGGGAGGCGGCCTGTTCTCGAGGCGATCGCGGCGACGGCGCCTGCGGCCTCGCCCATGGCGACGGCGTTGCCCGTGACGCGATAACTCGCGTGCGAGATGAAATCCCCGCTGATGCACCGGCCTGCGGTGAGCAGGCCGTCGACATCCCTGGCGATCAGGGCGCGGAGGGGAATGTCGTAGGGTTTCATCTTGAGATCGCCGTGTGAGATGGGTTCGGACTTGTTCTGCTCGCGAGTGGGCGCGTGGATGTCGACGTTGAAGGTGACCCTGGCGACGGCGTCCGGGTGCCGGGTGCCTGCGGCCAGATCGTCGCGTGAGACCGTGTATCGCCCGTGGATGCGGCGTCCGTCGCGAACGCCGATCTGCTCGGCGGTGGCGACCACCTGCAGGTCGGACCATCGCCCGCCCAGCGAGCGAAGCGCCGCCGCGATGCGGTGGACCTCGGCGCGGGCGCGCACGGTGGCGGCGGTGACCTTGTCGTTCTCGAAGGGCTTGATGCCGTACTCGTGGTTCACCATGAACGTCAGCAGGTTGCCGCGCGCCTGGAAGAGGGTCGGGTGGCCGTAGGATGGTTCTGCGCCCGCGCGTTGGATCTCTGCCATGAAGTTAGTGACGGCCGGGATATGCACGGGGGCACCGCCCTTGAACGAAATGCAGTCTTTGATGGCCTCGGCGTCGCTGACGGTGACGAGGGCGTTGAGCGTCATGGGCTGGCAAGAGCAGTCGGAGCCCTGGCCGATGTCCCAGCCGCAGGCGGCGAGGGCGCCGAGATCGCCATCGCCGGTGGCATCGACGAATGCCCGGGCGCGCCAGGCCTCCCTCCCGGCCTTGGATTCGGTGATGATGGTCCCGAGGCGCGAGCCGTCGCGATAGGCGGCCGCGACGCGGGTGTGCAAGAGACACTGGACGTTGGCCGCGGCGCACATCTCGTCGAGGATCAGGCGCATGTCTTCGGTGGCGTAGACGAACTGATCCGGGCGGACGACGGTCCGCGCGGCGCGCTCATCGAGGCGGCGCGCGATCTCGCGGGTGATGCCGGGCTTGTCAAAGTCGAAGATGTAGGTCAAGAGGCCGGCGGTCCAGACACCGCCGAGGCACCCCTGAAGCTCGAAGAGCCGCACGCGGGCGCCGCAGCGGGCGGCGGTCACGGCGGCGGCTATTCCCGCCGGGCCACCGCCGCAGACGATGACATCGGCATCATCGCGGAGCGGAATTTCGCGGGCGGGTTCTTGGAAAATCGGGTCCCTTGGTGCATCGGAGGCACGGGCGCCGCCCGCACCAGCCGTCAAACCGCCGAGGATATCACCGATGAAGCGCCTGCGATACATGCGCGGACTCTAGCAGCCTGTCGGACTTAGCCAAGTCCGACAAGGCTGCTAGAAAGCAAAACCGCCTTATTCCAAGGCAGTTATAATGGGCAAGACCCAGATGTGGCACCGTGCCTGAACGAGTTTACCGAATCGTGATTCCGTTGCATAACTCCCTTGCTCGCAGATAGAAGGCGGTTTTGCCAGAGGAGGCTGCCGGACAAAGTCCGACAGCCTCCTAGCATTCGGACGATCGTGCGGGAATCGGTAATTGGCGACGGCCGCGGCGAACCCGCCGCCGCGGAGGCCCGAGAAGAGGCCTGGCCCCAGGGGCCGGTGCAGCCGACAGAGAAGATGGAGGGTCTCATGGGTGGTTCGGGGCGGGTTAGACAGGTGTCGACTGGCGGGGTGGGCGGAGATGTTTTTCTTGGAACGGCGGAGGTCCGCTGCATGCTGGCAGCCCAATGAATATGAGACCCCTCTACCACTTGTTTGCGGTGCTCTGCTGCGCCGCGTCCCTGAATGCGCAGGCGACCGTCGCGGAGAAGCCCGCGGCGCCGTCGATCGCGCTCGCGCCTCAGGCGCCGGACATCGCGGCGCCGAAGATGGACCCGAAGACGGGCGAGCCACAGGTCGCCTTCATGAAGGCCCACGAGAGTTTCGTGGCCATCGCGAGGGAGGGCAAAGCGCGGCTGGTGTTCCTCGGGGATTCCATCACCGCCGGATGGAAGGGGCAGCAGCCCACGTGGGACAAGGCGTTCGGCAAGTACCAGCCCGCCAACTTCGGCATCGGGGGCGACCGCACGCAGCACGTGTTGTGGAGGATCGAGAACGGCGAACTCGAGGGGATCAAGCCAAAGGCGGTGGCCATCATGATCGGGACCACTAACTCGGGCTCCGATCCGGCCGATGGCATCGCCCGGGGCATCACGAAGATCGTTGCGACTGTTCGCGCGAAGCAGCCACAGGCGAAGATTCTCCTATTGGCCGTATTCCCGCGAGGCAGCAAGCCGGACGGCGCGCTGAACGAGCAGAACGAGAAATTGAAACAGGTCAACGCGATCATCGCGAAACTCGACGACGGCAAGAGCGTGTTCTTCTTGGACATCGGGGAGAAGTTCGTGCCGGCCGGTGGGCCGATCGACAAGGCGATCATGCCGGATTTCCTGCATCTCTCCGGCAAGGGCTATGAGATCTGGGCCGACGCGATCTCGCCCAAACTGGCCGAGCTGATGAGGTAGGGGCCGTGGTCTACTTCAGTTCTCCATCATAGAGCTGCACCGACTCGACGAGGCCTTTGAACCTGGGCAGGGGATCGGTCAGCACGGGCGAACGCTCGTCGGCGCCGATCTGCATGCCGTCGTTGGGGTCAGAGGAGATCAGTTTGGGGAGCCTGCCGCTGGCGATGATCTTCCCATCGACGCTGAGATCAACGGTTCGATTGACGCGGATGCGGGCCTGCAACTGGACCCATCGGCCAGTCACGGGTGAGCCGCCGGCGATGGCCGTGGATTTGTTGCCCGCGTTGACGGCAAATGCGGGCAAACCGCCTTTGAGATAGAGGCAGTAGCCGTCGGTCTTGCCGCCGCGCGCCAAGACGATGCCGTCGGGCGCATCGGGCCGGACCGATGCGCGGACGCCCCACGGGCGGTTGCTCGGATCGAGAGTCGGTGACTTCGGGACATCGATGGCTCCCGTGCCGTCAAACCGTCGGGCCTTGCGGCCATCGCGGCCCTCGGCCACGGGAACCCCCGTCGCGGAGCCGTGGTTGTTGAGGCCCGAGGCATCGACGACCCTCGTCCCGTTGTCGTGCGAGAAATCGTAATGGAGCACGACGCGATCGGCGGGCGGGGCCGCGCTGGCGCCTGGCGTCCTGCGACCCTTGTCGGGGGCGGATTCGGGTTTGTCGGCGAAGTCTGGGACGTGGAACCCGATGGCCGTGGCCTGCCGGTCGTATTCGGCCTCGAGGTGCTTTCGAAGCTCGGACGCGGCCGGATCGCCGTAGAGGTTTCTGAGCTCGAATGGATCGGCTGCCAGATCGAAGAGCTCCGTCCACTCGGGATGGCCGGGATATCTGATGAGCTTGGCGGTCTCGGTGCGCACGGCGGTGGTCATGGGGGTGCCGAACCTGTTCTCGAAGAAGTAGCAATAGAACCACGCCTTTCGCCAATCGGCGGGGGCCTTTCCCTCGAGGAGGGGTTTCCAGCTGAGGCCCTGCATCTGCGGCGGGATCGGCACGTTGGCGAGATCGAGGAGGGTCGGGGCGAGGTCGATGTTCAACGCCATCTTGTCGATGACCGCGGCCCCCTTGCCGAGCCCGGGGCAGCGAACCAAGAGGGGGATGCGGAGCGACTCCTCGTAGGCCGAGCGCTTGTCCCCGAGCCTGTGCTCGCCGAGATAGTAGCCGTTGTCCGAGGCGAAGATCACAACGGTCCTTTCGGAGAGCTTGAGCTCATCGAGCGCGGCGAGCAACCGGCCGAGGTTGTCGTCGGCCGCGGCGATACAGCGGAAGTAGCCGAGGTTGGTCTTCACATCTCCGGTCGCGAGGGCGGAATCGGTGGGGCTGTGTTTCACGGGTGCGCCATCGGGGCCCCTGTAGATGGCGGGTGCATTGAGGTTGGGCACGGGCCGGGCGAGTTGCCCCTCGTAGTCGCTGGCGCGCCGCGGCGGTGGCTCGAACGGGCCGTGTGTGGCCTTGAAGCCGACCGTCAGCGAGAAGGGCCTATCCCTGTTCTTTCGGATGAAGTCGATCGCGTAGTCGGTCGTGACATCATCGACCCATCCGGTGCTTGGTGTCTCCTTGCCGTTCACGTAGATGGGGCAGTCGAAGTATTTGCCCTGGCCCAGGAAACTTGCGGAGAAGTCGAAGCCGGGGCGCTCGACCTGCTTGCCCATGTGCCACTTGCCGACGTAGGCCGTGGCGTAGCCGGCCTTGCGAAGTTCGGTGGCGTGGGTCACCGAGTCGGGGGGGAAGTCGGTGTGGTTGTTCACCACCCCGTTGGCGTGTCCGTAGCGGCCGGTCAGGAAGGTGGCGCGGCTTGGGGCACAGAGGGAATTGACGACGAACGCGTTGCGGAACCGGAATCCCTCTGCCGCGAGTCGATCCATGTGCGGTGTCTTGAGCCACGGGAAGCGGGCCCTGTCGCCGTGCTCCCGCTGGACCACGCCCATCGCGTCGAATCGCTGATCGTCGGTGAAGACGAAGAGGAAGTTGGGGCGATCGCTGGCCCTGGCGGCTGCGACCAGGGAAATGATGGCGGCCATGGCGGGGCGCGCCTTGCGCCAGGAAAGCGGAGATGGGAGCGTCTCGGGCATCAAATATATATGGCGGAGCGGATTTCGGCGCTCCAGAGGAATCGCGGCGGGCGCGGGCGGGTCGCCCGGGCCAGGGGCCGCGCGCGTCAGGGGTGCGGGCCCGTCAGATGAGAATGTGGGTGGTCAGCGCCGCGATCAGGCCGCCCGTGATCGGGGCGATGACGGGGATCCACGCGTAACCCCAGTCGCTGTCCTTTTTGCCGGGCACTGGCAGCAGTGCGTGCGCGATGCGGGGGCCGAGGTCGCGTGCGGGGTTGATGGCGTAACCCGTGGTTCCGCCCAGCGACAGGCCGATGGCAAAGACGAGAAGGGCCACGGGGAGCGCGCCGAGCGTTCCGAGCCCGACTTTGATCTCGGTCGCCGGACCATTCGCCGAGGGAATCATCGCCTCCGGGTCTGTCATGAGAAAGATCGGCAGGACGAGGGCGATGGTCCCCACGGTCTCGCAGAAGAAGGCCTGGGAGAAACGGCGGATGTTGGGCGCCGTGCAGAAGCAGGCGAGCTTTGCGCCGCGGTCCTCGGTGATGCGGAAGTGCTCTCGATAGAAAAGGAAAACCAGCGCGCCGCCAGCGATTCCGCCAAGCAGCTGGGCGAGCATGTAGGCCGGGACGTTTGACCAGGCGAACGTGCCGGCCGAGGCCATCGCGAGGGTGACGGCCGGGTTCAGGTGCGCGCCGCTGAAGGGCTGCGCGCAAAAGACCCCGACGAATACGCCCATGGCCCAGCCCGCGGCTATGACGATCCATCCGCCGCCGTGGCCCTTCGTCCGCGCCAGGACCACATTTGCGACGACGCCATTGCCGAGCGTCACGAGGAGGGCGGTGCCGATGAGTTCTGCGAAGAAGGCGTTCATGGTGTCTGCTTTCGAAGTTTGTCGAGGACAAATGCGGCGGCGCGATCGGGATGATCGGTGAAGATCCCGTCGGCCCCCGCGCGGAAGAGGACCATGTCCAGGAGATCCTCGATGGAGGGGGCATAAGGCGGAAGCTCATCGGCCCTGGCTGTGTAAGGGTGGACCTCGAGACCGGCGGCATGGGCGTCGCGCACCAGGTCGGTGATGCGGGCATCGGGGGCGCTCGTGCCGGTGGCGACATGGCGCAGGGAGGGGCCTATGCCGTCGACGACGCGTGCCAACTCGCGGAGGCCCGGCGGGGTCATGAGGCGAGGGTGATCGGCGCACTCCTCGCCCTTATCGCCGAGGAGCTGAACCAGTCTGCCCCCCCAGGCAAGTTCATCGCGGAGCCTTCTGAGCTCTTCGGCATCGAAGCACTGAATATAGACCTTGTCCTCCTTGGTCCGGTAGCCGTATTGGCGCAGGATCTCCACGACGATGCGGCTGATGTCTTGGCCCTCGCGCCTGTGCCAGGCCGGGCGTTTGATCTCCGGGTAAATCCCGACGGTTTTTCCCGTGCTCTTGTTGAGGCCCTGGATGAGTTGCAATTCCTCCTCGAGCGTGGCGATCTGAAACGAGGACTTTCCGGGCGGGAAGCGCCGCTCGAAGACCGGGGCCCTGGTTTTCGGGTCGACGCGTTCGGTGATGGAGAGCCGCTTGAGTTCCGCGAGGGTGAAGTCGATCGCGTAGAATCGGCCATCCTGTCTGGCGCGCCCGGGGAAGCGGGCGGACACGTCGGTGACCGTATCGATCTGGGTGTCGTGAAGGACCACGGGGACACCGTCGGCGCTGAGGACGAGATCCTGCTCGATGTAATCCGCGCCCATGGCGTGGGCCATGGCCTTCGCGGGCAGCGTGTGCTCGGGCAAGTACCCGCTGGCGCCGCGATGGGCGATGACGATCTTGTCTGAGTCCTGCACGGGGGCGGGGAAGAGCCTCAGAGATCCCGCGAGAAAGGTCAAGGTGAGGAAGCCGAGCGCCTTCATGGGAGTTACCGGGCGAGTCCGGGTGGGCGAGGCCCGCTCATCGGGCCTCTGGGGCGGGCGCCCAGTCGGCGAGTTTCTTGACGAGGCGGAACCTGTCGCCCGCGTCGCATGCGGCGTAACAGGCCCGGGTCCAACCGAAAGCCTCGGGCATCGGTCCAACGATGGTGATCGGGCGCGGGAAGGCGAGCGCGAGGTTGTGTGGGAGGTCACCGGTTTTCAGGACCCCGAGGAACTCGGGTCCGCCATTCCAGTGCGTGGGCACGGGATCCTCGAGGACGATCTCGCTGATCTCTGGGTCGAGGAGCGCGGCGTAGATGGCCACCGTGGCCTCGGCGCCCCGCCCGAAGACGGCGATGCGGCAGCCCGTCTCCTGCCGGAGAACGCGTAGGGCGGCCAGCAGATCGAGGGTCTTGCGCTCGTAGAACGTCTGGCCGACGATCGGGTAGGCGCGGCGCGCCGTCCACTCGAGGCCGGGGCCGATGGAGCTACCGCCGGTGCCGCGGACCTCGACACAGGCGAAAGCCGCGGAGCGCGGGTCGGTCGCCTCGTTGCCGGCACCGCGGGCGCAGAATGGCGTGCGTGCTTCGGGCTGCATGGGACCGACGAGGATGACTTGCGCGTTGGCATTTGTGAGAGGGACCGCCAAGCGGGCGCGGATGAGCATCCCTGGCTCGGACTCGAATTCGAAGGTCCGGAAGCTGTGTGTCTTGCTCTCTCCCTCGCGGCGGCGAGCGACCGCCGGCGGCGGTGGGGCATCGGGAGATATCTGGCGAAATGATATCGATCGCAATTTGTCCAGGGAGAGTGCCTGGTGCTGTTGCCAGGCGGCCCGTCCGCGGATTTCCGGAGGGTCGGGGAGTGGGATCAGCAGCGTGTCGACCTCTTTGAGCCGATCGGCATCCGGCGGTTTCTGTCCGGGGTAGACTGCCAGATCTTCGTCCTTCTCCTCGTTCTCGCTGATGTCGTCGGCAACGGGTTGGCTGGACCCCTTGAGGTGGCGCTCGAACCAATTGAAGATCGCGAGGCGCGTGGCGGGCGAGTAGCCGTGGGGCGTGATGGCCTCGACGAGGGCGATGTTTTCCTCGGCACCGAGGCGCCGATAGAGGTTGCGCGCTCGCCCGACCAGATCGCGGAACGCATATGGGCGGAAGAGGACGTCCTCTGTTGCAGCGGCGACCATGAGGGGACGGGGGGCGATGAGGCTCGCCACGTCGGTGAAATCCCACCCATACGTGTTGATCCAATAGGTGCAGTCGCAGTGGCCGTCGATGGTGCGCTCGCGGATGTGCTGGTAGAGGTTGCCCGTCTGGCAAGACGGGGCCACTGTGCGGAAGCGCGGATCCGCGGCCCCGGTGAACCAAGAGACCGTGCCGCCGCCGGAATTCCCGGTGATGCCGAGGCGGTCGGGATCGACATCGGGCCGCGACTGGAGGTAATCGGCGGCGCGCATGGCGGCCCAGACCTCAACGCCGGCGGGCGAGTATCCCTGGCTGATCCAGTGCCACCAGCCGCGCTGATAGGTGCCGTGGTGGACGCCGCCATTCTCGCCTATCTGGATCGCGTCGAGGATCAGGGCGACATAGCCGTGTTGGCCGAACCAGCGCGGGTGCGGCTGGTAGTGGAACTTGCCGCGCTGGGAGTGGCCGCAGACGTAGATGATGGCGGGGAGCCTGCCGGCGGGTCGGCTGGGGCGGTAGAGATTGGCGGCGATCCTGCAGGCCGGGATCGGCTGGAATTGGATTTTCTCGACGACGTACGTGTCGCGGTCGAGCGAGCCGGTGACCGTGACGTGCATCTCCGTGCGGGGCGGGAGCGGATCGAGCCCCAGCATCTCCAGCCACTGGCGGCGTTTTTCCGGGAGATCGCGCTGCCAGTCGGCGGCCGCCGGGGCATCGATCATGGAGCGTGCGGACAGTTCGTTGGCGCGGCGGACCAGGCAGGAATACAGCGCGGAGGGCTCGTCTTGCGCCTCGGATGGGGTGCCCATGGCGGCCGCCGCGAGCGCGGCGGCGGCGAGACTTGCCCTCGTGGCCACTGCGGGTGAGGGCCGACCCGCGAATCGGATGGGCGCCGGGGGCGCGATTGGGGTGGGGGCGACCATGCGACCATCACGATACGAGTGGGAGCGCCGCCCGTCCAACGGTATCTGAAGTGAACGCCGTTGACCGGGCGCTGTCCGCTGGGGAGGTGCGGGCGCGGACGATGGGCGCGCCACGCGACCGCCGAGTGGAGAGCGGCGGGAGCGCGTGGCGATCCGGCTCGACCTGGGGCGAGCGCCGCGCGATCCTCCCCACATGATAAGCGCGGTGGTTTCGCGGGGCCCGGAAGGGCGGGGCCGCGCGCCCGTGGCACACGGCCGCAAGCAATTAGCGCGGACATTTCACAGCCTTGCGGGCTGTGAAGTGTCCGGGCTCTGGGAAAACCGATCGGGGACCCGTATTTCAGAGCGCGGTTTTCCTTTGAGCCTGCATATTTCGCGCATGCGCGTGAAATATGCAGGTTAGGTATAAATATGAAAACACAATTGATAGTTTGGATTTCTCTGCTGGGGGCGATGGTGGCCCCCGGGTCCGATGTTCCGCTTCACGTCGCCACGACGCCTGTGCCGCGCGAGGAACCCGAGTGGCGCGAGCGCGTCGAGGCGCTGAACGCATTGTCGAAGGAGAAGGGCGTCCGGGTCGCGTTTGTCGGAGACTCCATCACGGAGATGTGGGCGCTGGATGACGTGGGTAAATCGACGTGGGAGAAGTATTGGGCGCCGCTGGGCGCGGCGAACTTCGGGATCGCCGGCGACCGGACCGAGCACGTGCTCTGGCGGCTGGATCACGGGAATCTGGACGGGCTGAGCCCGAGGGTGATCGTGCTCATGATCGGCACGAACAACGCGGGCCAGCAGTTTGAGGACGGCGGGTACCGCTGCACGGCCGAGCAGACGGCCGACGGAATCCGCGCGATCATCGGGAGGCTGAAGAAGAAGTGCCCCGGTGCGAAGATCCTGCTCATGGCCATATTCCCCCGTGGGGAGGAGGAGTCCGATCCCGCGCGGAGGCAGAATGACGCGACCAACGATCTGATCCGTGGCCTGGCGGACTCAAAGACCGTATTTTTTATGGATATCGGCAAGCGGTTTCTCAAGCCGAACGGCGACGGCGAGGTCACGATCATGCCGGACATGGTGCACCTGTCGGACAAGGGGTACCGCATCTGGGCCGAGGCGATGCGGCCGGTGGTGCACGATCTGCTCAGGTGACGGGGGTCGGGCCCGCGCCGCCGCGCGGCGGGGCTTGCGAATTTCGTCCACGCGCCGGAGTAATGTGGAAACTTCTGGTGGGTGGCGGAGTGCCTGAAGGCACCACTACGAACATTCCCGTGGTCTTGGGCTCGTAGTGCCGCCTTCAGGCGGCATTCGCATAACCTGCTGATGACGTGTTTGTTGTGACACACATCGAAGTATCCCCAACTTTGAAGTTTCAGGTCAGCCTGCATATTTCACGCGCATGCGCGAAATATGCAGGCTGAAAGGAAAACCGCGCTCTGAAATACGGGTCCCCGATCGGTTTTCGGCACTGGAAACGCGGCCACAGTTTGTGATTTCGAAAAATGGCGTTTGGGAGCGCGCGTCTACATCTCAACCTGTTGCTATCGCGCGGTTTTCCCAGA
>JADLBR010000134.1 GCA_020847615.1 Verrucomicrobiia bacterium
GCACGGAGACCGGGTAGGGGAAGCGCTGGGGCATCCGGCGGAAAGGGGGCGTCTTATAGTAGCTGAAGATGCTCCCATAAACACCGCCGAGATAGACCGGGATGACGGGGTGATCGCCGCCCCGCAGTACATATTCCATGCCGGATTTGAAGTCGTCGGGCAATCCCGTGGTGGATATCTTGCCCTCCGGGAAGATGCAGACGAGGTGGCCGTCGTCGAGCGCGGCCCGGGCCTCGCGGAGGGAGGCGAGGATCTTCTTGGGCGATTCGTCCATCGAGATCGGGATCACGCGCATGATCCGGAAGAGCCAATTGAGCCACCGGTTCTCGTAGATCCGGCGGACCATGAGAAACCGCACGCGGCGCCCGAGGCAGGACGCGATGAGCAGCGCGTCCACGTAGGAGACGTGGTTGGACGCGAGGAGGGCAGGGCCGGTGCGCGGGATGTGGGCCTCGCCGAGGGGGTGAATCCTGTAGCAGAATCTCGTGAGCATCACGCCGACGAAGCGTGCCAGGAAGTCGGGCAGGACCGCGATGGCGATCCCCGTGAGGCAGAGGGTCACGACGGCCATGACCAGGGCGCCCTGCTGGGCGCTCAGGCCGAAGATCTGCGAAAAGAGCAGGAGCAGCGCCGCGGCGAGCAGCCCGCATGTCCACTGCACGAAGTAGACGGCCGCGAGGATCTCGCCGCGGCGATTGTCCGGGCTGCGGTCCTGTATGAATGCCTCGAGCGGGACGATGAACATGCCGCAGCCCAGGCCGAGCAGGGCGATCCACACCCCGCTGAGCCAGACGTTGACGGGCACCAGGCCGAGCGCGCCGGAGGATAGAGCCATGAAAAGGGCGCCGACGGGCACGATGCCGAACTCGATATGGCGGCCCGAGATACGGCCCGCGAGGACGCCGCCCGCGCCGACGCCGATGGCGGCTATCGCGTAGAGGTAACCGCTGTCCTCCTTCGATAGACCGAGCGCCTGCATGCCGTAGGGTATGAGGTTCAGCTGGAAGAAGGCGCCCAGCAGGAAGAAGTATCCCGCGCCAAATATGGCCAGCATCATGTATCGGTCGGGCCATAGCGCCCGCAGGGTGCGCCAGACATCCTTGACGAAAAAGATCGAGGCCCGACGGTTGCCGCCGGCGGGCGGGGTGGGCTGGATCCTGAGGCTGGTGAGTATGCCGACGGCCGCGATGAGCACGCAGATGACGCCGGCCACCGCGAAGTTGCCCTGGGCCATCTTGCTGATCGTCGGCGCGAGGAAGGTGCCGCCGATCGTCGCCATGAAGGTCAGGGCCACGATGTATCCGTTCGCGCGCGACAGGCCATCGCGGCCCACGAGCTCCGGGATGATGCCGTACTTCGATGGGCCGAAAAACGCGCTCTGGGCGGCCATCAGGAACAGGATGACATAGAGCGGCGCGGCGGCCTTTGCGCCAAACGCCCACCAGCCCAGCAGCATGATGACCAATTCTGCGATCTTGGTGATGACGATGATCCTCCGCTTGCTGAAGCGGTCGGCCAGGACGCCGGCCAGGGGAAGCAGCACGATGAACGGGATCATGAAGACCGCGCCCGACACGCCCATCACCCGGTCGGCGTGAGCCGGGCCCATGACGTCGATCAGGCAGAACGCCAGCAGGAAGCGATAGATGTTGTCGTTGAGCGCGCCCAGGAACTGGGTGGCGTTCAGCCAAAGGAAGGATCGCCCCAGCCTTGGGGTCTCGGGGGATGACATGATCCCGCCTTCTACGACAGCGTCCGGTGGGAGCCGTCGCAGAAAGCGCCGTTGTGGGAGTGCTTGCAACCGCACCATGCGATGCGGCCTGGCTGGGCGATGTCGACCTTGACCGGGGACATGCCGGAGCCCTTGTGCGCCCCATCGCAGAAGGGCTGGGTCTGGGACATGCCGCAGGCGCACCACCACTTGGTGCCGGCGGACTCTTCGACGACGAACGGGGACTTCTGGGCGATCTTTGGCGGCGACATGGGGCAATATGGCGCGGGCGGGAGAATTTGCCAAATGGGTCATCCGGCGCGATTGAACCGCGGCAGAAAGTACCATAGAGTAAACGTTTATGGGCAGCCGCGCCGTCAGGCCGAAGGAGGGTCCCGCCAATGAGGTGGCGGGGCTGGTGCTGTTTGCGCTCGCGGCCCTCTTGCTCCTGAGCCAACTGAGTTACTCCCCGTTCGAGGTTTCGTTCGTCAAGGAGCCGCCGAATCCGACGACGAACTGGGTGGGTCCGGTGGGGTTGCACGCGGCGTGGGTGGGGTTCATGGGTTGCGGGGCCTCGGCGTACCTGCTGCCGGTGCTGGCGGCGGTGGGCGGGGCGCTGGCGTTTTGGACGAGGGGGTTTGGCCTGATCCGGTTTCTGGTCCTGGGACTGGTGATGGTGCTGGCGGCGGCGGGGCTGGCGGATTGGGCCGACGGGGTCCTTGGGGGCTGGGCGGAGGCGAAGGAGTTGGAGAGTCCCGGTGGCGTGGTGGGGGAGGGGCTGAACCGGATGCTCCTGGGGCGATTCCTGGGGCCGGTGGGGGCGCCGCTCGTGTTGCTGACGGTCTATTTCACGGCGCTAATCCTGCTGTTGCGCATCCGGCCGCTGAAGATGATCCGGGAGGCCGGGCCGTGGATCATCAGCACGATCTACCGGTGGCGCATGGCGCGCGCGGACGCCCAGAAGAGACTGGAGTTACAGCGCAAGCAACTGGAGCGCGAGAAGAGGCAGCTGGAGAAACAGTTGAAGAAGGTCGGTGCGGGGGTGGGCGAAGGCGAAGGCGCGGGCCGGCCCGCGCCGCGCACGGAGGCGCCGGAGGAGCCGCCGATACGGAGGGTGCCTCGGCCCGAGCCGAAGATCATCGACGCGGCCGGGGTGCCCGCGGACCAATCGGCCCCCGCAATGAAGCGTGCGGAGGCCGAATCGCCCAAGGTGTCGAAGCCGGAGCGCAAGCGGCCGGTCGGGGCCAAGGCGAAGGGCGACGAGGTGGTCGCGCCGCAGCCGGCGCCCAGCTACGAGAAGTATCAGCTGCCGCCGATCTCACTGCTGGAGCGCTCGGACCCGTCGAAGCGCGTGGCGGCGACGGCGGACGAGCTGGCCGCGAAGCAGGACGTGCTCGTGCAGACCCTCGGGCAGTTCGGGATCACGGTGGAGAAGGGCGACATCACGCGCGGCGCCACCATCACGCGGTACGAGCTGTATCCCGCGCCGGGTGTGCGCGTCGACCGCATCCTGAGCCTGGATCGGGACATCGCGCGCGCGATGAAGGCGGAGAGCATCAACATCCTCGCGCCCGTGCCGGGCAAGGACAGCGTGGCGGTCGATCTGCCAAATGCCAGCAAGGTGCCGATCAGCCTCCGGGACCTTCTGGAGACCGGGGCCTGGTCCGAGAGTGAGGCGCGCGTGCCGCTGGCGCTCGGCAAGGACGTGTATGGCGCGCCGCTCGTCCCCGATCTGTCCGAGATGCCCCACATGCTGATCGGCGGGAGCACGGGCTCGGGAAAATCGGTCTGCATCAATTGCATGCTGATGAGCCTCCTGATGAAGTTCAACCCGGCGGACCTCAGGATCATCCTGGTGGACCCGAAGGTCGTGGAGCTGCAGGTGTACAACGGCCTGCCGCACCTGATCGTTCCGGTGGTGACGGATCCGAAGAAGGTGCTGGTGGCGCTGCGCTGGGTGATCAACGAGATGGAGAAGCGCTACGACCTGATGGCCAAGGTGGGCGTCAGGAACATCATGGCATTCAACCGGCGCCCGAAGGCGGATCCCGTGATCGAGCAGCTCGATCTGCCCGAGAAACTGGCGAAGACCGATGACGAGGAGGACGGTGAGGCGCCCGCGCCTTTGCCGGAGCCCGCCGAGGTTCCCGACAGGCTGCCGTACATCGTGATCGTTATCGACGAGCTGGCGGACCTGATGCAGACGGCCCCCAAGGATGTCGAGCTGGCCATCGCGCGGCTCTCGGCGAAGGCGCGGGCGGCGGGCATCCATCTCATCCTGGCGACACAGACCCCGCGTGCGCAGGTGGTCACCGGGGTGATCAAGACGAACATCCCGTGCCGGGTGTCGTTCAAGGTGCCCTCGGCGCTGGATTCGCGGGTGATTTTGGATGACGGGGGCGCGGAGAATCTGTTGGGCAAGGGCGACATGCTCTTCCTCCCGCCGGGCTCGCCGAAACTGGTCCGCGCGCAGGGGGCATTCGTGTCCGACGAGGAGGTGCACCGGGTGGTGGAGTACATCCGGAAGCAGTGCCCGGCCGCCTACGAGGAGGCGGTGCACGAAAAGATGCGGAGCGCCACGTCGGAATCGCAGGAGGACGAGGAGGACGAGGAGCTGGTGGCGCAGTGCATCGAGGTCGTGCGGCAGGAGGGGAAGGCCTCCACATCCTTGTTGCAACGTCGGCTTCGGCTGGGCTATACCCGCGCGGCCCGGATTATGGATGTCTTGGAGCGGCGCGGGATCGTCGGGCCGGAGAATGGCGCCAAGCCGCGCGAGGTGCTCATCGGGCCGGACTAGGAGCCTGTGGGACTGTGTCCGCAGCCTCCTCTGGTGGCAGGATAGACTATGTTGACGCATAACGGCAGCGAGGGGCCGCCCATCGGGGTGGAATTCCGGAAGTTCCGCGAGTTGCGGGGCTGGACGGTGGAGGCGGCGGCGAAAGTCACCAAGATCCGGGCGGACCAGATCCAGGATCTTGAGAACGACAACTACGCGCATTTTCCGAGCGTGGCGTGCGTGCGCGGGTTCGTGCGGATCTACGCGAAGGCGCTGGGGCTGGACGAGCGGCGGATGGTGGAGCGTCTGGATGGCAGGATCAGCGAATTCGTGCCCGCGGTGAGACCGCTGGAGGCGATCGAGAAGCTGCCCACGCCGGTGGTGCACAAGGTCAGGGAGCCGGTCGCCCGCTCGGTGGGCGGAAACCTCATGGGATCGGTAGCGGTGATCCTGTTCGCGATCGCCGGGTGGGTCGCGTGGCGGATCTGGGGGAGCGAGGAGGAGGCGCCACCCCCGCCGCCGCCGACCGCGTCCGTGGTGGCGCCCGCGCCAGCCGTGGCGCCACCCGCCGCCCAGAAGAGCCCGGCGGCCGCCCCGGCGCCGAAGCCGGTCGCCGCTGCGGAGCCCGCGACCCCGCCGCCGGTCGAGACGCCGAGCATTCCGCCCGGCGTGCCCGTGGCGCCCCCGGCGGCCGCGCCGGTGGTGCCCGAGCCCATGGTCGAGAGCATTCCTCGGGCGGAGCCGGTGCGTCCGGTCATGCGCCTCGAGGTCGTGGCCGAGGAGGAGGCGTTTGTCAAAGTCGTCGTAAACGGCAATGACGACGAGCCGCTTTTCGACGGCATCGTGGGTGCGCGGCAGCGGATCAGCTGCGAGGGGGAGCGCATCTACATCAAGGCGCGCCCGGCATCCGCGCTGATGGTGAGCGAGAATGGCGCGGCGCCTGCCCGGCTCAGCAATGAGGCGATCGTGCAGGAGTTCTTTTTTCCGAGGTGACGGACTCGGAAATTGCCGCGGCGTTTCCCGTAGCCGAACGCGTGAGCGTTTGGCCAATGCCTCACGTCTTCGGCTACATTTTCGACCCTGGTGGTGCCTCGGGACCCGCCGGCAGAAGGGGAGGCTGATGTATGGGTGCGTTGGCTGACGCGCGGCTGTACGCGATCATCGACACGGGTTATTTCGGGGGGCGGTCGCCGGAGTTCTATGCGCGCGAACTCGTCGCGGGCGGCGCCGACGTGGTGCAGCTTCGGGCGAAAGGGTTGTCGGCCGATGCGGTGGCGGCGATGGGCCGCGGGATACTTCCGATCCTGCGCGATGCGGGCGTGCCCCTGATCGTCAACGACATGCCGGAGGTGGCGCGCGCGATCGGCGCCGACGGCGTCCACGTGGGCCAGGACGACCTCCCGGTGGAGGAGGCGCGCATGCGGGCGGCGGGGGACGCTGTGCCGAGACCGATCGTGGGCAAGTCGACGCATTCGCCGGAGCAGGCGTTCGCGGCCGGGGCGGAGGGGGCGGACTACATCGGGTTCGGGCCGCTCTTTGCGACGCCGACGAAACCCGATTACAGGGCGATCGGGCTCAGCGACGTGGGGAGGGTGGTCGCGGGTTCGGGAATACCGGTTTTCTGCATCGGCGGGATCAAGCTGGAGAATGCGCGAGAGGTGATCGCGTCCGGGGCTCGCGGGATGGTTGTCGTGTCGGGCATCCTGGCGGCGGAGAGCCCGCGGGATTATTGCAGGGCGCTCAAGGCCCTTCTGTTGGGGGGCGCGTGAGCGGCGAAGGGCGTGGGCCCACGCTCGCGCGGCGCATCCGGGACGAGGGTGGCGCCCGGGGCGTGACGTTCCGCAGGTTCATGGAGCTGTGCCTGTACGATCCCGCGGAAGGGTTCTATGCGGGGCCCGTGGCGGGGATTGGGCGCGAGGGACATTTTTTGACGAGCGTTTCGGTGTCCCGGCTTTTCGGGCACATCCTGGCGCAGCAGATCCACGAGGTCTGGGCGCGCATGGGTCGCCCGGAGCCGTTCGCCGTGATCGAGCAGGGCGCGCACGATGGAAGGCTGGCGGCGGACGTGCTGGGCTGGTGCCGGGAATTCGCGCCGGGGCTTTATGCCGCGGCCCGTTGCATGATCGTGGAACCACTCGGGCATTGGCGGGAGAGGCAGCGCGCCACGCTGGAGGCGGGGGGCGCCGGCGAGAAACTGGCGCACGCGGTGTCGCTGGACGAGCTGGCGGCGACGCCTGGGGAGGGGGTTTTCTTCTGCAATGAGCTGCTGGACGCGCTCCCGGTCGCGCGGGTGCGGTTCTCGCGTGGGGCGTGGCGGGAGATGCGGGTGGTCTGGCGCGGCGATCGGTTTCACTGGGCGGAGGGCGAGGAGGTGTCGGGAGAACTTGCCGGGATGGTGGCGCGGATCGCGTTGCCCGAGATCGAGGGCTACGCGACCGAGATCCACGATGGCCTGCGGCCATGGCTCCGGTCCGCCGCCGCCGCGCTATCCTCCGGTGTGATCCTGGCCTTCGACTACGGGTTGGCCGCCGAGGCGTACTACGACGCGGCGCGCACGGATGGCACGATCCGGGCCTATCGTCGCCACCGCATGGTGGCCGACGTGCTGGAAGCGCCGGGGCAGCAGGACATCACCGCGCACGTCAACTGGACCGAACTCACATCGTCCGCGCCGGCGGCCGGACTCGAGTGCCTGGGCGTCGTGGACCAGCACCATTTCGCGGTCGGTGTGCTCGAGAACGATCTCCGGCGGCTGGAGGGCTCGCGTGATGCGGCGGCCCTGGCCGCGGCCTTTCGCGCGATCGCCCACCCGGAGGGCATGGGGCGGCTCTTCGGCGTCGCGGGTTTCGCGAAGTCGCTCGGGGGGCAGGGGCCGCTGTCGGGCTTCCGGCACGCGCGCTTTTTGGTTTGAGGTTTCGTCGCCCGGACCTAAAGCGGACGAATGCCCGTTTCCGTAGTGACCGGGGCCGCGGGATTCCTCGGCTCGCACCTGACCGACCGCCTCGTGGCCGAGGGCCACCGGGTCATCGGCATCGACAACCTGCTCACCGGCAGCGTGGCAAACATCGAGCACCTCGCCGGCAACGAGAACTTCAAGTTTATCAAGCAGGACGTCACGGAGTACATCTACCTGCCCGGGCCGGTGGATTTCGTGTTCCACTTCGCGTCGCCCGCCAGCCCGATCGATTATCTGGAGTTGCCGATCCCGACGCTCAAGGTGGGCGCGCTGGGGACGCACAAGGCGCTCGGGCTGGCGCGGGCCAAGGGCGCGAGTTTTCTGCTGGCCTCGACCTCCGAGGTCTACGGGGATCCGCTGGTCCATCCCCAGCAGGAGGACTATTGGGGCAACGTCAATCCCATCGGGCCCCGGGGCGTATACGATGAGGCCAAGCGCTTTGCCGAAGCGATGACCATGGCCTACCACCGCTCCCACGGGGTCCGCACGCACATCGTGCGCATCTTTAATACCTATGGCCCCCGCATGCGCCTGCGGGACGGCCGGGTCGTGCCCGCGTTTGTCGGACAGGCGCTCAGGGGCGAGGACCTGACGGTTTTCGGCGACGGTTCGCAGACGCGCAGTTTCTGTTTTGTCGCGGACCTCATCGAGGGCATCTACCGGCTCTCCCAGTCCGATTTCCGCGAGCCGGTGAATATCGGCAACCCGGCGGAACTCACGGTCAAGGCCTTTGCGGAGAAGATCATCGAGATGACCGGAGCCCGGAGCCGGGTCATCTACAAACCGTTGCCGGTGGATGACCCCAGGCAAAGGCGCCCCGATATCGGGCGGGCCAAGAGCATCCTCGGCTGGGAGCCCCGCGTCGGTTTGGACGAGGGGATGCGGCGGACGATCGAGTGGTTCCGGCAGCGGCTGGACTAACCCCGGATTCAGATTCCGCTTGCGCGGGGCGGGTTTGCGTAGTATCAACAGGCGAGTTTTTGTTTTAATCGAAGTGTCGCAGCGTCACGCAACATCGTCCCGCGCCCCGGCGCGGCTGAAGGCCCCTCCCAGGGGCGTCATCGGCGCGTGACGCCATCCCACAATCCGTGAATCCAACCCAGGGGGCACATTATCCACCCAAATAGGTTCAACCGCTACGATGGCCCAGGCAGGATCCGGGCCAATCACCGCATCAGGGCCCGAGAGGTCCTGGTGATCGACCAAGAGGGCCAGAAACTGGGCACCCTGCGGATCGAGGAGGCCATCGCTCGGGCGAAGACCGCCGGGCTCGACCTCGTGGAAGTTGCGCCGAATGCCGCCCCGCCGGTCTGCAAGATCATCGATTTCGGCAAGTATAAGTTCCAGCAGGCCAAGATGCAGCGGGAGTCCCGGAAGCACCAGCACGGGGGCAAGGTCAAGGAGATCAAATTCCGTCCGAACATCGCCCCGCATGACCGCCTGACAAAACTGCGGAATGCCGAGGTCTTCCTTGACAAGGGCATGAAGGTGAAGTTGACTCTCATGTTCCGCGGCCGAGAAATGGTCCAGATCGACTCGGGTCCAGAGATGGTCCGGGGCGTCTGCGGGGCGTTGAGCCACGTCGGCCAGGTCGAGGGCGACCCCAAGCGGGTCGGCGCCCGCGTCATCGTGGCGATGGTGGCGCCCCTGCCGCAGCACAAGCGGGTGCGGAAATATAGCCTGCCCCACGAGGAGGCCGTCGAGGAACCCGAGGAGGGTGACGAGAACGACGAGGCCGAGACGTGAGGCGGGCGGACAGGAGGATCTGATGCGCAAGAAAGTGGCGAGGTCGAAGACGAACAAGGCGGTGGCCAAGAGGTTCAAGGTGACCGGCAGTGGCAAGATCGTGCGCCACAAGACCGGGCGCCGGCACCTGCTCTCGTGCAAGAGCCGCAAGCGCAAGCGCAATCTGTCCCGGACCACGACGGTGGAGTCGGGGTTGAAGGGACACATCGTGGAGCTGTTGCCCTTCTCGCATTGATGGGCCCAAGGAGGATCTGAGACATGGCACGCGCGACTAATTCACCGGCCTCGAGGGCGAGGCGCAAGAAGGTCATCAAGGCATCGAAGGGTTACCGCGGCAGGCGGAGCAAGCTGTTCCGCTATGCCAAGGACGCCCAGATGAAGGCCAAGTATTGGCACTACCGCGACCGCAAGACCCGCAAGCGGAATTTCCGCGCGCTGTGGATCACGCGGATCAACGCGGCGTGCCGCGAGCTGGGCGTGACCTACAGCCGGCTGTTCGAGGCGCTCAAGAAGGCCAGCATCGAACTGGACCGCAAGGTGCTGGCCGAGATCGCCGTGAGCGATCCCACGACGTTCGCCAAGATCGTCGAGGCGGCCGCGCCGCAGAAGGCCGCGGCGTAGCGCCCCGGAAGTTGCTTTGAGAATGCGTGGCGACGGACGCCGGTCCGAGTCCACGGCTTGGGAGTTGCCGGCGACCGTTCGGCGGCGAAATTTTTAGTTGAAATTTTATGCGCGCGCGTAACATCACCGTCCTCTTCTGAGAGATTACCAGCCATGATCGAAGTCAAGGGTCTATCGAAATCGTTTGGGCACATCCAGGCCGTGAAGGGAGTCTCCTTCACGGTCACGAAGGGCGAAATCCTCGGTTTCCTCGGCCCGAACGGGGCGGGGAAATCGACGACGATGCGGATGATCACGGGCTACGTGCCGCCGTCGGACGGGCGCGTGACGGTGGGCGGGCACGACGCCTGGGAGGATCCGCTTCCGGCGAGGCGGCTGATCGGGTATCTCCCCGAGAACGCGCCGCTCTATACGGACATGACCGTGCGCGCGTTCCTGGAATTCGTCGCGGAGCTGCGCGGCCTGGAGGGCGCGCGGAAGAAGCAGGCCGTGGACCGCTCGATCGAGACGTGCTCGCTGCAGCGCGTGGTGCACCAGCAGATCGAGACGCTGTCGAAAGGCTACCGGCACCGCACGTGCCTGGCGCAGGCGATCCTGCACGATCCGCCGGTGCTCATCATGGACGAGCCCACCGACGGGCTGGACCCGAACCAGAAGCAGGAGGTCCGCACGCTCATCCGGAAGATGGGCGTCGACAAGACGATCATATTTTCCACGCACATCCTGGAGGAGGTGGAGGCGGCGTGCACCCGGGCGATCATCATCGACCGCGGCCAGATCGTGGCCAACGGGACGCCGGCGGAGCTGAAGCGGAAGGCGCCGCAGGCGGGCGCGGTGGTGATCAGGGTCGCGGGGGTCGCGCCGGAGGCGGTCGAGGGCGCCCTCAAGGGGCTCGGGACCGTCCGGGCGCAGGCGGACGGGGGCGTCGTCGTCGCGCGCGTCGAACCCAAGGCGGGGTCGGGATCCGACGGCATGGCGGGCGAGGTTTTCGAGATCGCGAAGAAGGGCGGCTGGTCGGTGCGCGAGCTGCGGACCGAGGAGGGCCGCCTGGATGAAGTCTTCCGGGCCATCACGCGCCCGGACACCGTGAAGTGAGGGGATCGGATACGATGAACTCGAACTGCTGCATCGCGTGGCGCAACGTGGCGACCGTCGCCAAGCGCGAGTTGTATAGCTACTTTCTGTCGCCGGTCGCCTACGTGTTCGTGGTGATCTTTCTGGCCCTGACGGGCTTCTTCACCTTCATGGCGGGCGGCTTCTTCGAGCGCGGCGAGACCTCGCTCAGCTGGCCGTTCTTCTCATGGCATCCGTGGCTGTACCTCTTTCTCGTGCCGGCCGTGGGCATGCGCCTCTGGGCCGAGGAGCATCGCCTCGGGACGATGGAGCTGCTGCTGACGATGCCCATCACCCCGTGGCAGGCTATCGTGGGCAAGTTCCTCGCCTCCTGGGCCGTGCTGGCGCTGGCGCTGGGGCTGACCTTTCCGATCGTGCTGAGCGTGGCATTCCTGGGCGATCCGGACCTGGGCGCGATCGCGTGCGGCTACTGCGGCAGCCTGCTGCTGGCGGGCGGGTATCTGGCGGTCACGTGCATGACCTCGGCCATGACGCGCAACCAGGTCATCAGTTTCATCATCGCGGTGGTCGTCCTCCTATTCCTGATCCTGGCGGGTTTCCCGGTGGTGACCGACATCATCCAGAAGCTGCTGCGCGGGGGCTCGGGCCTGGTGGATTTCATCGCGTCGTTCAGCGTGATGACGCATTTCTAAGCGTTCCAGAAGGGCGTGCTGGACATGCGGGACGTGGCGTTCTTCCTGAGCCTGATAGGGTTCAGCCTGTTCACGACGTCCGTCATCCTGCGCGCCCAGCGGTCGGGCTGACCGGGTCCGGCATTTCCAGAGGAGGCGCCTTATGTCTGAGAAGAAGAAGCAACTAGAGACTTGGCTGTATTCGGCGGCCGGGGTCGCGGGGATCTTCGCGATCGTGGTCTTGGCCAACTGGATATTTGGATCGATCCGCGCGCGGGTCGACCTGACCGAGAGCCGGCTCTTCACGCTATCGAAGGGGACCCGGGAAATGATCAAGGGCCTCGACACGCAGGTGGCGCTGAGGTTCTACGCGACGGGCGACGAGGCGATGCCGGTGTTCATGAAGTCCTACGCCCGGCAGGTCGAGGACCTGCTGCTGGAGATCAAGGGGGCCTCCGGCGGGAAGATCGTGCTCCAGAAATTCGACCCCAAGCCGGATTCCGACGCGGAGGACTCCGCGGAGTTGGATGGGGTCACGGCGCAGGCGGTGGACCTGGATCGCTCGATCTACCTGGGGCTGGCGGCGAGCTGCCTGGACCAGGTGGCGGCGGTGCCCTTTCTGTCCCCGAGCCGCGAGGACCTGCTGGAGTACGACATCGCGCGGCTGATCGCGCAGGTGTCGCGCCCGAAGAAGAACGTCATCGGCGTGATGAGCGCCCTGCCCGTGTTCGGCAACATGCCCAATCCGATGATGATGCAGATGGGCCAGCGGGGAAGCGAGCCGTGGGTTTTCCTTTCGGACCTGCAGGGGGATTTCGACGTGCGCGAGATCCAGGCGTCGGCGACCGAGATCGACAAGGACGTGACGCTGCTGGTGGTGGTTCATCCGGCGGATCTTTCCGAGGACGCGGAGTATGCCATCGACCAGTTTCTGATGCGCGGCGGGCGGCTGCTGGTTTTCGTGGATCCGCTATGCCTGTCGGCCGGGGGTGGCAACCCGCAGCAGATGATGATGGGGGGCGGGGGGCAGGATAGCTCGACGCTCAAGAAGCTGTTCGAGGGCTGGGGGCTGACCCTGGAGCCCGGGAAGGTCGTGGCGGACATGGAGTACCGCAGCATCTTCAACCGCGATGGCGGGCCGAGCGTGGTGCCGGTGGTCCTGAGGCTCACGGCCGGGGCGCTCGACGCGAAGGACGTGATCACGAGCGGCATCGACGACCTGATGTTCCCGTTTGCCGGATCGCTGTCCGGGAAGCCGCCCGAGGGCATCCAGATGGAGACCCTGATCAAGAGCTCGAAGCAGTCGCAGCTCGTGGACTCGATGACGGCGAGGTTCTCGGAGAAGCAGATCCTGAAGGATTTCGCGCCATCCAACACCGAGTACGCGCTGGCCGTGCGGCTGCGCGGCAAGTTCAAGACGGCCTTCCCGGACGGCAAGCCCGGCGAGAAGAAGGACGAGGGCAAGGAGGGCGAGGCGAAGGCCGACGCGGAGAAGAAGGATGGCGAGAAGAAGGAAGAGGCCGACAAGTCGCCTCCCGGGCTGAAGGAGTGCAAGGAGGAGACCGCGGTGATCGTCGTGGCCGACGCGGATTTTCTGTCGGACCAGTTCGCGGTGCGGGCGGGGAACCTCTTCGGGCAGCGGATCGTGATGCCTGCGAACGGCAATCTGGCGCTGGTGCAGAACATGGTCGACCAGCTGGGCGGCGACACGCGCCTGATCGGGGTGCGGAGCCGCGGATCGCAGAGGCGGCCCTTCACGCTGATCCAGAAGATGGAGGCCGAGGCGCAGTCCCGTTATCAGGAGAAGATCAATTCGCTCGAGCGCGACCTTGAGGAGACGGAGCAGCGGCTCGGCGAACTGCAGCGCGGCAAGAAGGACGCCGGGCAGGCGATGATCCTGTCGCCGGAGCAGCAGGCGGAGGTCGAGCGCTTCCACAAGAGGAGGGCGCAGGTGCGCATGGAGCTCAAGCAGGTGCGCAAGGAATTCCGGCAGGATGTCGAGTCGCTGGAGACGACGATCAAGTGGATCAACATTGCTGGGATGCCGGCGCTGGTGGCCGTCGCGGGAGTGGCGCTGGCGTGGGCGGCCCGCAGGCGGGAGAAGGCGTCATGAGGCAGAAGCAGCTCTTATTCATTCTGGGGATCGCGGTGGTGCTGTTGGGCATGGCCCTGGGCATCCAGCGGTGGCGATCGGGCGCGCTGGAGAGCGCGGGCGCGCCGGCGGGCGGCAAGGTGCTGCCGGACTTTCCGCTGAACGACATCGCGAAGATCGTCGTGGCGGGGGCGAGCAACAAGGTGACGGTGGTGCGCAAGGATGGGACGTGGGGGGTGGAGGATCGCTGGGCGTATCCGGCGGATTTCGAGCGGGTCAGCGAGGTGCTGCGCTCCATCTGGGACCTGAAGTCGGTGCAGGGCGTGCTGGCGGGCCCCTCGCAGCTGGGCCGGCTGGAGCTGGAGGCGCCGGGCGAGGGCGAGGGCAAGGGAACGCTCGTCGAGTTCTGGAAGGAGGGGGCGAAGGAACCGATCAAGCTGTTGATCGGGAAGCGCCCCGGGAACGGCAGCGGGCGCTTCGTCAAGGCGGCGGGATCGGACAACGTCTGGCTGGTGTCGGACAGTTTTTATCGCCTGACCCCCGCGCCGCTGGATTGGATCAAGCGCGACCTGCCCGATGTGGGCGCGGCGAAGTCGATCGTCGTCAGGGGGGCGGACGGGAAGGAAGTGTGGGCCCTGTCGCGGGAGAAGGACACCGACGAGCTGAAGCTCCAGAACGCAGCGCCCGGTGAGGAATTTGACGATGCGACCCACGGCTATACCGCCAAGAATCCGATGTCGTACGCGACGTTTTTCGATCTGGTGGCGCCGGAGACAAAGGCGGATTCCGTGGGCCTGGACAAGCCCCGGGTGGCCGAGATCAAGACCTTCGATGGGTTCACCTACACCCTGAAGATCGGTCACAGGGATCCTCAGAACCGCTCCTTCGTGCGGATCGCGGTCACGGCCGCGATCCCCGAGAAGCGGGAACCGGGCAAGGACGAGAAGGAAGAGGACAAGAAGCGCCTCGATGAGGAATTCAAGAAGAAGCACGATGAGCTCAAGAAGAAGCTTGCCGACGCCAAGGCGATGGAGCGCTGGACGTACCTGCTTGAAGAGAGCCGCGTCTCGTTCTTCATGAAGGATCGCCCCGACGTCCTCAAGAAGAAGGAAGAGAAGAAGGACGAGGAGAAGAAGGAAGGGGCTGGCAAAGAAGCGCCGGCGAGCGAGATGGCCCCTGAGACTGCACCGGGCGAGGCGAAGGCCGCCGAGAAGAAGGACTGACTCGGGAATTCCCGTAGCCGAACGCGTCAGCGTTTGGCCGCCAATCGCCTGAGGCGATCGGTCAGTCACATTGTCGGCTCCGGTGGCGCCCCGCCGCGCGCGGACACCGGGACGCGGGGAGGCTATCCTGGGCCCGGTGGCTCGAGAATTCCCGCAGCGGTCACCGGGCGGCTTGACGCCGTTGGAGTTTCCGACAAAAGGCTAGCGGATGGCGTGGCGCGCGATACGCAGGTGGGCCGGGGTCACGGTGGTGGCGGTTGTCGTGAGCGGGGGGGCGCTGGGCGCCGACTGGCCACAGTGGCGTCATGACGGCAACCGTTCTGGCGCGACCGACGAACCCGGACCGTCGACCGGGGCGCGGTTGTGGGAGAGGGTGCTTCCCATTTCGGATCCCGCGTACGACCATCAGTATCGGATGTGCGCGGATGTGGCCTACGCGCCGGTGGCGGCGGGGGGATTGGTGTTCGTGCCGTCCAACGTGACCGACGATGTGACGGCGCTGGATCTGGCGACCGGGGCCATCCGGTGGCGGTTCTTTGCGGAGGGACCCGTGCGGCTGGCGCCGGTGTGCGTGGGCGGGAGCGTGTGCTTTGGCTCGGACGATGGCTATCTCTATTGTGTCTCGGCGCGCGAGGGCGCCCTGCTTTGGAAGGTGAGGGGCGCGCCCGAGAAACTCCCCGAAAGCCGCGTGTTGATCAACGGGCGGATGTGCTCGCGGTGGCCCGTCCGCGGTGCCCCGGTGGAAGACGGGGGCGTGATTTTCTTCGGGGCCGGCATTTGGCCCGAGGAGGGCGTGTACGTGTGCGCGGTCAAGGCCGCAACCGGGGAGATGATCTGGCGCCAGGATAGCCTGTCGCATGTGAGCCAGGGGATGAGCGACCATGGGCGCGCCTACGACATCGGTTTGCCGCCGCAGGGTTACCTGGCCCACATCGATGGGAGACTCGCGGTGCCCAGCGGGCGATCGCTGGCCGCGTGGTTTGATCCGGCGACGGGCTCGATGGAACCATACACCTGCTTTTACGTGAAAACGAATCCGCCGCGGGGGACATGGTATCTGGCGGGCATGGGGCGCTATTGCGTCCAGGGCGGGAACTGGTTTGGGACGCGTGCGGATGCCGTGCCGGAGATGGGGGATGGTCTCCGCGAGGCGCGGTCGGCGCTGTTCTGGTCGAAGGAGACACCGGAGAACGAGCTCCATGTCATCAAGAACAGGCCTTTCCTGAATGCCGATTCGTTGCGGTTGCACAACGAGAACTGGTACACCGAACCGGTGCTGGCGCCAGGCGTGCTCTATCAGTCCGAGTTCGCGGAGGAGTCCGCCTATCTCATCCCGCGGGGGCAGACGCGGGTGCGCTTCCCGGCATATGACCGGATCGTCGCGAGGGACATGGATCGGCCGAGGTGGACGGGGGTCCGGCAGGCGCATCTGGGGGAGGGGAGAAAGAAGGTGACGATCCCGAGGCTGGAGTTCCCCATCAAATGGGAGATGGCGTCGCCGCTCAAGGTCCTGCTCAAGGCGGGAGGACAACTTTTCGCGGGGGGCTCCAACACGGTCGCGGCGGTCGCGATTCCGGAGGACGGCGAAAAGCCGCGAATCGCGTGGCAGGCTTCCGTGGGGGGCACGCCCGTGAATGCGCTGGTCGCGGATGGGAGACTGGTGGTGGCCACGGACGAAGGGCGCGTGGTGTGTTTTGGGGACGGTGGAAAACACGACGGCGGGACGGCGAGTGTGACCGGGGCAACCGACGCGGATCGGCGCGCCTCGCCGAAGGGCGGGTTCGCGCTCGTGGTCGGTTGCGACAAACGCGAGCAGGCCGAGGCGCTGGCGGTCCAGCAGGACTGCCGCGTGATTCTCGTCGAATCGGAAGCGGCGAGTGCGGAGGCCGCGAGGCGGTGGCTGGCGGAGCGGGGACTGCATGGGCGGCGCGTGCAGGTGATGGTCGGGAACCCGGGCGCGATGGGCCTCGCGCCGTATTGGGCGAACAGGGTGCTGGTGGGTTCACCCGCGTCGGCGTGCCCGGAGGATGACGTCCTTTCGGCGGCGCTCGACGCGCTGCGGCCCCACACGGGCGAGATGCGTTTCCTTGGTGGCGCGGGGCACGCGGCACGGGTGGCCCGGCTACTTGAAGATCGTCGGGGGTACACGTCTCGCGCGGAGGGTCCCGATCTGGTCGTGCGGAGGGAGGCCCCGCCGTCGGGCGCGGCGAATTGGACGCACGAGGCCGGCGACGCGGGCAATTGCTTCGCCAGCCCGGACCAACTGGTCAAGTGGCCGCTGGGTATCCTCTGGTATTCGGGCGACATCGACCGATTCTTCACCCCCGAAACCCATTTCCAGCACGAGCGCAACCCCTACCCGCTCGTGTCCGACGGGCGCATGTTCATCATCACGGGGGAGAAGATCCACTGCGTGGACATCTACACCGGCAGCTATCTATGGCGCGCCGAGGTGCCCCTGACTCCCTACGTGAAGACCCGGTTCTTCGACAGCCGGCAGTATGGGCGGCCCACCGACCGAAACTGTGCGGTGGCGGCGGATTGGCTCTACGTGGTGACGGGCGCGGCGCTGCACGCCTTCGACGTGGCGTCGGGGAACGCGACGCGGGTGATCGAGATTCCCGGGCGGCTCCGGGACCAGGCGCATTCTGCGATCCACGAAACCCGGATGATCCGGGCCCAGGGTCAATCGGGCGAGGTGCAGGGCATCCCAGAGTGGACGGAGGTGCGCCTATGCGGAGATCTTCTGGTGGCGATGCTCGGGCGGCACCTCGTGGCGCTCGACCGGCACACGGGCGAGTTGCGCTGGGATCGGCCAAGCGAACGCGGATCGACGACATGCGCCCTCGGCGGGGGTATCCTCTTCGGGCTTGATTACGACACGCCAGGCCGTGGTGCGGCCGGGAAGGCCGGGACGAACGAGGGGAAACTCTTCGCGATGAACGTGGCGGATGGGGCAGTCCGATGGGAGAAGAACGTCGCCTACGGAGCATCGCCCAGAGAGACCGTGCGGGAGGAGCTTGCGAGGGCATGGCACGAACCGATCCAGCCGGTGTTGGCGCATAACGCGAAGCACGGCTTGATCGTGCTTGCGGCCAATCGCAATGAGTTGCAGGTGTTTCGAGCGGCGGACGGTGCGCCCGCCTGGTCGGGGCCCCGCGTGACGCAGCAGGATCTCCGGCGGGTCTACGCCCCGGTGGTGACGGAGGATTACCTGCTGCTATCCGAGTATAAGGGGGCGTATGGCTACCTCTTCGATATCGTGACGGGCAAGGAGGCCGGGGAGAATACGGCGATCCCGAGACCGAGGACGTGCGCCCGTGTGATCGGCAACAACCATCTGCTCGTCTATCGGGATGCGGCCACCGAGCTGTACGACATCGACGGGAATCGGATGATCGGCCTGAACTCGATGCGCTCGGGTTGCACGACGAGCTTCATACCGGCCGGCGGCATCATGGCCGCGCCCATGCTCGGGCACGGGTGCGTGTGCAATTATCCGATGTTTGCGTCGGTGGCGCTCCACCACATGCCCGATATCGACCGGCACAGGCCCGCGCGCGTGACGGCATCATGGGTCAACCAGGCGAAGTCGCTGGAGGGGGGCGGCTCCGGTGCGGACGGTGACGATGACGACGACGGGGCGCCAGTCGCGCCAGAGGGCGGCGCGCCGATGGAGGTGGGGTCGTTCCGGTTGCTGAATGCGACCATGGAGGCGAGTGACGGCGGCGCGCTGTTCCGGACAAGTGACGAAAAGGCGGGCTACGCGGTGCGGCGGGCCGACGCGCCGATCTCAAAGGCGATTTTCCGCTTCACGGTGCAGCGGGCCGCGGGGAAATCCGGGGAGAAGAGGCACGGCAACGCGTTTTTCGTCTTTGGGGGCGGGCCAGATCCCGGGGACTGGGTCGAATGCCAGCTGTATTACGGCGGCAGGAGCAGTCTCGTGTTGGCGGGTAAGGGCGTGGCGCGCGCGGAGGAGAAGGCCAAGTTTGATGCCAGGGGCAGGATCGGCGTGACGGTGGCGGTGGACATCGAGGCGGGGACCATCACTCTCGAGGCGGCAGGCGCGCGCGTGAGCGCGAGGATGACGGGGCCGATGGACGCGATCCGATACTTCGGATACGGCGGGGCGAATTCCGACAATCTGTTCGGGCCGATACGCGTGGGCCCGCCGTAGCCGCAGTCACGCCCGCTCGATCAGCGCGACGATCAGGGCGGTGAGGATGACGTTGGCGATGGAGAGGGGGAGGAAGACCTTCCACCCCAGCCGCATGAGTTGGTCATACCGGAACCGGGGCAGCGTCCAGCGGATCGCCATGAAGAAGAAGATGAACGCGGCCGCCTTGGCCCCGAAGACAGCGATGTTGGCGAGCCCGGCGGTCAGGTTGCCATCGCCCGAGGGAACCAGGGGGAAGCCCAGGCCCGGCAGGCTCCAGCCGCCAAAAAAGAGGGTCACGGCGAGCGCCGAGGCGGCGACGAGCGCGACGTACTCGCCGAGGAAGAACATCGCGAAGCGAATCCCGGAGTACTCGGTGTGATAGCCGCCGACGAGCTCGGTCTCGGACTCGGGTAGATCGAAGGGCAGGCGGTTGGTCTCGGCGAAGGTGGACACCAGAAAGACGATGAATGAGACAGCCATCGGGATCCACAGGGCGAAGGAGGCGACCGACCATCCGTCGGCGATGACGGGCAGGGCGAGCCAGCCGCAGGCCTTCTGGTACTCGACGATGTCGGGCAGGTTCAGCGAGCCGGTCACCAGCAGCACGGGCACCACCGAGAGGCCGAGTGATAGCTCGTAGGAAATGAGCTGGGCGCTGCATCGCAGCGCGCCGAGGAACGGGTATTTCGAGTTCGAGGCCCAGCCGGCGAGCACGATCCCGTACACGCTGAGCGAGGCGACCGCGAACGCCAGCAGGAGACCGACATCGATGTCGGCGACGACGCAGGGGATGGAGAGATTGACCCCGAGTGCGCGGAGGTCGAGGACACTGCCGAAAGGGATGAGGCCGAGGACCAGGAGGGGCGGCACCACGGCGAGGATCGGGGCGATCCAGAAATACAGGCGGTTGACATGGGCGGGGGTGAATTGTTCCTTCAGGATCAGCTTGAACGCGTCGGCGATGGGCTGGCCCAGCGCGATGGACTTGCCCAGGCCGATGATGGGCAACCCCACGCGGTTGGGGCCGACGCGCTCCTGGATGAGGGCGCTCACCTTGCGCTCCGCCAATACGGTGTACGCCACGACGCCCATCGCCGCGCCAATGACCGCGGCCGATTTCAGCACCGAGATTCCGAGTCCAATCCAGTCCATAATCCGAACCGCCTAATGAAAGCGTGTGGCGGGCAGGAGGCAAGGGGAGTTTCACGTCGAGTTTCACGTCGGTTCTTCGCCGGCGCCGTTGTCACGGCAGGGGAATCTCTTTCCAAAACGCGACAAACGCGGCGCGGCTTGCGCCCGTGACCCATGACATGAACAGGGAATGCCGGGGCGATATCCGGTGATGGTCCGGCATTAGACAGGTTCCGTGGTGCATGAGAAGAAGTGGGTTGAAGATCAGGGGGTGGTAAGCATGTTGACGGGTGCTTGGAGTAATGCGTTTTCGATCCGGCGAGATTCTGCCGGGGGGGCCGAGGCCGGCCCGTTGGGTGCTGGTGACTCTGGGTTGCGCCCTGATGGGGCTCATCGCTTCGGGCTTCGATCAAGACCGGGATCTGCTGCCCGACGCCTGGGAGGCGGTGGTTGGGCTATCGACCAACGTGCTGGGCTCGGCGCACCTGGTGGGCTGGTGGCCGATGGAGCAGACAGGGACGAATCGGGTGGATGACATTTCGGGAGGAGGCCTTACCGGCTGGGTGCAGGGCGCCGATTCGCCAACGTTCCCCACGGGTCTCTACGAGGGGGCGCTGGCCCTGGGGCCGACGGGCGCGGTGCGTTTCGATCCGTCGCTCGTGTCGCTCGGCACCGATGGCTTCACCTTCTCGGCGTGGGTGGCGGGCTCCAACCTCGCCTCCGGCGCGCGGGTGGCCCGGTGGGAGGACGGGCTGGGCAACGCGTGGGAGCTGGGCGTCGGCACCAACGCGCTGGCGCGGCTGGCCTTCGAGACCAACGGCGCGGACGGCGGCGCGCTCGAGGCAGCGGCGGCATCGCCGCCGCTCGGCGACGGGGAATGGCATCACCTGGCCGGGGTGTACGACGCGGGCTTGACCGGCGGGTTCCTGTACGTGGACGGGAATCTGGAGTCTTCCGGCCCGGTCGGTCATCCGTGGGCGGGGGTGCCTGGTTCGCTGGTGATGGGCAACGGCGCGTCGTCGTCGACGGGATCGTTCCTGTTGGACGAGGTCCGCCTGTATCGCGTCCCGCTGGGCGCAGAGGAGATCGGCCTGCTGCCGCAGACGTACGACGACCCGGATGGGGATGGCCTGTCCAATCTGGACGAGCACCGCCTTGGCACTCTGCCGCTGGAGCGCGACACGGACGGGGACGGGACCGCGGATGGGGCCGACCCCGCCCCGCTGGATTTCTTCAACGGCGCGCCCCCCGATGGGCCGCGATTCTGGGTCCGGGCCGATGCCGGCGTGACCACCGAGGGCGGCGCCGCGGTGTCCGCCTGGGCCGACCAGTCGGGCCATGGGGCGGACCTGACCCAGGGCGCGGTCATCGCCCGGCCGACGCTCGTCCCTGACGGCGCCAACGGCGCTCCGGCGATCCGCTTCGACGGGACCGACGACTGGCTCGGGGGACAGATCGGGGCAATCGGCGCGCCGGTGAGCATCGTGGCAGTCGCGCGCTTCGCGCAGACCAACCAGGGTTCCGGCGATTACGACTACGTCGCGAGGCTCGGACATGGGGCCACCGCCTACGGCCACGCGAGCATCAGCCGCCACGCGGCCGACAACGGCAACACCAACCGCTACTATGCGTGGCTGGGCACGAACTTCGCGATGGGCCCCGCCCTCGACGGCGCGGGGTGGGCGGTGCTGGCTTCCGTCCATGCGACCGATTCCCCGCGCCACCGGCTCTACGTGGACGGAGGGGAACAGGTGGTGCAGGACTACGCGCGCGCCCTGGCCACGGATGGTGGCCTGGAGTTGGGCCGCTACGCCAACAGCGCGGGATTCGCCAGCCACTTCCTCAAGGGGGACATCGCGGAGGTGCTCGTCTATGATCGCGCGTTGGACGGGGCGGAGGTGGCCGCCCTCACCGCGGGGTTGAAAGGCAGGCACGGCCTCAACGATCCCCCGTCGGTGGGCGCCGGCCCCGACATCGAGATCCTTGAGGGCGGCGCGGCCTCGCTGCAGGGGACGGTGGCCGACGATGGGTTCCCCGCCGTCCCCGGCGCGGTCACCGCGCAATGGGCCAAGGTATTCGGCCCGGGTGAGGTGACTTTTGCCGACGCCTCCAACCCGGTGACGACCGCCACTTTCAGCGCGCCCGGGACCTACATCCTCCGGCTGGGCGCGTCCGATGGCATCGCCATGGTTGCCGACGAGGTCACGGTGTGGGTCGCCGTCGCCGGGGCCGCGACCGTGCCGCGCGATGGCCTGCGCCTCTGGCTGCGCGCCGATGCCCTCGCCCTGACCGGCGGCGCCACCGTCGCGCTGTGGCCCGACATGAGCGGATGGGGCGACGCGCTGGCGCAGGGAGCATCCGCCAGCCAGCCGCGTTTCCTTCCCGCGTCCTCCAACCTCCCGCCCGCCGTGGCCTTCGACGGCACCAACGACTGGCTGGCCGGGAGCATGGGTCCCATCGGCGCGCCGCTCACCGTCATCGCGGTGGCCGCCTTCGACCAGCAGCATCAGCCCGCGGGGGACAACGACTACGCCATGCGCATCGGCGAAGGCCAGGCGCCGTACGGCCACATGAGCATCAGCCGCCACGCGAACGAGGGGGGCCAGGGGGACCGGTACTACTCTTGGATGGGAACCAACGCCGTGCTGGGCCCGGTGCTCGGGGGCCAGGAACGGCTCATCCTGTCCTCGGTGCACGCGCCCTCCGCGCCGCGGCACCGGTTCCACGTCAACGGCACCGCCGCGACGGTCGCGGATTACGCGCAGGCCGTTGCCACGGACGGCTCTGTGGAGATCGGGCGGTACTCGCACTCGGGCGGCTACGTCAGCCACCACCTCCGCGGCTCGATCTCCGAGATGCTGGTCTTCGACCGCGAGCTGGGCACCAACGAGTGGATCGCGGTCCACGGCTACCTGAAGTCCAAGTACGCGATCAACGCATCGCCCCAGGTCAACGCCGGCCCGGACCAGGACGCCGTACGGGGCCAGCCGATCTCGCTGGCCGGCGGGGCGATGGACGACGGCTTCCCGCTTGAACCCGGCCAACTCGACGTGACGTGGACCAAAGTGTTCGGTCCAGGCGATGTGGGCTTCGCCGATCCCGCCGCCGCGGCCACCACCGCGACCTTCGACCAACCGGGGGCGTACGTCCTCCGGTTGACCGCGAGCGACGGGCGGGCATCGGTCTCCGACGAAGTGACCGTCGTCGTTTCCGCCGTGTCGTCCGCCGACCTGCCGCGCGACGGACTGCGACTCTGGTTGCGCGCGGACGCGCTGGCGCTGACCAACGGGGCGACGCTGGCCTCCTGGCCCAACCTCGCGGCGGGCGGGGCGCTGGCCCAGGGCACCCCGGCCAAGCAGCCGACGCTGCTGACCAACGCCTGCAACGGCCTGCCCTCCGTGCGTTTCGATGGCTCCGACGACTGGCTCTCCGCCAACATTGGCGCGCTCACATCCTCGGTCACCGTCGTGGCCGTGGGCCGCTTCAACTACCTTCACCAGCCCGCCAACGACTACGACTATCTACTGCGCCTCGGCAACGGCGGGGCCGCAAACGCCCACCTCAGCATCAGCCGCTGCGGTGTTGGCGTCGGCAACGACGACAAATACTACTCGTGGATGGGCTCGGCATCGTACTTCGGCCCGCCGCTCGAGGGCCAGCAATGGCACCGCATCGCCGCGGTCCACGCCGCCAACACCCCCCGCCACCGCCTCTACCTCGATGGCGTTGCACAAACCGTCGCCGACCACCCCCAAACCCTACCCTTCGACGGCACCGTCGAGCTGGGCCGGTACTCGAACCCCTCGGGCTTCTCCGGCCACTTCCTCAAAGGCGATATCGCCGAGGTCCTCGTCTACGACCGCGCGCTCTCCGACCAGGAATTGGCCGCCGTCGACCACTGGCTCGGCCGCCGCTTCGAGCCCTTCTACGGCGACAGCGACCACGACGGCCTCCAGGACGATTGGGAATTGGCATACTTCGGCGGCCTCGACCAGGACGCCGCCGCGGATCCCGACGGCGATGGCCTTAGCAACGCGCAAGAGAAGGACGCCGGCACCAGCCCGGTCGATTTCTACAACGGAACGCTCCCATCGCTCTTCATCGTCTCGGGCGACGGGCAGGTGGCCGGGGACACGAACCAGTCCCTGGGCGAAGCACTCGTGGTCGGTGTGAGCAACTCGGCCGGCATCCTGACAAACGCCCCGGTCGAGTTCGCGGTGGCCGAAGGTGACGGGTGCCTGAGTCTGACGGAGGGTGGCGAGGTCTTGACCGGCTCGGCGCAACTCCGCAGCGATGGCACGGGTCAGGCTCGGATCTGGTTCCGCTACGGCTCGGCGATGCATCCCACGAACCGGGTCTCCGCTTCCGCGACGGCCGGCGGGGATTCCACCTCCGTGGTTTTCCGTGCCACCCTGACCTTGTCGTTGCCCGACTCCGACTACGACGGTTTGGACGACGCCGCGGAGATCACCCACGGCACCGGGCCCATGGACCCCGACAGCGATGACGATGGAATCCTGGACGGATACGAGATCGCCAACGGCCTAGATCCGCTGGCGGATGATTCCTTCGAGGACGCGGACGGGGACCGCTATCCGAACGTGTTCGAGTCCCGCCGGGGATCGCGGGCCGATGACTTCTCATCCGTGCCGCAGCCGACGCTCACCGTGGATTCCGCCGCGGGCGATGACTCCCCGCGCGATACGGTCTTTTCCACGATCGGGGAGGCGATCTATCACTCGGGCATTTATGCCATCGAGTACCCGGTCATCCTTGTTGCGGGAGGACGCTACGGCGAGAGCGTGGCGATCAGAAACCAGGGGCCGATTCTGCTCCTGGCCGAACTGGGTTCAACCAACGGGCCCGCGACCATCGAGTGCGCCGAGGAGTTCGCTGGGGGCCTGACCATCGAGTCGCCTGTGGCGCTCGACGGGTTCGTCATCACGCACGCCGGGGGGGTGAACGGGCCGGGCGTCAGCGGCGGCGTCACGCCCGGTCCCGGGCCACGGAGGGCCAGGCTGGTCAACTGCGTGATCGCCGGCAACCGGTATGACTACGGTGCCGGGGTGGCCTGGCAAAGAGGCCGACTGGACCTTGTCCACTGCACGGTGGCGGGCAACACGGGACTGGAATTGGAAGGCTCGGGCTGGGGCTACGGCAACGGCATCTATCAGGAGGCCGGCGATGCGCGCATCGTCAACAGCATCTTCTGGAATCCCGATCAGTGGGGATGTCCCGAGATCGGGATCGAGAGCACCGGAATCCTCTCCGCGTCGAGCTCGATCGTGCGCGGTGGCGCCATGGGAGGCATCGACGAGGATCCGCTGGTGACTCCGGCCGGGTGGCTCACAACCAATTCGCCGGCCATCGACCTGGCCGGGATCGCCCTGACTGATGTCTCGGTGGTGGACGTCCACGGGCAACGCCGGGATTCGGACAACGGCGCCGACATGGGGGCCGAGGAGTGGAGGGATGCGGATGCCGATGGTCTCCCCGATTGGATCGAGGCCCGTGGGGCCGGGCAGCCGGGGGGCGACCCGGACGGGGACGGGCGCGATAGCGCGACCGAGTACGCCAATGGCACCGACCCGACGGACTATTACGATGGCGTGCTGCCATCGTTGGTGAAGTCTGCCGGCGACGGGCAAGCCGGGGAACCGGGCCAGTTCCTCGCCGGGCCGCTGGTCGTGGCGGTGAGCAACACGGGGGGAGCTCTGACGAATGCCCCGCTGCTGATCGAGTCGGCAGCGGGCGGCGGGCTGCTCAGCCTGACCAATGATGGCAGCGGCCTGGTCGAATCGCTCTCCCTGTTGAGCGGCGCCGACGGGCAGGCGGCGGTCTATCTGCGCTACGCCGCCGGCCCGAGCAACGTGGTCTCGGTGTCCGCCCGGAGCCTGAACCGGAGCACCCGCGTGGCGTTCGTGGCCAAGGATGAGGACACCGATGACGACGGGCTTCCCGACGACTGGGAATTGGAGCACTTTGGCGACCTGGCGCAGGGTCCGTCCGGCGATCCCGATGCCGATGGCCGAGACAATGCCACCGAGCGCGCGTTGGGCAGCGGTCCCACAGACTTTTTCAACGGGGATCTGCCCGACCTGTTCGTGGTGGCGGGCGACGGGCAGACCGCCATCGCGGATGCGTTCCTGGCGGGGCCGCTGGTGGTCGGGGTGAGCAACTCGGGAGGGGCGGTGGCCGGCGCCCCGATCACGTTCGAGGTCGCCGAAGGGGGCGGGGTATTGAGCGCGACCAACGACGGCACAGGACTGACCAGCTCCCTTGCCGCACTGACCGGACCCGACGGGCAGGCCGCGGTTTACCTGTTCTGCGGCAGCGGCTGGCGCAACCGGGTCACGGCCAGGGCTTCCTCCGGGTCCGCGTCGGTGGATGTGGCCTTTCTTGCCCTCGGAGCGGATGGCGACGCGGACGGCCTGGTCGACGAATGGGAGCTGCACTACTTCGGTGATTTGGACGAGGGCGGCAATGACGACACCGACGGCGACGGCAGGGACAACGCGCAAGAGCGGGATGATGGTTCCGACCCGGCTGACTTTTTCAATGGCGCGCCGCCGACGTTGACAAAGATCTCCGGCGATGGGCAGACGTGCTACGGAACCAACCGGTTCCTGACAAAGCCCCTGGTGGTCGCGGCGAGTGATTGGGGCGATCCCATCCCCGGCGCGCCGATGGTCTTTGAGGTCGCGGGGGGCGATGGGCTTCTGAGCCTGACCAATGATGGCTCCGGCCTGTGCAGCAGCCTGGGGGTGACCGCCGACGCCCTGGGCAGGGCCTCGCTATACCTGTGGTGCGGGAGCGCCCTCACACAAGAGGTGGCCGTTTCGGCGGTCTCGGGTGCGGAGACCGCGTCGGTGGCATTTGCCTCTTTCCTGCACACGGGTAGTGTGGGTGTCGTGGTCTTGAAGGTTTCGGGCGACGGGCAGCAGGCCGACCCGGGGCAATTCGCGCCAGAACCCCTGGTCGCGGGCCTCTTTGACGAATGGATCCCTGTCGAGGGCGGGACCCTGGCGTTCGCGGTCTCACAGGGCGGCGGCCTGCTGAGCCTCACCAACGATGGCACCGGGCTCACCAATGCGATCTCGGTGGCCGCGGACAGCAACGGCCTGGCGCAAGTGTATTTTCTGTACGGGTCGATCCACGAGGCGACCAACGCGATCTCCGTGGGCGCGCCCAACAGCCCCGGGGCGAACACGGCGGCGTTCCTCATCGCGGCCTCGGTCTGCCTGGAGGACAACACCGACACCGACGAGGACGGCATCCCGGATGCCTGGGAGCTGTCCCACGGCCTGTCGCCCTCCAATCCCTTCGATGCCAACGGCGACCCCGACGGCGACGGCCTGATCAATGCCGTGGAATACGCCCGCTCGACCAACCCGCACGACGCCAATTCGGACGACGCGCCCGATGACGACGGCAACGACGGGCACCCCAACGACGCGGACAAGTCGGAACTCGACGAGGTGCGCTTCGCGGTGATCGACCTCCACGGGGACAGCAGCCACACGTGGAGCGCCGCCTATGGCCTCAATAACCGCGGCGATGCCGTTGGGGAAGCCGGGACCCCCGAGGGCGGGGCGGCCATCGCATGGCTGGGCGGGCAGGAGCGGATCATCGCCCCCGGCCATGACCCCACCGAGGCATGGGCGATGCGCATCAACGATTCCAGGGTGGTCGGCGGCTTTTTCGAGGACTATTTCGAAGCCGACAAACCGACGGACGTGGCCGGGGTGCACCTCGCGCACGTCATCTTCAGGGGATGGGATGACGAGGCCGGGCAATGGAAGGATTATCGTTTCTCATGTCCGGAGGCCAGCGAGGGCGGCAAGGTCGTGGGATGCGCGGGCTTCGACCGCGAAGGATACGAGGGCCAAGATGAGTACGCCACTGTCGCCTTTGCCGCGGGATCCAGCGGCGCCCGCGGCCAGACTCAATTGGACACCCGGCCCAAGGCCGGCGTGGCTGAGGCCGCGCCGGGCGAAGGGACCTTCGTTTGGCACTCCAGCGGCGCCCATTGCGTCAGCGACGACGGTCGCCAGATCGCCGGCAGCGCCAACATCGTCCATAACGCGGGCACCGACGACGAATACGCGGAGAATTTTGCCGCTCTCTTCGGCGGCGGGGTAGCGCCCACCTTCCTCCGCCCATGGCGCGGGTTCGCCCAGGCGATCAGCGATTTGGGCGACGTCGTCGGCACCGATTACAGGATGGGCGAGGAGAGCCCCATCGCCGTCCACTACAAAGGGAAACTCACAACCCTCGGCCCGGGGAAGGCCTGGGGCGTCAACACGAACGGCTGGATCGTCGGGGAATCCGGCGGCCAGGCAATGCTCTGGCGCCGCGACAAGGGCGATGCCTTTAAGGCCACCCACCTCACCGACTGCATCGGCGCCTCCTCCAACCGCTGGCAGATCGCCAAGGCCTTCGACATCAACCGCAGCGGCGCCATCGCAGGCATGGCCCTCGACAAGAAGGATGGCATCTCCAAGGCGGTGGTCATCCTGCCGATAGAGATGACGTTGCACCGCAGGGGAACAATCAATGCTCCGGGTGCAAGAATTAACCGTCCGGCAGATGCCGAAGCGGTTTATGAAGTGGTCACATTGGAGAATGGCGATTGGGACGAACAAGAAAACTGGACTCCTAATTCGATGGCTTCTGCAGCGGAGGCCAATCGGCAGGACGGGGCAACCGAGGCGGTCAATCTGGATCGCGATGATGACTTCGTAAAAATCAAGCTCCATTGCCCAGTTCCAAGAATGGCCGGAAGCATCGAGTTGGTGATGGACCGCGCAGGCCAAGGGAATCGGATGGGGGCGGAACACCTCCGGTTTTACGATGCGCAAGGGAATCGAATTCAACTTGCCGACTTGCGGATAGAAGACCTCCAAAATCCATCCGGTCCGCTCGCGCCAATGCTTGAAGAAGATGGGTTGGATCTCTTTGTAGAAATAGATGACTTGGGACAAATGACACGAGCTAATCGCGAGGCGACTGGAAACTTACTACAATATGCCGACCTCATTCTGAGGATGAATCTTGGAGGCACAATCACCGAACTGGATGCTCGCATTTATCGCGGGGGCTATTGGAGAAATCAGCGGAATGGCAACACAGGCACAACGGCGTTCTTTGACGGAAAAGGCCGTTATCGAGATGAGGATGGCGCATGGCAGGTAGATGTTGGCCAGTTGGTCCATGGACCTTATAACATTCAGTCTGGCACAGGCACCCAGGACGAAACAGTTCGTGGCCGAGGCCCCACACCTGCTGGATGGTATGGATTATTCGAGCGCACTGATTTTCGGACTTGGTGGGATGGAAGAGCCCGTCCACAAACCAACCACAGCACCGGTGCTAACGGCCAAGCACTTGGCTATTTGCAGCAAGGTTCCTATTGCCAATGGTCAGGCCCAGGAAATCGAGCGGGGCAACATCAACATGGAGCTTATCAACACACAGGAGCAAACCCACCCGCTTCCGTTCACTTCAAATTTGAGCTTGTCCCATGGGGCCACAACGCACACGGCAGAACAGTCCTTCAAATCCATCCCGACGGATTTAATGATGGAACGGCGGGTTGTGTCGGTATCCAATCCTATACCGACTGTTGCCATATCTTCTTTTTGCTTCGGCACTACTTTGGAACAAAGCTTCAAGTTGAGACACCATGATAGAAATGCTATACGCCATGAAAAATTTAATCCTAGTGTTCATCCTCGCGTGTCTTGTTTCGCCATTCTCTATGGTGTTGGCGCAAACAAATCCAACGAGCCCTCAGATCGTGGAAAACATACTTACAGTGGCCGAACATCGCGATGAGCTTGTCTCTTTGAACGCGAATATCAGCACCGTCTTAGCTGACTCGCGCCTGACGGATCAAGCGACCCGCCAAATGCTTCAAAGCTCACAAGGAATAATTGCGGAAATGCTCAACCAAAAGATCGGAACGAACTCCGGCCAATTGGTTGACCTCGCAAAGTGGATGGGCTTGCAGGGGGCGGAAAAGCGATCAATACAAGACGCCGAAGAAGCGCCAACACCTCAACAACAGTTTGTCCTCGATAATCCATTGGCAGGACGGGAGGTTTATCTAACCTCCCTGCTTAAAGGAATTTTGACTACTTATTTAGAGATCGATCGAGAAGCAGCGGGGGCGACTAAGCTGGAAGGCCTTTTGCAGCTTTATCTTGAGTTCCGGCCAACTATAGAGCGGAGTTGGTGGCTAGCTGATGGCTTTCTTCTTTATGCTCCGCTATGGACTCAATCCCGCTACCCTCAGCTTACTGCTGAACAAAAGCAGCAGTTTTTAAAGGATGTGAATGATGCCCGCGCGGAGAAAGTGCTTGGGCCTGCAGCAGACGAAGAACCTATGCCAACGCCCACGGCCCAAGAACAAGCTGCCTACGATGCGGCATATCAGTTTATCGTGAGCAACACGCCGCAGCCGTAGCGACACCGAGCCGCTGGCGCGAGTAGCGACGAACGCCAAACCCTCGTCAACTCCCGATGAACCGCTCCGTCACGCCTCCTGCTGATGGGGGCGGAGTGCGGCTTCGCCGGTGAAAAGGAAACGCCCCCGCAGGAGTCGCGCCGTCGCTCGCGCCGTGGACGTTCAACAGAGTGACATTGGGGTCAGTCAACAAAACTTGATTTCTGCGTGTGGGAGTGGCAGGGTGGGGCGGATGGCGAGGGCGTTGCGGGTGGAGTACGAGGGGGCCTGGTACCACGTGATGGCGCGTGGCAACCGGAGGGAGGCGATATTCACCGGGGAGGAAGACCGGGAGATGATGGTTGGGACGCTGGGGGAGGCGTGCGGGAAGAGCGGGTGGGAGGTGCACGCGTGGGTGCTGATGGGCAATCACTTCCATTTCGTGATCCGGACGCCGCGGGCGAATCTGGTCGAGGGGATGAGGTGGTTCA
>JADLBR010000135.1 GCA_020847615.1 Verrucomicrobiia bacterium
ACCGGGGGTGAAAATGTAGCCGAAGCCGTGAGGCTTTGGCGGCCAAACGCTGGCGCGTTCGGCCACGGGAAGCGATGCGAGTCAGCCTCCCGCGATGGCGGGGACGATGGTGATCTCGTCGGAGTCGTGAACGGCGGTCTGGAGGCCATGGAGGAAGCGGATGTCCTCGCCGTTGATGAATATGTTGACGGAGCGGCGGGGCGCGCCGGATTCGTGGAGGATGCGGGCCCTGGTGCCGGGGTGATGGTTCTCGAGGTCGAGGAGGATGTCGGCGATGGTGGCGCCGGTGGCTTCGACGGAATCGGCGCCCGCGGTGAGGCCGCGGAGGAGGGTGGGGATGTTGACCCGGGCGGGCATCGCGGCGGGGGAATGCGTCAGAGTTCTCCGCGGGCGATGGCCTCCTGGCGGAGGCGCTCCGCCTCGGCCATGCGCTGGTCGGCCTTCTTGGCCATCCACGCCTCCCAGGATTTGCCGTCGGCGGTGTCCTCGCCGGTGAAGGCGATCGCCCGGATGCGGGAGTAGGGGAGGTGTGTCAGGCCGTCGCCGCGGGGGAAGAAGTCGATGGTCTGGGTCCTGGCGTCGCGATTGGAGATGAAACCCTCCGCGGACGAGCCGTCGGCCAGCGTGAGGGTGACGTCGCCGCGGTAGTCGAAGGCCTTGTCGATCGCCTCGGAAAGTTCGGCGTCATTGGCGGGGATGAAGGTGCGGCCCTGGGGGGTGTCGCGCGGGGGCGGCGGGTTGTGGGAGGACTGGTTCACGCGGTTCCGGGGTGTTCAGCCGCCGTAGGTGAGGACGGATCGCACGGTGCGCGCGAATCCGCGGAGCGAGCCGAAGGTGTCGTCGACGGAGGTGGGTTCGAAGCCGCAGTGGACCATGCAGTCCTGGCACTTGGGGTTGCCGCTGGCGTGGCCATAGTTCTGCCACTCGGTGGAGTCCATGAGTTCCTTGAAGGACTTGCAGTAGCCGTCCTGGAGCAGGTAGCAGGGTTTCTGCCAGCCGAATATGTTGAAGGTGGGGTTGCCCCAGGGGGTGCAGTCGTACTGGACCTTGCCCTGGAGGAATTCGATGAAATTGGGCGAGAGGTTGAAGCGCCAGGATTTCTTGCGGCGCTCGAAGATCGCCGAGAACAGCTGGGTGGTGCGCTCGCGCTTCAGGAAACTCTGCTGGTCGGGGGCCTTGTCGTAGCTGTAGCCCGGCGAGACCATGAGGCCCTCGACGCCGAGGGCCATCATCTCGTCGAAGAAATGCTGGACCCTGGCGGGGTCGGCGCCCTCGAACAGGGTGGTGTTGGTGGTGACGCGGAAGCCCCTGCGGACCGCCTCGCGGATGGCCTCGACGGCGACCTCGTAGGTGCCGTCGCGGCAGACGGCGATGTCGTGCTCCTCCTTGAGGCCATCCATGTGGATGCTGAACGAGAGGAAGGGAGAGGGTTTGAAGAGGTCGATCTTGCGCGTCAGGAGCAGGGCGTTCGTGCAGAGGTAGACATACTTCTTTCTGGCGACGAGGCCCTCGACGATCTTGTCGATCTCGGTGTGTATGAGGGGCTCGCCGCCCGGGATCGAGACCATGGGGGCGCCGCACTCTTCGGCGGCTGCCCAGCACTCCTCGGGGGTGAGGCGCCTGTTGAGGATGTGGTCGGGGTACTGGATCTTGCCGCAGCCGGCGCACGCGAGGTTGCAGCGGAAGAGGGGTTCGAGCATGAGCACGAGCGGATAGCGCCTCCGGCCCAGGAGCTTCTGCTTCAGGACGTAGGAGGTCACGGTCCAGACCTGCGAGACGGGAACGGCCATAACCCGCAGAGGTTAATGCGGCGCGCGCCCATGTCAAATGCGGGTGCCGACTGCGTGCTTGAACCCGGGCGCCGCGGCGTGGATGATCCGGCCCCATGTCAGAGAAGCCGTTGAGGGAGACCCCCGCCTGGAGGGCGCTGGGGGCGCACAGGGATGGTTTGGCCGGGGCGCACATGCGCCAGATGTTCGAGTCGGACCCGGGACGATTCGGGGCATTCAGCCTGCGCTTTGAGGATATCCTGTTGGATTATTCGAAGAACCTGGTGACGGGGGAGACGATGCGGCTGCTGCGGGCGCTGGCCGCGGAGGCGGATGTGGCGGGGTGGGCGGCGAGGATGTTCGGCGGCGAGAAGATCAATTTCACGGAGGGCCGCGCGGTGCTGCACGTGGCGCTCCGGAATCGGTCGGGGCGGCCGATCCCGGTGGATGGCGAGGACGTGATGCCCGGGGTGGGCGCGGTGCTGGACCGTGTCGGGCGATTCGCGGGCGCGGTGCGCTCGGGGGCGTGGCGGGGCCACACGGGCAAGGCGATCACGGACCTCGTGAACATCGGCATCGGCGGCTCGGACCTGGGGCCCCTGATGGTGTGCGAGGCGCTCAAGCCGTATTCGAGGCGGGACCTGCGCGCGCACTTCGTGTCGAATGTCGATGGCACGCACATCGCGGAGACGCTGAGGGGGCTGGACCCCGAGACGGCGCTCTTCATCGTGGCATCCAAGACGTTCACGACCCAGGAGACGATGGCCAATGCCGCGACGGCGCGCGATTGGTTCCTCGCCAACGGGGGCACGCGGGAGGCGATCGCGAGGCACTTCGTGGCGGTGTCGACCAACGCGCGGGCGGTGGCGGATTTCGGCATCGACACCGAGAACATGTTCGGGTTCTGGGACTGGGTGGGGGGCAGGTACTCCCTGTGGTCGGCGATCGGGCTGCCCATCGCGCTGTCGGTCGGCATGGAGAATTTCGTGGCGCTGCTCGAGGGGGCGCACGCGATGGACGAGCACTTCCGCGTGGCGCCGCCCGCGGAGAATATCCCGCTGACGCTGGCGCTGCTGGGGGTGTGGAACGGCAATTTCCTCGGGGCGGAGAGCCACGCGATCCTGCCTTACGACCAGTACATGCATCGATTTCCGGCGTACTTCCAGCAGGGCGACATGGAGAGCAATGGCAAGCGCGTGGACCGGGACGGGGGCGCGGTGGATTACGCCACGGGTCCGATCATCTGGGGGGAACCGGGCACCAATGGCCAGCACGCGTTCTACCAGCTGATCCACCAGGGCACCCGCGTGGTCCCGTGCGACTTCCTGGTGCCCGCGCACAGCCACAATCCCGTGGGGCGGCACCACGAGATGCTGCTGGCCAATTGCTTCGCCCAGACCGAGGCGCTCATGCGCGGCAAGACCGAGGCCGAGGCGCGCGAGGAGTTGGGGCGGGCGGGCAAGTCTCCGGCGGAGATCGAGAGGCTCTTGCCGCACAAGGTGTTCCCGGGGAATCGCCCGACCAACACGATCCTGTTCCGGAAATTGGAGCCGCGGACCCTGGGGTCGCTCATCGCGATGTACGAGCACAAGATCTTCGCGCAGGGGATCATCTGGCGCATCAATTCATATGACCAGTGGGGCGTCGAACTGGGCAAGCAGTTGGCCAACCGGATCTTGCCCGAGCTGGCGGGGGCCGATGTCGTGGCGTCGCACGACGCGTCGACCAACGGACTGATCAACGTGGCCAAGGCGTTGCGCCGGGAGCCGTAGGGGCGCGACGGGAGACTCGGGCGCGCGGGAAATTCTTGGAGGATTTGGGTTGAATTCTGGCGGGATGGGGCTTTGATCTCCAGTTCCTATGAAAGCCGGGATACACCCCGAATATAAGGAGACGGTCGTTCGCTGCACGTGTGGTGCGGAGTACCGGGTCCGTTCCACGAAGCAAGACCTGCACCTGGGCGTTTGCGCCGCGTGCCATCCGTTCTTCACGGGGCAGCAGAGGTTCGTGGACACGGCGGGCCGCGTGGAGAAGTTCGCGCGGCGCTTTGGGACGACCAAGCTGTCGGATCAGGTCAAGAAGCAGAAGGGCAAGGTCAAGGGCGGGCGATAGCTCGCGGGATGTGGGCGGGGCGGGGCGCCGTGTGGCGCCGCCGCCCTTTCGCTGTTTCGGGGGCCGGGAGTCGGGTTGAGCCATGGATTTCGCTCCGTATTTTGATCGGCTGGGGGCCCGTTGCGCGGAACTGGAGCAGGTGCTTGGGGAGGGCTCGATATTTGGGGACGCGGCCCGTGCCCGGGAGGTGGGCCGGGAGCACAGCAGGTTGAAGCGGGCGCTGGGCCTGTACGCGGAGTACCGCGCGGCGCGCGATGCGCTGGCGAAGAACGAGGGGCTCTTGCAGGCCACGGATGCCGCGGAAGTGGAACTCGCGGAAATGGCGCGCGCGGAGCGCGACGAGCTGTCGGCCCGGATCGCATCGATGGAGGCGGCCCTGCGCGCGGCGATCCTGCCGCCGGAACCGAACGAGGACCGCGACGTGATCGTCGAGATCCGTGCGGGGACCGGGGGCAACGAGGCGGCGCTGTTTGCGGCCGACCTATTCAGGATGTACGGGCGCCACGTGGAGCGGATGCCGGGCTGGAAGAGCGAGGTGCTGGAGATGAGCCCCGCGGACCTCGGGGGGGTGCGGGAGGTGATCTTCCGGGTATCCGGCGAGGACGCGTTTCGGAGGCTGAGGTTCGAGAGCGGCGTGCACCGCGTGCAGCGCGTGCCGGTGACCGAGGCGCAGGGGAGGATACACACCTCGACGGCGACGGTGGCGGTGCTGCCGGAGGCGGGCGAGGTGGACATCGCGCTCAAACCCGAGGAACTGAGGATTGAGGTGTGCCGGGCCAGCGGGCCGGGCGGCCAAGGGGTGAACACGACGGACTCCGCGGTCCAGGTCCTGCATGTGCCGACGGGCCTGATCGTGAGGTGCCAGGACGCGCGATCGCAGCTGAAGAACAAGGAGCGCGCGCTGAGCATCCTGCGCGCCCGGTTGCTGGAGCGCCGGCAGCGCGAGGAGGCGGAGGCCTATGCGGCGCAGCGCAGGTCGCAGGTCGGCTCTGGCGACCGCAACGAGAAGATCCGGACCTACAATTTTCCGCAGAACCGCGTGACCGATCATCGCGTCAACCTGACCATGTACGATCTGCCGTCGGTGCTGGATGGGGATATCGCGCCGTTCACCGGGGCGCTGATGGCGGCGCACGTCGAGGAGAGGCTGGCCGCGCTGGGGGGATGATGGGGGCGCGCCGCATCATTCGTGGGGAAATCCCTGTCGCGTCGCATGCGGCGGCGTGAGGAGACGGAGGCCCAAGGAGGCGCGCAACCGGCTCCTGATCTCGGCGGTTGCCCGCGGTTTGAAGTTTCTCGTCATCCCATCCGGCAGCCGCCGGGCCCCCGGCTTGGGAAAATGTAGCCGAAGCCGTGAGGCTTTGGCGGCCAAACGCTCACGCGTTCGGCTACGGGAATCGACAATGCGGCCGGAGCCGTGAGGCTTTGGCGGCCAAACGCTCACGCGTTCGGCTACGGGAATCTCCTTGCTCAGGGGCCCTTGAGGATCAGGTAGATCGTGACGCCCACGCCGGCGGCGACCATCAGGATGATGAAGATGATCCCGAACCATGGGGTGGGTTTCGATGGGCCGCGCGGTTTGCGGCGGGTGCCGCTATCGGGCTGGGTGCCCTCGTAGACCTCGCGCTCGTGCAGGAACTCGGCGTAGGCGTGCTGGAGTGGGCTGAGTTCGCTGGGGGGGCCGCCGTCCCCGAAGGCCTTCTGCATCGCGGCTGAGCTGAGCCCGGCGCGTCCGGCCTCGTCGTGGATGCGCGCCGCCTCGATGAGCAGGGTGTTGGTGTCGGTCCTGACCTGCTGCTCCATGTCGACGTCGGTGGAGGCGAACATGAATTCGCCGCTGGGCCAGATGGCCATCTCGAAGAGGGCGTCCTCCCCGTGGCGGTCGCCGGCCTCTGCGGCCACGATGCGCCCGTCGTTGATGAAGACGGTCCCGACCCTGTTTTGGCTGCGGATGACGAGTTTGCCCGATTTGCCCGAGAGGCAGGTGATCTGGACGAGGTCGACGAGGGCCAGGTCGAGGTCGAGCTTGCCGCGGAAGGGGGCGGTGACATGGGGCGGGTGCTTGGGCGAGGTCATGGTCGAGTAGACAAAAGTAGCTTCGGGAGGCGGGATCGCCAGCGTTTTTCTATTGGGGTCCGCGCGCGGTTGGCCTTGACCGGGCGGTGAACCGGTAGCAAGAATGAACATTATGGCAATTTATGGCGATATTACCGAGACGATAGGCAGGACGCCGCTGGTGCGGCTGAACCGGGTCACCGCCGGGGTCGAGGCGACGGTGGCGCTCAAGTGCGAGTTCTTCAATCCGCTTGGGAGCGTGAAGGACCGGATTGGGCTGGCGATGATCGATGCGGCGGAGCGCGGGGGCAAGATCAACCGGGAGACCGTGATCGTGGAGCCGACCTCGGGCAACACGGGGATCGCGCTGGCCTTCGTGTGCGCGGCGCGGGGCTACAAGCTGATCCTGACGATGCCCGAGAGCATGAGTCTCGAGCGGCGCATCCTGCTGCGGATGCTGGGGGCGGAGCTGGTGCTGACGCCGGCGGCGGAGGGCATGAAGGGCGCCGTGGCCCGGGCCGAGCAGATCGTGGCGGAGACCCCGAACGCGTTCCTGCCGCAGCAGTTCTCCAATCCCGCGAACCCGGAGGTGCATCGGCGCACGACGGCCGAGGAGCTGTGGGGCGACACCGACGGCAAGATCGATATCCTGGTGGCCGCGGTGGGCACGGGCGGGACCATCACGGGTTGCGCGGAGGTCATCCGGGCGCGGCGCCCTGGCTTCAGGGCGATCGCGGTCGAGCCGGCCGACTCGCCGGTGATCACGCAGAAGCGGGCGGGGCAACCGCTGAAGCCCGGGCCCCACAAGATACAGGGCACCGGGGCCGGCTTCATACCCGACAACCTCCAGATGGGCATCGTGGATGAGGTGGTCACGGTGACCAACGACGCCGCTTTCGAGATGGCGAGGCGGCTCGCGAAGGAGGAGGGTATCCTCGCGGGGATATCGACCGGGGCGAACGTCCATGCGGCCATCGAGGTGGCGAGGCGGCCGGAGAACCGCGGCAAGCTGATCGTCACGGTGGCGTGCAGCACGGGCGAGCGTTACCTGAGCACGGCGCTGGCCGACGCGGCGCGGCGCGAGGTCGGGGCGTAGCCGCGGTCGCCAGGCCGCGGGCCCGCGGATCGGGCGGGCGATCGCCGGCAGCCGCCGGACCCGATGGGCTGCATGTTCATCGCACCGGGCGGATATTTTCTTCTTGCGCGGTTATACAATCGGATTATACTGGTGCCATGGAGTTGAGCGAGTCGCAGGAGATGATCCTGAAGCGGATCGAGGCCTACTGGCGCAAGCACGGCTTCGGTCCGGCGATCCGGGACCTGATGCGGGAGTGCGGTTTCCGCAGCCCGCGGGCGGTGGCCTTCCATCTGGACAACCTGGAGCGGATGGGGCTCATCGAGCAGAATGGCAAGGCGCGGAGCATCCGCGTGCTGGGGCGCGGCGTGGACATGGTGGATGTCGTGCCGATTTTTGGAACGATACCGGCGGGCCCTGCGGAGGTGCAGACGCAGTTGCCGCTGGGCGAGTTGGCGGTGCCGAGGCAACTCTCGTCGGCGGGGGTGAGGCAGCACGGATTTGCGCTGAAGGTCCGGGGCGACAGCATGATCGGGGCGGGGATCCACGACGGGGATCTGGCGATCGTGGAGCAGAGGCCCGCGCGTCCGGAGGATATCGTGGTGGCGCTGGTGGACGGGCAGAGCACGCTGAAGCGCCTGATCCGGAGGCGGGGTGGGTTTTGTCTCAAGTCGGAGAACCCGAAATATCCTCTGATACAGCCCGTGGAGCGGCTCGAGATACAGGGCGTGGTGGTGGGGATATTCCGGAAGATCTGAGATTGGTGGACTTTGGGGGAGGGTGTCGCTAACGAGGGGCGGTGAAAGTCTCTCGTGAGTGGCTATCTGATTTCGTCGTGACGGATGCGGCGTCGGCGCGCGTGGTGGAGGCGCTGACGATGGCGGGTGTCGAGGTAGAGGGGGTTCAGGAGACGGGCGTGTCGATCGAGGGGGTGATCGTGTGCGAGGTGAAGACCGTGGCGCGGCACCCGAACGCGGATCGGCTGACGCTGTGCGAGGTGGAGACGGGTGGGGGGAGTCGGCGGATCGTGTGCGGGGCGAAGAATTTCAAGGTGGGCGACCGGGTGCCGCTGGCGGTGCCCGGGGCGGTATTGCCCGGGGGGTTCGTGATCAAGGAGAGCAAGATCCGCGGCGAACTCTCGCAGGGGATGATGTGCTCGGGCAAGGAGCTGGGCATTTCATCGGATCACGAGGGGCTGCTGATCTTGCCGGGGGACGCGCCGGTGGGGGCGCCCATATCGCAGCTTTTTCCGTCGGACACGGTGTTTGAGGTGGAGGTGACGCCGAATCGTCCGGACCTGCTGTCGCACGAGGGGATCGCGCGCGAGCTGGTGGCGTGCGGGTTGGCGCGGTGGCGCGAGGGGCGCCCGACCGCTGCGACGGGCGGCGCGGCTGGGGGCGCGGGTTTTGGCGTGGAGGTGGGCTCGCTGGAGGATTGCCCCTGCTACTCGGCGACCGTCGTGGAGGGCGTGCGGGTGGGGGAAAGCCCGGACTGGCTCAAGCGTCGGCTGGCGGCGGTGGGGCTGCGCCCGATCAACAACATCGTGGACATCACCAATTTCGTGCTGCTGGACCTCGGCCAGCCCATGCACGCGTTCGACCGCGACACGCTTCGCCCGGGTGGGAAGATCTCGGTCCGGAGGGCTCGGGGTGGGGAGAAGATCCTTGCGCTGGACCATAATGAGTACGCGGTGGGGCCGGAGGACATCGTCATCGCGGACGGGGAGGGACCGGTGGCGATCGGCGGGGTCATTGGCGGGGAACCGACGGCGGTGACGGGGCAGACGGTGGCGATCGTGCTGGAGGTGGCGCGATTCCAGCCCGCGGCCATACGGCGGACGGCGCGGAGGCTGGGGGTCTCCACGGACTCATCCTATCGTTTCGAGCGGGGGACGGATCCCGCGGTGGCGGAGCGGGCGCGGGCCAGGGCGCTGGGGCTGATCGCGGATCTTGCGGGGGGCCGGGTGACGGGCGCGGGGATGGCCGGAGGCCACGCGGTGCCCGAGCGAGCTGTGCCGCTGAGGGTTGGGCGGGTGGGCGAGGTGCTGGGGGTCGAGCACGAGCGGGCGGTCATCCTGGGGGCGCTGGAGGGCATCGGGTGCCGGATCGAGGATGCGGGAGCGGGCGCGGTGGGGTGCGCGGTGCCGAGCTGGCGGGGAGATCTCACGCGAGAGATTGATCTGATCGAGGAGGTGGCGAGGATCACGGGGATCGATGCGGTGCCATCGCGGACGACATTGCGTCCGGCGCCGGAGTCGGCCTCCGATCGCGACTACGACGTGCGGATGGCCTGGCGGCGGCGCCTGGCGGGCATGGGCTTCAGCGAGATCGTGCTGGGGCCCCTGGGCGATGGCCCGGAGGACAGCGAGCGGTTGTCCAACCCGATGATCTCGGATCAGGTCTCGCTGCGGCGTTCGCTGCGCCGGCAGACGTTGCGCGTGGTGGCCGAGAATCTGAACCAGGGCAATCCCAGCGTGAGGCTCTTTCAGATGGGGCGCGTGTTTGGCGCATCGGGGGAGGCGTGGCATCTGGCGCTGGCGGTCGCCGGCCCGGATCGCGAACCCCACTGGAGCGGCGCGCCTCGGCCGATGGACCTCTTTGATCTCAAGGGCGCGCTTGACGTGCTCGGGTTGCCATCGGGCGAGGCGCATTCGGTGGGCCGGGCCGAACTCAAGGCGCTGGGGATCAAGTGCCCGGTCGCCTTTGCGGAGGTGCCGTTGCCGAGCGCCGGGGCCGCGGCGCGCCGGTTCCGCCCGTGGCCCGTGTACCCGTCCGTGGATCGCGATGTGGCGGTGGTGGTGCCGCGCGAGACGACGCACGCCGCGGTGGAGGCCGCTCTTGCGGAGGCCAACGAGGCGCTGCTGGAACGCGTGACGCTATTTGACATCTTTTCCGATGAGAGCGGCGAGCGGTTGCCCCGGGACCGGAAATCCATGGCGTATTCCGTGCGGTATCGGTCGAGCGAGAGGACGCTGACCGACCAGGAGGTCAACCGGGCGCACGACGCCCTGAAGGCGGCGCTGAAAAGGCGGCTGGGCTGCGAGTTTCGCGAATAGGTCGCGATGGGCGCTTGCGCGCGGCGGCGGGGATGCCATGCTGAAGGGCCATGCGTTTTGGCATCGTCTGCTCCAGGTTCAACGGTCGCTACACCGATGCGCTGCTGGCGTCCGCGGAAGCGGCGCTGCGCGGCCACGAGGTGGTGTCGGTCCGGGTGCCCGGATCGTTCGAGATACCGCTGGCGCTGGACAGGCTGGCGCGGAGGGGTGGGTTCGACGCGCTGATCGCGCTCGGGCTCATCTGGCAGGGGCAGACCGATCACGCGGCCCTGATCGCATCGGAGTGCGCGCGGGCGTGCATGGATCTGGCGATCCGCCGCGACGTGCCGGTGATTTTCGAGGTGCTGACGGTCAGGACGGAGGCACAGGCGAAGGCCAGGTGCCTCGGCAAGCGGTTGAACCGGGGGCGCGAGGCGGCCGAGACGGCGCTGGCGATGGCGGGGCTGAAGGTCTAAGATGAAAGGCGGGCCAGAAAAGAAGGGCGGCGTGGGCTCGAGGCGTCTCGGGCGCGAATATGCCGTGCAGATGCTCTACCTCCGGGAGGTCGACCGCGTGACCGAGTTGGAGGAGGCGATCGCGGCGTTCTGGTCGATGCAGGAATCGGAGCCGACGGCGGCGGCGAAGACATTCGCGGAGATGCTGGTGCGCGGGGTGGAGTCGAGGCGGGAGGGCCTGGAAGAGATCATCAAGGCGCACTCGCAGAACTGGGCGCTGGACCGCATCGCGGTGCTGGACAAGTGCATCCTGCAGATGGCGCTGTTCGAGATGCACCACTGCAACGACATCCCGCCGGTGGTTTCGATCAACGAGGCCATCGAGATCGCGAAACGCTTCAGCACGGACGAGTCGGGACGATTCGTGAATGGGATATTGGACCGGGTGTGCCACGAGTTGCTGCGTCCCGCGCGGGGCCCGGCCGGCGGCTGAATGAGGGCTTGGCTGCAGCGGCTGGTGGCGTCGGTCTCTGGGGGCGGTGCCGACTGGGACGCGCTGGAGGCGGCGCTGGTGCAGGCGGATTTCGGGGCGAGGTTCGCGAGAGATTTCGTGGGGCGGCTGCGGGAGGGTTCGGGTTGGGGCGCGGCGGACGCGGTGCGGGTGGCCCGCGATGCGATCCGCGAGGGGCTGGGCGTTCTGGCGGTCCCGGAGCCGGCGGAGCCGGTGCACGTGGTCCTGATGGTCGGGGTGAACGGGACGGGCAAGACGACATCGGCGGCCAAGCTGGCGGCGTGGCACGGGCGGCATGGGAGGCGCGTGCGGATGGCGGCCGCGGATACGTTCCGGGCGGCGGC
>JADLBR010000136.1 GCA_020847615.1 Verrucomicrobiia bacterium
CAACAGTTTGTGATTTCAAAAAATGGCGTTTTGGAGCGCGCGTCTCCATCCCAACCTGTTGCTATCGCGCGGTTTTCCCAGAGCCCGGACACTTCACAGCCCGCAAGGCTGTGAAATGTCCGGGCTAGCTCGAAGATCTCGCAGCCAAACGCTGACGCGTTCGGCTACGGGATGCGCTGCGGCAATTTTCAAGTCAGGGCGTGGGCCGAGGTCCGGCGATCTCGGTGGCGACGATGCAGACATCGTCGATGAAGTGATTTCCCTCGGCGAAAGTCAGGGCGTCGCCCAAGACCCCATCGAGGATGGCGCCGATGGGCTCGCGGATGCGGGAGCCGAAAAATGAAAGGAAGAGATCCTCCGGGCAGTTGTCGCAAGAACGGTTGTCGGTCTCGTAGATGCCGTCGGTGAAGAGCACGACGGCATCGATGTCCCCGAGGTCGCGGATTGCGGTGGAGTAGGTGGCCTCGGGGAGAAGGCCGAGGACGGGGCCGCGTTTTGGGGGCGGGTCGGGGAGGCGACCGACGCGGCCCGAGGCCCGAGACAGCCAGACGGGGCGCGGGTGTGCGGCGCTGGCCCAGGCGATCGTGCGCCCGGTGGGATCGATGACCATGTAGTGGGCGGTCACGAAGGTGGTGACATCGACCTGCGCAATGATCTGGGTCAGCGCGGCGTTGAGGCGCCCGAGGAACGTGCCTGGATCGTGGGCGGCGCGGCGCTCCTCCTCGATCATGCCCCGGAGCACGGCGGTGACGAGGGCGGAGCGCACGCCGTGGCCCATGACATCGCAGACGAGGACGCCGGCGGCGGTCTCGGAGACGGGGAAGACTTGGAAGAAATCGCCGGCGAGTCCCCCGATGGGAAGGTAGCGGTGCGCGAATCGCAGCAAGCTGTTTTCGGGAGAGGCGTGCGCCGGGAAGCACGGGTATGAGCGGGGGAGCAGGGCCTGCTGGACCTCGCGGGCGAGATGAAGCTCCTCCTCCATGCCCCTGTTCTTGCTCTCGAGTTCGGCGGCGGTGTCGCGGAGCGCGCGCTGGGTGCGCACGAGTTCGGTGACGTCGCTGGAGACTCCGAATGTTCCGCGGATGTTGCCGTATCGGTCGCGGAGGGGGGCCTTGGTGGTCACGACCCAGGTGTCTTCCCTATGGGACCAGGTCTCCTTCTCCACATCGCCGACGAGGGGCTTTCCGGTGCGGATGATCTCTTGCTCGTCGCGGAGCGCCTTTTCGGCGTGCTCTGCCGCGAAGAAGTCGGCGTCGCTCATGCCGACGAGTTCCTCGGGATTATCGCGCCCGAACCAGCGGGCGATGGCGCGGTTGGCAAGGGTGAACCGCGAGGCGAGATCCTTGAAGTAGATGTTGACCGGGATCGTGTCGATGAGTTGCCGGAGAAGGTGCCTCTCCTCGAGGAGGGCCTCTTCGGCGATCTTGCGGGGGGTGATGTTGGCGAGCGTGCCGACGAGCCGCACGGGCCGGTAGCCGTAATCCCAGACGCCCACGGCCCGCAGGCGAAACCACAGGAACTCGCCGGAGGCGGTGCGGAATCGGCACTCGACGGCGAAGGGCTCGGAGCCATCGCCGGTCGCTAGGTAGGCGGCTAGGCGGGCGGTGATGGTCTCGGCGTCCTGCGGGTGCAGGTGGTCGCGCGCGTTGCCGACGATGTTGGGGGCGCTGGCCCTCTCGTAGCCGAGGAGCTTGAGGGCCTGATCGGAGTAGTAGATCTCGTTTGAATCGATGTCCCAATCCCAGACGCCCTCGCTGGAGGCGCGCAGGGCGAGCCGGTACCTTTCTTCACGGAGGTGCTGGTCGGCGGAACCCTCTGGTTCTGGCGCGGGCGAGTCACTGTGGGTTTGCGGGGGCATGCGCGGGGTGCGGTTCAGCCTCCACTCAACCTAGCAGCCTGTCGGACTTCGCCAAGTCCGACAGCCTCCTGGCGGTGTCGGTCCAGAATGGCGTTAAGTTACGCAATGTCTGGGAGGGCCCGCGGCCTCGCGGCCCGGGTTGGTCAAGGTCCCCGCGTGCGGGTGGCGCGCGGACGCCGAGGCCGGCGTCCCTCCCACGAAATTCCCCCACGAATCACGCGAATCACACCAAGGGACCGGAATGATCACGGCCTGATGAAGTTGAGGCAGGTGTAGACGCCGAGGAGGATGAAGATGGCGCCCGTCAGGCCCCGGGCGCGCGCCTCGAACTGGGCCACCGCCCGCGAAGTCCTGGCGGCCCTCTGGAGGCCGCCCGAGAGCATGATCGCGAAGGCGAGGACGGGCAGGCCGGTGCCGATTCCGTAGAGCGCGGGCAAGAGCGCGGGGGATTTGCGCTCGAGCGCCAGGGCGATCATCCCAAAGAACTGAACGGCCCCGAGAGGGCAGAGCGACAGGCCGAATAGGATGCCCAGCGCGAGGGCGGCGACGACTCCCCGGCCAGATGCGCCGCCCTCAAAAAATTTCGCGGGCTGGCAGAGGAAGCGGGCATCGAGTCTCAGCAGCCCGACCATGACCATTCCCGAGAGGATCAGGACCGGCCCCAAGAGCATGTTGGCATATTTCTGGAGGAACGCGGAGGCGGCGGGCGCCGAGAGGGAGCCGGCGCAGATGGCGGATCCGATTGCGGCATAGGTGGCGGCCCGTCCGAGGGTGTAGCAGGCACCGGCCACCAGGGTCCTCCGTGGAGTGCCCGCGGCCTGCGCGATATACAGCAGGGCGGCGGCGTTCGCCGCCAGCCCGCAGGGCCCGGCCGTCGTCAGGATCCCCAGCCACAGCGCGGATGCCCCCGCGACGATGTCGGCCGATGTCATCTGGCCTCCCCGAGGTAGGCCGAGATCTCCCCCGCGACGTATGCCTTGAATGCGGCCTCGTCGCCGACGAGATCCCACACGCGATCGAGCTTCTTCCACTCGCGGATGAAGCCGTCCTGGGTCTTGGCGATGATCACGGTGCGGGTGACCAGGTGGAATTCTTCCGTGAAGTGGGCGTTGGCAAGGATGTCCGTATTGACGCTCCGCCACGCCAGTTCGCGCCGCCCCATCTCGCCCGCGAAGTTCTCGTCGATCGCATCGCGGGTGAATCTCTCGATGCGGTCGCATGTGTCGCACCGGTAATGACCGTGGAAGTACAGTGCCACGACGCCGTTGGCCACGAGCTGACCGGGCGCCGGCGCTCTTGCCCGGCGATGGCCCAGCTCGCGGGATACCATGACCCCGGCGTAGGCGATCACGAAGAGGATCAGCGCCGCGGCAAACCCTCGGCTGAGGAATCGGAGGCGAGGACGACCCACGGGGCAGGATAGCAGCATGCGGGCCATTGGAAAGGTCGACGGGCGCGGGCGGCAAGGCCCCGTTCGACCGTTGCCGCGAGGCGGTTGCACGCCGCGGAGGAGGTCGCTAGCTTTCCTCCAGCGCGCCCGTGAGGGGCGCGCACAGGAGGAAGAGCCAGCATGAATCGCAGGGACTTTATATCTAGGGTGGGCATGGCGGCGGCGCTCGGCGCCGGCGCATCGGCGGCGCATGGGCAAGCGGGCGGGGAGAAGGGGGCGCCCTTCAAGCTAAAGTACGGGCCACATTTTGGGATGTTTGTGCCGAAGCTAGGCAGCAAGGATCCGGTGGATGAGCTGAAGTTCGCGCACGACCTGGGTTTCCGTGCCTGGGAGGACAACGGGATGAAGAAGCGACCCGTCGAGGAGCAGGGGCGCATCGCGAAGGCCATGGCGGACCTCGGGATGCAGATGGGGGTCTTCGTGGTCACGGGTAGCGCCAGCGCGACGGAACCGACCTTCGCGGTGAAGAAGGATGACGTGTGGAATCAGGTGCTTGCGGAAATCCGCGAGGGCGTGGACGTCGCGAAGCGCTGCAACGTCAAGTGGATGACGGTGGTGCTCGGCGCGTACGACCTGAAACTGGCCTGGGACTACCAGACGGCCAACGCCGTGGAGTTGCTGAAACGGTGCTGCGACATCCTTGAGCCGCACGGCCTGGTCATGGTTCTGGAGCCCCTGAACCGCCACACGAATCATCCGACGATGTTCTTGGCGGAGTCGCCGCACGCATACCAGATCTGCAAGGCGGTGGGTTCCCCATCGTGCAAGATCCTGTTCGACATCTACCACCAGCAGATCACGGAGGGCAACCTGATCCCGAACATCGACCTGTGCTGGGACGAGATCGGTTACTTCCAGGCGGGGGACAACCCCGGGCGCAAGGAACCGGGCACCGGCGAGATCAATTACAGGAGGGTGTTCCAGCACATCCACCAGAAGGGCTTCCAGGGCATCGTCGGCATGGAGCACGGCGTGGCCGGGAAGGGCCCCGAGGGGGTCGACGCGCTGGTGAAGGCGTACCGCGAGGCGGATTCGTTCGAGACGACCTGACGCGAAAATTGCGGATCGCATCCTGTAGCCGAACGCGTAAGCGTTTGGCCGCCAAAGCCTCACGGCTTCGGCTACGTTTTCGGCGCCGGCGGTGGCCGCTATTCCGTGCCGGATGGCAGGAACACCACGCAGACGGGGCGGGGCACTTTGATCTCGTGGCCCGAGAATTCGAGCGCGCCGGTGGCGGGGTCGATGCGGAATACGGCGACCGAGTCAGAGTCTTGCCCGGCGGCCAGAAGCCATTTTCCGGAGGGGTCGATGTTGAAATTTCTGGGCGCCTTGCCGCGGATGTTCTCCCACTCGACGAAGCGCAGGGTGCCCCTCTCCGGATCGATGGTGAAAGCGGCGATCGAATCGTGGCCGCGGTTGGATCCGTAGAGGAACTTGCCGCCCGGGTGGACCTTGACCTCGGCGGTCGTGTTGGGGTCGGTGAAATCGGGTGGGAGGGTGGAGACCGAGCGGATCTCTGACAGCGAGCCCTTGGTCGAGTCCCAGGTGAATGCCGTGATGGTCGATTTGAGCTCGTTGATGGAGTAGGCGAACTTGCCCGAGGGATGGAACGCGATGTGGCGCGGGCCGGCGCCGGGGGCCACGGTCCCGTGGCCGTTGGGTTCGAGCAGCGCGGTCTCTGGATCGAGGCGGTAGATGAGGATCTTGTCGATGCCGAGATCGGGCGCGCAAGCGAATCTATTGGATGGGTCCGGGAAGATCGAGTGGGCGTGGGGGCCGGTCTGGCGCTTCGGGTTGACGCTGGAGCCCTCGTGCTGGATCACGGACTTGGCGCTCCGGAGCGAGCCATCGGGGAGGACGGGAAGGGCCGCGACGCTGCCGGAACCGTAGTTGGCGACCATGGCGCACTTGCCCGTCTTGTCGACCGAGACGTGGCAGGGGCCATCGCCCTCGGAGGGTTGCCGGTTGATGGGTTCGAGCTGGCCGGTGCCGCGATCGATTCGGAATGAGGCGACGCCGCCGACGGGTTTCTTGTCGTCACCCTCCATCGTGCAGACGGCGTACATGTGTTGGCCGTCCGGGTGCAGGGCGAGGAAGGAGGGGCGTTGCTCGCGCGCGGCCAACTGGGGTGCCGACAGCGCCCCGGTGGCGGGATCCAGGAGCGAGGTGTAGATGCCCTCGCTGGTGTTGTCCTTGCCCCCGGTGTAGGTGCCAAAGTAGACGCGCGTGGGCGATGCGGTCGCCGCCGCGATGGTACAGAGCATGGTCAGGCTGGCGGCGCTGGTGGCAAACGGGGATTCGGGCATCGATGACCTCCTGGTGGGCGATGTTGCATCGCGGGGGTGCCGGCGGTCAAGCCAAGCGACGGCGCGACGTGGCAGCAGGCGATGATCGGGGCAAGTGCTGGTGGCCCGATTCTCTCAGCCAATGGAAAAGGTACTGCTGCGCCAACCCGGCGTAGGGGCCGAAGCGGTCGCGGGCCTCGGTGCGCAAGAACTCGGGGCTGAGGCGGCGCTTTCGGGGGTAGTAGAGGTGGCGGAGCGCCTTTCCGATCCACGTGTCCACCGGAAACGCGCGGCATCGCCCATAGCCGAAGAGCAGCACGCAATTGGCGATCTTCGGGCCGACGCCCGCGAGGCGCTGGAGGTGCGCGAGGGCGCCGTCGTCGGGCATCTGGTGGATGGCGTCCAGGGAGACCTCGCCATCGAGCAACTGCCGGGCGGTCTTCCTGAGATTGGGGGCGCGGAAGCCGAGGCCCGCGGCGCGGAGGCCGGACTCGGGCGCCGCTGCGATGGCCTCGATCGTGGGGAATCGGTGGCCGGCGGGCGTGCGCTGGCCGAATTGCGCCCGCAGGGCCGCGTCCATTTGCTGGATGTGCGGCACCCGCTTGACCGCCGAACAGAGGAATCCGGCGAGGGCCTCCCATGGGCGCTGGCGCACCAACCTCAGCCCGCGGCAATGCGCCACGGCCTCGCGCATCCAGCGGTCATCGGGGAATGTCGCGATCATCGCGGCGAGATCGTCGTCGAGTCCGAAGTACCGGCTCGCGTCCGATTCATGGAGAGCGCCGTCGAGCCGCTCGATCGAGAGGTGATCGCCGCGGTGTCCCTTCTCGATATGGCACCGTACCGCGGCATCGCCGATCCAGCCCCGCCAGATGCCGGGTTGCTCCTCGCGCCAGCAGAACACCTGCCCGCAATCCAGGGTGTGGGCCAGCGACAGTCCGCCCGATGGCAGAGGGATCGACATGTCGTGGGCTCGCGCGG
>JADLBR010000137.1 GCA_020847615.1 Verrucomicrobiia bacterium
CCTACGGCAAGGAGGGCGCCGCCCTCTTCCGCAAGAACATCGCGAGATACGCCCAACTCGCCGTCCTGCCGAAGACCCGCGACAACGAGCCGATCCACACCGCCGGGGGACACTGCGCGATGACCCTGGACATGCCGGGCCACAGCGTCCGGCTCATCCGGCTGGCGCCAGAGTGACCCGGGCATCCTCGGGGCTTCGGCGATATCTTCATGGGCCGCCGGCGGGATCCGGCCAGAAACGCACGCGATTGGTTGCGCGCATGTCCATCGCATGCGGCCCGAAGGCCGCACGACGAGCCAAAGGCCGCGGGAATGTTTGTAGTGGTGCCTTTAGGCACTCGGCAACCCGCCCGAAGTTTCCGCCCCGGATGAACCTGCACCTGCTCGAAAGTTCGTAGCCAGAGGCGCCAGACCGTGGACCCGCGGGCGGGCTGAACGTTCCCATTTGTCGCCCGAGGGATTACATCTTCAATGCGGCGCGGTGCGAGCTCGGCCTCCGGAGTTCCATCGCCAGGGCTGCGGCGGCGAGCACGGAGCAACCGAACCCGCACCAGTAGGCCGCCGAGATCCCAGAGTGCAGCGCGATCACGACCGCCAGCACCGAGGCGCAGATCGACATGGCCCCGTTGACGCCCCACAGCCAGGGCGCCAGCGCCTCCGGGTGCCGCTGGGCGGCCTTCATGCCGAGCGGGAAGGCGCAGCCCATCGTCACGCCCAGGCAGAACAGGCCCATCAGCGCGACGGCCACCCGCTGCCATCCCGGCGCGGTCGCCATGCCCTCCAGCACAATCGGGGTCGATAGCCCCACCGCACCCACGGCCAACAGGAGAGTCGCGAGCCGCTTCAGGGCGGCCGGCCGAAGTTGGCTGGGCGCGACCCCATCCGTGGCAAGGCTTCCGATCCCGCTCGATAACAGGAGCCCGAACAGCACGACCGACAGGCCGTACGTCGGCTGGCCCAGGAAGATGATCAGCCGCTGCATTTGGGCCACCTCGATCAGCATGAAGCCCAGGCCGATGCACGCGAAGTACCACACCAGCCGCCCCGCCCGCGAGACGGCCCCGCGATCCGCGGAGACCATCAGCGGCAACACGACGCAGAGCACCGTGAGCGCGACAACGGTCAACAGCACCGAGGCGAGCACGAAAACGGCGGTCTGGTTGGCGTCCCATCCCCGGCCCGGCTCGCCCACCCCGCGAAACAGGTCCCCGATCCGGAGCACGTGGAAGAAGAAGGGACGGTCATCGGTCGGGGGCGAGAGATCGCGCCGAAGCCTGTCCGACCAGGCGGCGATATCTCGGCCGGCCGCCATGTCCTCGAAGACCCCGTCGGCCGCCGCGCGCGGCGAAAGAACGCACTCGAAAGCGTAATCGCTGCAGACCGACGCCAGCCGCGCCAGATCCCGCTCCGTGAACGGGGATCGGCACACCAGGATCGTGCCCACGCCGTCGGGCCCAGACCCATCCCCCGAGACGCGGTTGCGGACGACCGCCAGGTGACCGCGGGTGTCCGCCACGCCGATCTGCGCCAGGGCCGCCGCGGCGAGCCCCACCAGGCGATACATCTCGCTGGGCCGCTCGTCCGCGTGCCAACGGGACACCGAGAGCAGCCCGTCTGGCTTCAGCCGCGAGAGGAGCAGTTTCCACGCCTCCACCGTGTACAGGGCGTGCTCCGCCAGCACGAACGCCCCGGCGGAGGTCGCCGCCCACGTGTCCACCAGCGAGATCTGGATGATGTCGAAGCGCTCGTCCATCCGGCCGATGGCGCTGCGCGCCTCGCCCACGACCAGCCGCACCCGCGGGTCGTTTCCGAGATGGCCCGTGAAGTCGCCGAACCGCCCATCGACCGCCCTCACGATCTCCTCGTTGAGCTCGATGCCCGTGACCGCCGCCTGCCCAAACAGGAATGCGGAGAGTATGTCCCTGCCGCCCCCCACACCGACCACGAGCACGGACGCCCCCCTGCGCAGGTGGTGCGCGACGTTGGTCACATCATAGGCGAGGTGCCGGATGGCGTTGGTGTCTCCATCGTAGGCCGTCAGGACCGTCCCCGACGAGGAGTCGATGTTCAGGTGCAATTGCCGGAGCGCAAGCTCCCCCGGCAGCCTCGGGCTCATGCCCCAGCCCGCCGCCGTCACCGGACGATTCGTGTCCCCGGTGACCTGGATCCTCGAGAAGGAATTCCACCGCTCGTAGAGGGGGGGCGCCTCACGGTTCCCCTTGACCCAGGCCAGGCGCAATAGCCCCCCGCGCTGCCCCGACGCCTGGAGCCCAACGGCCAGCCCGGCGAAGGCCACACCCATGCCGGTCGCCGCGAGTTTCCACCCAAGTGAGTTCCCCCCCCCCTTGCGCGAAAAGGAACGCTGCCAGCGCGACGGCCGCCGCGATGGCGAGCACCGCCAGCGGCCCGTCCAGCCATCGCAGCAACAGGATCACCGCCACGCAACCCGCCGCGGCACCGCTCAGGTCCGCCGCGTAGAGCCCGCCCACCTGCCGCGGGAATCGCGTCAGGATCGCGCAGATCACGATCCCGCTGAAAAAGAACGGGACCGCGATGACGCAGAAGTGCAGGAGCACCGAACAGAAGCCCCGCGCCGAGGCCTCGGAGAAGAACGGCACGCTCGCGTGCACCCAGATGCTTGCCACGATCGATGCCGAGAACAGCGCCGCGCACCGCGTCAGGCTCCCGGGGATTCGCGGCCCGGTGAACGGCCCCGGTCGCAGGTAGACGTACACGGCCCCGGTCGTCAGGCCGAACATGGCCAGCGAGATCGCCATGAAGGCGAAGTGATACCACATCGTGACGCTGAAAATGCGGGTCAGCAGCACCTGGAACGCCACCGTGCCCATGGCCACCAGGAATATGCCCGCAAAGACGGGTGCCGTGGCTCGCCCGCTGTCCCCTCGCTCCGGTCCCGGCCGTCGGACGTCAGGGCCGTGGGGCATCCTTGATCCTCTCGTTCATCCTTTCGCGCTTCTCCCCGGGGCGGTCCCCGGACCGTGACGATGGCAAGGCGCCCTAGTGCCGCCCTGAGTCGACGGGTGCCGCAGCTCCCGCCTTAGCGACCATCGAGGCCACGCTCGCCCTTCGTTCCGCCGGGATGGCCACCACGTTACCCAGCATCTGCCAATTGGTCTGCGGGGCCACCCACGCGCCGAGCGGAACCAGCCCGTACTCGCCAGTGCGCGCCCGGGTTCTGGCCGCGTCAAACACGAAGAAATCGTAACCCTCGGGAAAGACGGAGCGTATCTGCCCGGCGTCCCCGAAAAGGGAAGGGCCCGAGTCTCCCGCATTCAGTTCGAACACCACGAAGGGACGGAACCTCGCGGTCGCGTCGCGCAAACCCTCGAGTACGAATTTCTCAAACCCCTCCACGTCGATCTTGATGAGATCCACGCGGTCCAGCCCCGCATCCGCCACCAGCTGGTCCCCCCGGACGATCGGCAGGGTGTGCTGGCTCGCCCTCGTGTGCCGGTCGCCGCTGGAATCGACGAAGCCGCCGATGCCGTTCTCGTTCGCGGGCGGCTCGAAGAAAACCAGGTTCGTCGCCTGATTGCCCAGCCCCACCGGGTGCACGGTGATATTGGTGAGTCCATTGTCCGCGATGAAACTGCGGAGCCTGACCAGGGCGGGTTCATACGGCTCGATCGCGTGCACGCGGCCGCAGTATCGCGAGAGAAATGCGGCATGCGTGCCAACATTCGCCCCCACATCCAGCGCCACGGCCCCCGGCGAAAGGCCGGACTTGACCAGCAGATCTCGCATTGCGTGGAGCAGCGGCTTTTCCCAGGCGCCATACATCAGGATGAAGCAGTCACCGACCTGACTCGTGTCGCCCCGATAGAAAAACCCCTCGATCGGCGCGCGAAAACCAAACTCATGGCTCACGAGTGGCTGGTACCAGAGGTCCGCGTACCGCAGTACCCTCCACTTGGACCCCAGCGAATCACCGGGAATTCGCCACCAGATCAAGGCCAGGATCATCGCCGAAGCGACGC
>JADLBR010000138.1 GCA_020847615.1 Verrucomicrobiia bacterium
ATATACGAAGCCGCGCAGCGGACCGTTGGTCCAGGTGCCTGTGGCGTCGTAGGCGTTATCCCAGCCGTACTCGGTCCAGTCGCCGACGCCGATGATGAGATCCTGCGAGCCGTCGCCGTCGTAGTCGGCGTAGCGCCACATGTTCGCGCGGACTTTGTTGGGGTGGATGTTGGGCGGCAGGGGCAGTTTGACCCCGCGATCCAGGCCGGTCTTGAGGAAATCCGGGTACTCGGTGCCCGGCGACAGGACGCGTGGCTTGCTATCGACGTAGCTGACCTGGACGTTCTGGAGGCCCTTGCTGATGCGTTTGGCGGGCCTGAAGACGGGCATCTTTGTCTTCGCCGTGTCGCCGGAGGGGTTCTCGAAGAAGTAGGTTCCATTGTAGGGCTTGTCGGGGCAGTTGACGACGAGGTCGAGGTCGCCATCGCCGTCGAAATCCATCGGGAGTGGCCAGGCCCAGAGGCCGACGCCGACATCCACGACGAGCCCGGGGTGGTTGTACTTGAGTCTCTCCAATTCGCTGGAAGGGGCGGCGATCTGCGCGACGTCGGTACCGTCTGGGGGAACGAGCGCGGCCATTCCGGTCCAGCCCCCTTGGGGAAGCACGAACTCACCGCCCGCCTTGATCGGGCGACAGTAAATGGTCATCCGGGTGCCGCCCCCGTCGTTGTAGTGGAAGGCATCGGGGGCGACGGGGCGCCAGCCGGAAAGGTCGATGTCGTCGTTCCTCGTGGCGGTGGCGGCGAAGAGGACGGTGTCGCGCCGGGCGGTGGCGCGGATCTCGGCGGGTTCGCCGCCGCGGGTCTGGGTGATGCCCCAGCCTCGGAATTTCTCGGGGACGCCCAGCCAGACGTATTTGCGGTTCCCGAAGGCGACCGCCTTTTCGGCGAGCGTGGCGGGTTCCCAGCCCTTGCCGGTGAAGGCCATGCCGGGGGTCTCCACCTTGGGGGGAGGCATGTCGGTGATCGCGACGGAGTCGGCCATGGTCTTGGTGCGAAAGCCTTGGACGCGGTGGAAAGTGAGGAAGTTGGCGTCGTGGGCATTGTGGGCGCCGCCCTGGCCATCGTCGTAGGCGGTGCGGCAGGCGGCGATGATGTCGTCGCCATCGAAGAGCCAATCCACGTACTGGAAGCCGTGTTTCTTGACGTCGGGGTGATAGAGCAGGATGCAGCGGACGGTCCAGTTCGTGAGGTCTGGCGAGCAGGTGAGGGCGAGGGTGTTGCGGATCCCGCCGGGGTTCTTGGCACGGTGGCGCTCGTGGGCGATGCTCGCCAACGACCAATAGAGTTTGCTCTGCGCGTCAAATCGGATGGTGAATTTCTTGGCGCCGCCCGGGAATGGGATGAAGCCGGTGGCGGGATCGAAGGACATCGTGGAACCGTCGGGGCTGACGCGGACGATCGCGGCCTTCTCATCGGGGGACATCGTCTGGACTCGGAGGATGTCCACGAGGTTGCGGTCGGGGGCGATGACGGCGTTGCCCTCGAGCCATGCGCCCATGTCGCCGCCATTCCATGCGCGGTCGCTGGGGAGGGGTTCCGCGAGTGTCCAGGAGGCGGCCTTCAGGAGATCGGCTTCGATTGGGGCGGAGAGCATCGTGGCGCGATAATTGATGCCCCACGCGACGGGGGGGTGTCGCCATTCGAAGGCCCGCCAGATGCGGCCATTGTGCTCGACGACGGGCATGGGCGCGCAGTGGTATTCGCCGTTATCCCTGAGGATGCCATTGGAGCCATCCGTGGGCGTTGTCCACGTCTCGCCGCCGTCGTTGGAGCGGCGGATGAGGATGTTGCCGTGGTGGCGGTCGGGGCCGAGGAGGTAGAGGGAGCCTCGGTGAACAAAGAGGCTGGACCAGAAGGCGCCCCTTATCGCGGAGATCCTCTTCCACGATTGGCCGCGGTCCTCGGAGCGAAAAACGGCGGTGAGGGCGCCCTGGTGCTCGGTGCTTTTGGGGCCGAAGTGGTCGTGGGAGGCGACATAGCGGCCATCGGGCAGGATCGCGATGCTCGGCGAGCCGATGTAGACGCCGGTCGAGGCGGGGATGTGGTCGATGACGATGCCGGCGACTTTATCCGGAGGAAGGGCGGCGTGGGGTGCCGCGGGGTGCGCCGAGAGCGCGACGATAGGGATGAGGATCGGGAGTCTCTTCATGCGATATCTCCCTAGAGCCCGTTCAGGAATTCGCGGACCCGGTCCCGCTCTGGCTCGCGGAATCGGTGGAAGGGTTCGGCCATGAAGTCGTCGCAGATTCCGAGGAGGGATAGGGCGCATTTGATGCCCTTGATGATGGCGGAGGGGTGGCGGCCGACGTGATAGAGGTTGTCGCTGATCCACATGACGCGGGAGTGGAGCTCGCGGGCGCGGAGGAAGTCTCCGGATTGGGCGGCGCGGAACAGGTCCACGTAGAGGCGCGGGAATACGTTCGCGCCGCCGTTGACGCCGCCGTGGCCGCCGGCGAAGACCGCGTCGGCGAGCATTTCCTCGGGGCCGATCAGCAGGGTCCAGTCGGGGCGGTGCGGCAGGAGGCCCACGGCGCGGTGGAAGTAGATCATGTTGCCCGAGCTGTCCTTGAGGCCGATGATGCGCGGGTTGTCCATGGCGCGGCGGACGGTCTCCAGTTCAAACGAGACCTTGGTCAGCGCGGGCATGTTGTAGAGAAAGAGGGGGAGGGGCAGTTCGGGGACGAGGTGGTCGAGGTACTCCTGCAGTTCGGGCTGGCCCTCTGGCAGGTAGTAGGGGGGGGCGAGGACAACGGCGTCCGCGCCCGCGTCCGCGGCCCAGCGCGCGGCGTTGAGGGATTCGACGAACGCGGTGTCGGTGATGCCGACGAGCACGGGAACGCGGCGGCGCACCTGGTGGCAGGTGCGCTCGATGAGTTCCTTGCGGAGGCGGTAGCTGAGGCTCGGCCCTTCGCCGGTGGTGCCCAGGATGAACAGGCCGGCGACGCCGCCGGCGAGGATGTGCTCAATGAGGCGCTCGAGCCCCGGCACGTCGATCTCGTCGCGCGCGCGAAGGGGCGTGACCATGGGCGGGACGATGCCGCGGATGGGGGCGGGGAGGGAGTGTGGATTCATGGGTGTATTCTGCCTTTCAATAGACGAGTGAACGAAAGCCCTGCACGCGGTGGAAGGTGATCAGGTTGCCGTCGTGCGCGGATTTGGCGCGGGCGTCCCCGCTGCGGGAGAGGACGCACAAGTCATCGCCATCGGCGATCATGCTGGCGTAATGGCGCGCCTCTTTTGGTGAATCTCCGGCGGCGACGATCCCGGCGAAACACCAGTCGATCATGTTCTTGGAGAAGTGCAGTTGCAGGCGGTGGCGCTCGTTGTTGGGCAGGTTGAAGCGGTCCTCTGGGAGCAGATCCGCGCGCGTCATCGAGTCGGTGGCCTGGGAGCTGAGCAGCCAGAACATTTTTGTCGGCTCGTCGTAGAGGACGTGGAAGCGCATCTGGCCGCCCGGGCAGGGCACGAACAGCGCCCGCTTGCCGGACGGGACCGTCTCGAGCGTGGTGGTCATGGAGCCATCCGCGCGCTCGACGACCTTGGCGATGGCGGCGTAGCCCGTGCCACCGGTGTGGGCGCGGGCCCAGAGGTGGAAGGTCTTTCCCTCCGGGTCGAACCAGATGTGTCCGGGGTCCTTGAACTGCACCACGTTCGTCTCCAGCCAGCCGATGGGTGCGCTATTGCGGCGGGGCGCGGGAAGCGAGCCTTTTGGGTAGGGGGCGGGGAAGAAGGGAACCCCGAAGAAATCGATCGCGGGATCCCTCTCGATATTCGGGATTGTGTTCCGGAACGAGAGTTCGGAGGCGAAGGTCCAGTTCTCGCGTCGCGTGAGGTCCATGCCGATCTTGCCGCGCATCAGGACGGGGGCCATCTCGCCGACGCCCCAGGTCTTGATGTCACCCGTCACGCGGCGCTCCATGACGAGGTAAACGCAGCCTTTGGCATAGTGCACGTTGCAGGCCGACTGGTGCCAGCTCTGGCCTTCGGTGAGCTTGGCGGGCGGCGACCAGGTGAGGCCGCCGTCATCGGAGCGGATGACCATGAGATCGCGGGCCTGGCCGAGGACGTAGAGCGAGGCCCCCGCGACGAACGGGCGCGCGTGCACGAAGGGGAAGTCCGCGCGATGGGCCCACGTCTTGCCGCCATCGTCGGAGGAGAAGACTTTTCCGGTGGGCTCGCCTTTCCCGAGTCCCGGCCCGCCGCGGTCCATCGTGGCCACGAGGCGTCCGCCCTCGAGCCGGGCGATGCCGGGCGTGTAGCAATAGACTCGCGCCGGGTCGGGAGACTCATAGACAACCGCATATGCCTGGGCGAGGGGGCGGATCGGGGTTGCGGGTGCGGGGGTGGCGGTGAGGGCGAGCAGCGCGAGGGAGGAAAGGACAGGAACCTCCCGCAGGGACGCGGGGGAGCCGGGCAACCTTGGGCCGATGCGGCTGGCGGGGCGGGCCAAACGCTTGGCGCGTTCGGCTACAAGTGAGGCGAAATGCGACAGATCCATCATTTCTTTTCCACGACGCATATCTGGTTCGCTGGGGTCCCAGGGGAGGGCACGGTGCGGACGAAGGCGATC
>JADLBR010000139.1 GCA_020847615.1 Verrucomicrobiia bacterium
AGACCGACCGGGAATCCAAGTCCCGCCGGGATCTTGACCGGCGATCGCTCCCCGAAAAGCAGCTCGATGGCCGAAAAGGCGCACAGCAGGATCCCGAGGACCCGGAGCAGCAGCGCAGCATCCAGCCGAACCAGCCCCCAGAACCCGAGGGGCACCCCGAGGCAAGACCCGATCACCAGCCCGCGCGCATCCCGCCACCTGAATTCCCTCCATGTCGCCGCAAAAGTCGCGGCGCACACGACGATGTTGAGGAAGGCCACCACGACCAGCGCATCCTTCAGGCCAAGCACCAGCGGGAGCAGCGCGACGGAGACCAGGCCGAAGCCAAACCCGGTCAGGCCCTGCACGAAGCCCGATAGGCTCAGCGCGGCCACCACGCCCACCACCGTCATCGGCGACATGTGACCTCCGGCGTCCACTGGTGCAGCGCCAGCGCCGCCGCGCCCAGCGCCGCGTTATATTCTCCCAGGGACGACTGCACGATCTCCGGTATCCCGCCGGGGAGCGACAGGCGCGCGACCTCCCCCCGCACCAGCCCCATGAATCGATCCCCGAGGCCCGTCAGCGGCCCCGCGAGAATGACCCTCTCCGGATCGAATAGCTCGATCAGGTGCTGCACGGCCCAGCCATGCCACCCGGCCACGCGTTCCAGCAGCCGGCAAGCGAACCGATCGCCCCGCCCGACCGCGCGTATGAACTCCCCGATGGTCGCATCGCCCGACCTCGCGCCACCCCGCTTCGCCGAACGCATCTCTCGCAGGATCGCGCTCAGCGAGGCCACGTCCTCGAGGCGCTCGCCGGGCGCCGCGCAACACCAGTGCCCCACCTCACCCGCGCCATGGCCATGACCGCGCAACAGCCGTCCTCCCACGACGATCCCGGCCGCCATGCCCGAGCGCGTGCCCAGGCAGACGAAATCGCCCACGCCGCGCCCCTGCCCGAACCACATCTCCGCGAGCGCCATGGACCGGATGTTGTTCTCCAGGAAGACCGGCACGCCGAAGCGCCGCGTCAGCCTCGGACCCAGCGGCAGATCGCGCCAGCCCGGCACCCTGTCGTAGGATACCGCGAGCCCGCGGACGGGATCGATCACGCCGGGAAGGCCGATGCCGATGCCCAGGACGTCCTTCCGATCGCGCCCCATCACGTCGGCGATCACCGCCTCGATCTCGCGCATGATACGCGCCGCCCCGTGCGATGGCGCGATCGCACGCCGCACCTCGCGGATGGGCCGCTGCGAGAAATCCACCCGCATCGCCATGATGTTGCGCGCCTCAAAATCGACGCCGACAAAGCTCCCTCCCTCCGGATTGAGCGCCAGCATCTTGGGCGGCCGCCCCATGCCGCGCGCCCCCGCCTCCGCATCGATCAGGAATCCCTCCCGGATGAGGCGATCCACGTAGATCCCGGCGGTCGACGGCACGATGTCCAGTTCGCGGGCCAACTCCACGCGCGAGATGTGCCCACGGGCGCGCACCCGCTTGAGCAGTTCGGCCTCGACGGCGACGGTCGCCCGGCGCCTCCCCGCTCGGCCCGTCGCGCTCATTCCGGCAAGGGCCGGTCCTTCGTCTCCGGCAGGAAGATCAGGAACAGCAATCCCAGCAAGAAAATGGACGCCAGCAGCGTGATCGCCAGCCGCAGGTCGACGCCCGGCTGCGACTTGAGCCACCCCGAGAACCACAGGGTCGGCGCCGCCAGCAACCGGCCCCCATTGAAACAGAATCCGGCGCCCGTGCCCCGCAGATGGGTCGGGAACAGCTCCGGAAAATAGATGGCGAAGCCCGCGTGGAAGCCCAGCGTCAGAAACCCGTATAGCGGCAGCAGCGCCAGAAGTTGGCCGTAGCTCTGCGGCAGATAGCAGGTGACCGGGACGACCGCCGCGGCGAGGACCAGCGCCCACGCGAACGCGCGGCGCCGCCCCAGCCATCGCGCGAACGGCCCGAAGCAAAACAGCCCCAGGCCCCCGCCCAGGCTCACCACGATGCCGTAGGCAAATTTCCCGCGCGCGGCCGCCTCCTCCGGCGACACCCCGCGCGCCAGCAAGAAATCCCGGACCATGTCCTGCGACCCCACCGTCACGCCCCAGTAGGTCGCCAGACCCACGGCCGCCAGCAGCATCCCCAGCATCGCGCGCGGGCCCCAGACCCTGTGCAACAGCAGTTCCCGGAAACTCCCCCTCGTCTTCCCCTCTTCCGCCACGACGCGGGACGACCACGCATCCGACTCGCGCACGCTCGCCCGCACCCAGAGCACCAGCAGCGCCGGGACGACCCCGATCAGGAACGCGTACCGCCAATTCTCCCCGACGGCCAGGCCCGCCAGCGTCGCCAACCACGTGCCCAGGGTGCTGGTGGCATGAAATATCCCCGAGGCGTGCGTCCGCGCGTTCGGCGGAAAAACCTCGGCGACCAGCGCGGCCGCGACAGCCCACTCCCCGCCGGTCCCCATCGCCACCAGGAAACGCAACACCCCCACCTGCCACAGCTCCTGCGCGAAGAACGTCAGGCCCGAGAAGATAGAGTACACGAGAATCGTGAGCACCATGGCCGGCCGCCGACCGATCCGATCCGCCACCGAGCCGAACAGCACGCCTCCCGTGAACCCGCCCAGCAGCAGTATCCCCAGGAACATGTCCCCGTAGTACTTCACGGACGGGTGGTCCGCGGCCACACCCATCATCTCCGGGAGCAGGTGCCCGCGGGTGATGTTGAAAAGCTGGTTCTCGAAACAGTCGAATATCCAACCGGCCGATGCCACCGCGAGCACCAGCCACTGATACCCCGTGACACCCGCGTACCACCGGGGCCCCCTGGGATTCGTGCCGCCCGAGCTCATGAGTCCTCCTCGACCCCGCCGCACCCCATCAGAACCGGACGGGCGCGCCGGTGTCCACCGACTCCTGCGCCTTCACGCACAGCGCCACGGACCACCGCCCGTCCTCGCCCGTCGCGCACCGCAGCCGCCCGCCGCGGGCGACCTCCGCCATGTTCGCGAGCTGCTCCTCCAGCTCGTACACCTCTCCGCTGTGCCTCGCGATCTCGATTTCCCGAACGGCCTTCCCGTCAAAGTGCTTCAGCGAGTGCGTCGGGTGCAGGGTCCGGTCCATGGCTCCCGACCAGCTGGCCCACAGGGCCCCCTGGGTCCCCGTGAGCTTGACCACCTGGTGGTGCTCGTACCCGGCAAGCGTCTGTCCCACGACCGCGTATCCCCCATTCGGGAATGTGATCATCGCGGTGAAATTGTCCTGAAGCTCCGGGTGGTCGTCCCTCACGTGACTCCCCAGGGCGAACACCGAGACAGGGTCCCCGACGCCCCCGAAATACCATCGCGCCAGATCGAAGAAGTGTATCGGCTCCTCGAGTATCCAGTTCCCCACCCGCTTGATATCGTAACGCCAACCCTCCGCGCCCAACCGGTACGGGTTGCGCCACAGCTCGATCAGGCAGTACCGGGGCTCGCCGATCGCGCCCGCATCGACCATCTCTTTCACGCGCCCCCACAGGGAGGACAGCCTGAACTCGTGCCCGATCGCCAGCTTCAGGCCCCTGCCCCGCGCCAGCGCGATCAGCTCATCGCACTGCCCCAGCTCGAGGCACATCGGCTTCTCCAGGAGCAGGTGGCACCCCGCCTCCAGCGCCGCCTTCGCCCCGTCATAGTGGAGGTGCGGGGGCAACACGATGTCCACCACGTCCAGCCGCTCCTTTGCCAGCATCTCCCGATAGTCCGCGTAGAAGACCGTCCCGGGATGCTCCGCCCTCGCCGCCGAGCGGCCCTCCTCGGAACGCTCCGCCACCGCCACCAGGCGCCCCGCCTTCGCGATCGCCCTCGCGTGATGGCTCCCCCACGCCCCGCACCCCATCAGCCCGAACCGCACGTCGCCGCCTCGCTCGCTCATGGCCCCACACACTATTTTTGAATTCGAAATATATCAAGCACAAATCTTCCGCGGCGGCCACCCGCTACGGGCCAAAAGGAATTGACTTCATCGCGTTCTCGGAATGAGATGCCTGCCGCGCCGGCGCGGTCACCATCCGGACCCGCGGCGACAGGACACATCCGTGAGAACCGGTTCGCCCCACGAGGATCCTCGGCTGCCCGACTACCTCTCCGTCCCCGCCGCGCGACTGGGCGTTGGGACGCCGGTGAAAGTGCGCGTGCTCGGGGATCAGATGGCGGTCGCCCGGGACATGGCCGGGGCGTTCCGCGAGGAGTTTATGCGGGCCGCCGCCGAAGGTCGCGGCGCCACGCTGATCGTGCCGGTCGGCCCGGTGGACCACTATCCGATCCTGGCCGAGATGATCAACGGCGAGCGGATCGACTGCCGGGACGCGGTCCTGATCAACATGGACGAGTATCTGGACGATGGCGGCGAGCCCATCCCCGCGGGGCACCCCCTCTCGTTTCGGGGGTTCATGGAGCGGAAGTTCTACGGATTGCTCGACCCGTCCCTGGCGCCGAGGCCCGAGAATCGCATTTTCCCGGGCCCGGACGATCCCGGGGCGATCGCGGGGCTTATCGCGGCGCGCGGTGGCGTCGACGCCTGCTTCGGCGGAATCGGGATCAATGGGCACATCGCATTCAACGAGCCCCCGGAGCCCGGGCAGCACGTCTCGGTCGAAGAGTTTGCCGAACTCCCCACCCGCGTCCTCGCGCTGTCGAGGGAGACCCGCACCATCAATTCCGTGACCGTCGGGGGCGAGATATCCGTCATCCCGCGACTCGCGGTCACGGTCGGCATGCGGGAATGCCTCGGCGCTCGCCGAGTGCGGCTGTACTGCAATCGCCCGTGGCAATCGGCCGTGGTGCGCCGCGCCCTGCATGGTCCCGTCACGGCCGATTGCCCCGCATCGCTCATCCGGCTGCACGCCGACGCCTCGCTCTCCATCGCCGACTACGTCGCCAGGCCCCCCGAGATCATGCTGCGCTAATGAAACTGGACTTCTCCTCTGATCGCGTCCTCGCCGTCGTCGCGCACCCCGACGATGCCGAACTGCTCTGCGCCGGAACCCTCGCCCGCGCGCGACGGGAGGGCGCCCCCATCGGCATCTGCGTCATGTGCAAGGGCGACAAGGGCCAGCCCGCCAGACCCATACGGAACCTCGCCGCGGTCCGCCGCCGCGAGATGGCCGCGTCGGCGAGGATCCTCGGCGCAAGACTCTTCTGCGGCACCTCGCCCGACGGGCGCCTCGCCGATTCGATCCCGCAACGGCGCTTCCTCGTAGAAGTCTTCCGCCAGTTCCGACCCACGCTCGTCTTGGCCCACTCCCCCCGGGACTATCATCCCGACCACCGCGCGGCCTCGGTCCTGGCCGACGCCGCCTCCTGGTACTGCGCGTCCCGGGGCTTCCGGACCCGATCTTCGCCACTGCCTGCCGCGCCGGCGCTCTGGTTCATGGATACGATCGCGATGGTGGGTTTCGATCCGGGGATCTTCGTGGACGTTTCGCCCTTCCTCGCCATCAAGGCAGCGATGCTCGCCGCCCACAAGAGCCAGCTCGCGCGCGCCGGCGACACCGATTTTTCGCCCCTCTCCGACCTGATGCGCCGCCAGGGCGAAGCCCGCGGCATGCAGGCCGGCGTGCCATCCGCCGAAGCGTTCCTCCCCTGCCACGCTTTCAAACGCGGGCGGGCCTGGTGAAGGGCGCCCAACATCCGATCGCGGTTCTCGCTGCCCTCACCCTCATCGGGGCTTTCGTGCAGCGGCCAGGATCACTTCACGCTGAAGCGGCATCGGCGCTTGTCACGGTCCAGAAGGGCGACCTGCCCATCATCATTTCTTCACCCCACGGCGGGACGCAACCTGTCCCGGGCGTTCCCGAGCGCATGGTCGGCGGGGCCGGCAAATTCGTGAAACTCCGCGACGGCGACACCGATGTCCTCGCCTCCAGAATCGCCGAAGAGATAGAGAAGATCATGGGCGCACGCCCCCATCTCGTCATCGCGCGATTCCATCGGAAGTTCATCGACGCCAATCGGCCCGTCGCCGGCGCATACGAGTCCGCTGCCGCCAAGGCCCATTACGACGCCTACCACGACGCCCTGGACGCGGCCTGCCGCGATGTCCGCGATCGCTGGGGCAGCGGCATCCTCATCGACATCCATGGCCAGGGCACGGACCAGAACGCCATATTCCGTGGCACGATAAACGGCAAGTCCGTTCAGGGGCTGCTCGCGAAGTTTGGCAAGAGGGCCATAGCCGGCCCTGATAGCATCGCCGGACAACTCGCGGCCCGCGGTCACAAGGTCCTCCCACCCTGCGATGACCCGGAGGCGCGCGAGACGCAATGGGTCGGCGGCCACATCCTCGCGACCCATGCCGTGGGCACGGGCGTCGATGGCGTCCAGCTGGAATTCGGGCGGTCCTTCCGAAAATCCGACACCCTGAATGCCACCGCCAAGGATGTTGCAGGGGCCGTGGCGGTCTTCGCCAAGGCATTCCTTCCGGCCGAAACCCGGACTCCAGATCCTAAGCCCGTTGGACCCAAGCCACCGGTTCCCTGACTTGAAAATAGCCGCAGCGCATCCCGTAGCCGAACGCGTGAGCGTTTGGCCGCCAAGGCCTGACGGCCTCGGCTACATTTCCCCAAGCCGGTGGTGCCCGCCCCGCGCCGGCGCCGGGGCCAACCGAAGACCTCGGCGCGCAGAAATCTGGAACACAAATGGTATCAGCTGGTCACGCGGACACCGCCTCAAGGCGGCACTACGAGCCCAAGACCACGGGAATGTTCGTAGTGCTGCCTTCAGGCAGTCCGGACCCACCGGGAGTTTCCACATGAAGATGCGGCGCGTTCTGGAATCGGGTCAGCCCCGCCGCGCGAGGCACGCGTCGAGCTTACTCCTGCAACGTCAGGGTCACCT
>JADLBR010000140.1 GCA_020847615.1 Verrucomicrobiia bacterium
GGAGCATCTCGCCATGCACCGCGACGCCTTCAGAAAAACCCCGGTCGTCATCCCCTGGGGCAGCAAGAGGTTCGATCCCGTCTACGACGCCTTTGTCGCTCAGGGCATGGGCATCCGGCGCGACGGGATCTGCGGCAACAGCGACGGCTCCGAGACCGCGCGCTGCCTGGGCCGCACGCTCGCCGTTTTCGAGTTCTACGGCGCGTATGCGTGGATGAAGGAGAAGGGATGGTGGGAGGGCAAGCGCGACAGCACCGGCCGCGGGTATCGCCTCGCCGACTGCGTCGAGAAGGGCGCGCCCTCGTACGTCGGACCCCTCGACCAGGGCGGCAGCGCCCGCACCCAGATGATCGAGGAGGAGCGCCCCCTCGTGGAGCGGCTGGCGAATCGCATGGGCTATCATTTCGTGATCCGGCGCATCGGGTGCCCGGGCTCGATCCGCCCCGGCGCGCCGACGCCCGTCGACATCACCTGGGAGAATCTCGGGGTCGCGCCCATCCTCATCCCCTGCTCCGTCGCCTATGCCGTGGTGTCCGCCGATGGGCGCACGCTCGACACCTGCATGGCGTCGGCGTCGAGGCCCGCCGATTGGTTTCCCGCCAAACCCGCGCCGGCCCGCGACTCGATCGCTTTCCGCGGGGTCCCGCGTGGCGACCACCGGCTCGCCATCGGCATCCTCCGCCCGGGCGACACCCGGCCCTCCATCCGCCTCGGCATCGACACGCCGATGGTCGAGGGCTGGCATATACTCGCCCCGGTCACGGTGCGGTAGCCCGCCTCCCGGCTTTCGGAATTCCGGCAGGCCACCCTTCGCCAACCGCCACCGGCGGAACCTCCCGCCTTGCCTCCTTCGCGCGCCGCCGCATCCTCGGGCTCCGCATGCATCAACTCGCATCCCCGTTCGCGGCCCTCGTGCTGGTCCTTGCCACCGGTGGCCCGATGGCATCGAGCGCCCGCGACAATGCCGTTCCCACATCGCCCGACGAGGCACATTCCGTGGAACGGGCGCACGAGGAGATCTGGCGGCGCTTCATGTCCCCGCACGGCACCTTTTACGACTACACCGATTCCGCGGGAACGGTTCTCCTTCCGACCCCGGAGGAATGCGCGGCCGCACGACCGAACGCGCTCGGTTGGTGGACACCGATCGAGAACGGCGCCTTCTTCGGCGGGCTGTATCTCGATGCGCTGTGCGGGAGATGGCGCGCGCAGAAGACGGCCGCCGCGGCCCAGCGGGCCCAGGCGGTCTGCCGGGGCCTCCTGAAATTGGCGGAGGTCGGCTCGACGCCCGGCTTCATCGCGCGCGGCTTCGCGGGCGATGGCGCGGGCCACTATGCCGCCAGCTCCAGCGACCAGACCTACCCGTGGTTCTATGGGCTGTGGCAATACGCAACGAGCGGGCTGCCGGACGAACCGGAGCGCCTTCGCGTCGCGGCAACCATGGAGCGCGTCGCGCTCGGGCTCGAGGCCAACGATTGGAAAATGCCCTGCGATCAGCGGGAATTCGGCCACTTTGGCCACTGGTCCGGCGGCTTCGCGGGCACGAGGGGCACGCTCTCGGGCGCCGAACCCCAGTTCGACGCCGCGGCGCGACTCCTCTTCGTGCTGCGCGCCCTCCACCACGTGACCGGCAAGGCCCGCTGGCTCCACCTGTATCGCGCGATGCTCGCGGAGAAGCCGCCCGGGAGCAACCGCTCCCGCCTCGAGATCTGCGCGCAGGGCGTGCGATACGTCCCGCCCGGGGAACCGCCCCGCTATCCAGAGAGCCCGCCCATCTGGACCTCGGCCAGCTCCCAGGCCGGCCTCCGTGCCCTCGTCGAGATGGAGGAAGACGCCGCGGTCCGCGCTCAATTCCAGCTCGGCCTCGACGCCAACGCCGCCAGCGCCTCCCGCTTCATTTCGCGGTTCCGGGAGTACGACAACGGCAACGACCTGCCTTTCGACATCAACTGGCGAGCCCTGAACGCCCTCTGGAAACCCCAGGCCGAGATCGGCGAGGCCGTGCAACTCGCCACGCGCCAGTACTCGGCGTGGAACAAGCAATCCCCGCGCCGCCTGGCCGAGGCCGACGCCATGCGCGACCCGCTCTTCGCCGCATGGATCGTGGCCCTCTCCGGCAACGCCTCGATCATCGCCGGGGCGCGCCCCGACATCCGTGGCGCCCTGACCCACTACCGCTGGGACCGCCTGCACACCTGCCTCTTCTTCATGGCGGAGTGCGTCCACTGGCAACTCCAGAAGCACGACCGGATCGAGACCCGCCCTCCCGCAATACCCCCAATACCATCCCGCTCCCTGGAATGACCCACTGCGGCGCCCCAACCCGCCCCGGTTCGCCGTGCTCCGCGCGGCGCGCCGACAATCCCATTGCCGCCCGGCCCATGTCGATCCACCGTGGAGCCGGCCCATGACGCGCGCGGATCCAACCACATGACCGCAGGAGACCCTCGATGCCCCTGACACTGGCTCACCCCGCGGTCATCCTGCCGCTCGTCCGGCGCCTGGATCGCTTCGTCTCCCCCTCCGCCCTCGTCATCGGCAGCATGTCGCCCGACTTCGCCTACATACTGCCCCTGCCGCTCGCCCGGTTGCAGACGCACGACCCGGTCGCCCTGCTGTGGTTCTGTCTCCCGATGGGCGCCGCGGGATACGCCCTGTTCCATCTCTTGCTCAAACCGATCGCCGCCAGGCTCCTGCCCACGGCCATCGCGGCTCGTCTGCCGAAGTCCGCCTTCGTCGGGCGATTGCCCTGTACCCCTTGGGCGGTCGTTGCCCCGTCCATCTTGATCGGCGCCATGTCGCACTTGCTCTTGGATTCCTTCACGCACCGCGACGGTCTGGTCGTCCAACTCCTGCCCATCCTCCAGACCCACATCATCACAGTCCGCGGATACCGGGTGCATGTCTTTAAAGTGCTCCAGCACACCTTCAGCATCATCGGCCTCGCGATGATCTGGGCCTGGCTCCGCTCATGGGCACGGCGGAACCCGCGACTTCCCGACCGCCCCGCGCCGCACGTGCCACCGGCACTGCGGATCGCCTGCCTCATCGCGCTCATCGCCTTGCCCGCGGCCTCTGGCGCGATCGTCGGCGCCCGTGCCCCCGCGACCGCCGGCCGCAGCGTCGCGATGCGCGAGATCACCCGATCCTTCCTCAAGGGCGGGGGGACCGCGTTCTGCGCCACCTGGATCACCATGGGACTGCTCCTGCGCGCCCGGCGCCCGAATGACGATTTCCCGCGATGACCGCGCCCCGGGCATCCCAATCTTGCGGTCTCAGCACAGAGGCTCATATTTCCGCCGTGCAGAGACTGCCATCGGCCGCGCTATGCCCACCGCGGTCGTCCGTCCTCCTCGCCGGCGTCGCACTCAGCTGCTGGGGCCTCACCGCGGTCGCCTCGACCAACCTCGTGCCTTTTGGCGCAACGTGGCGCTACCTCGATACCGGATCCGATCCTGGGCCCGCGTGGACATCCTCCGCCTTCAACGACTCCGGGTGGGCCGCCGGCCCCGCGGACCTGGGTTACGGCGATGGTGACGAGGCCACCACGGTCGCCTTCGGGCCAGACTCCGCGAACAAGCGCGTCACGACTTTCTTCCGCC
>JADLBR010000141.1 GCA_020847615.1 Verrucomicrobiia bacterium
ACGGCTTCAGCATCGCGAAACGACTCTCGATCTCCTCGATGTCCTCCGGGGCGAGTCTCTGCTCCGAAACGATCGGTTTCGGCGGCACACTGTTCTTCGGACCATACTCCCTCGAGAGCATGTTCTTGAACACGCCACGCTTCTTCCACACATAGAGATGGAACCCGCGCAATTGGTTGCCCGGGATCGTCTCGCGCAGGTTCAACATCAGCAGGAGTTTGCTGTAGGCATCCTGGAGCGCGCCCGGGTCCGACCCGCTCTGCATCAATTCCCAGATCCTAGCGAGCAGATCGGCGTAGACCGCCCGCTCGGTGATCAATCCTTCCGACCCCACACGCGCCTGGTGCAACCAGCCAAAGCCACCCACCGCGCTGAACACCCGTTTCACCGTCGGCTTTGCCGCCACCATCTCGCGCATGCGCGGGATGATCGGGTTCGTCTCCTCTTTCACATAGCCGAAGTGCGGCGATTCGCGCGCCAATTCGATCAGCAGTTTCACCGAGGGCGCGGGTCCCCGGTAAGCGGTGCCGCCGGAGGTCTGGATGATCACCGGTCGCTTTGCCACCCCTGCCAGGGCGCGCCAATACTGGCGCAGATCTTCCTCGGTCTTGCCCGAGTCGAGCGGCCGCGAGATGATCGCCACAGGCGACAGCCGCTCGACGTGCCGGGCGAACGCCAGCATCTCCTCAGTATCCTTGCCCTGCACCCCGAGACACAGTGCCGCCTTCCGACCTCGCATCGCCTCGGTCAACACTTCCAGACCCCGCAGCTTCTCCTCGGGTGTCAGCAGGTCGACGCTATCGCCCGATTGCGGCCAGATCATGCCTGGGCTTCCGCACCCATCAACGAACTGCGCCTGTTTGGCCAGCACATCATAATCCACCTCGCCCGACTCGGTGAAGGGTGTCGACAAGATGGGGAATGGCCCACGGACCCGCGGATCGCCGACGATCGGGCCCGGGCAAAGCGGCGCCCCGCTCTCGACCCCGCGCGCCCTCGTTCCTCCCATGAGCCCCGCCGCCCCCGCCATCGCTGTCCCGAGCATCTGCCGCCGTGTCATACGCGTGTGATCTAACATGTGTATCCTCTCCCGCGCCGCATCGCGCCTATCTGGGACCATCAACCCACTCATTCTTTCCAGCCGTTAGATGGAGTCAAGTGCAGGGGCGGGTCAGCCCTTGAGACTCTTGGCACAGCGCAGGAAGTGGTCGCGCAAGATTCGAGGTTTGGCGCAGCCGTCCACCGTCAAGGGCTGACCCCGCTCCCTGCCCTTCCCCATTCGTTCATGGGACCGAGACCGTCTGCCGCATGAACAGCCTGGCAACGGAAGACATCGACACCCGGAAACTGTGCGACGTTCCGGCGCCGCCGTCCGCCACCGGCGTCCAGTGCACGAGATCCTCGGAGATGTCGGCGCCGTACGCGATCCCCTGCATACCGGACGGTTCGACGAGATCGAACCCGAACTGCCCGCCCGACTGCGCCGGCCGCGGCAGCCCCGCCGCATCGTGGCGCCGCGGATCGAGGCCGAATGCGAATTCCAGCAGGTTGGGCACGCCGTCGCCCTCGAAGTCAGCCGCGTCGGCGGCCGCGCCGGCGTTCTCCACCGTGCCGAGATGGGCGAGCCGCCAGCCCTGCAGCGACGTCATCTGCGAGCCCTGCGGGATGGTCACCAGCTCGATCCCATTCCCGGTTCCCAAGTTCCGGCTGTACTGCCTGTTCGTGGAGTTGTTCCAGTGCTCGTGGGTTCCCTGGCTGGATAGCCGGCTGCCGTCCGGCTGGTAGACCGTCCCGGATGGGGGATTGTCCGCGAGGGCCATTTCGTGCAGGTAGTTGTCCGCGCAACTCCACATCGTCCTCGGGCAGAAACTGTTAAGGAAATCCATGCCCACCGAGTCGATCGCCACCGGGTCCTGCGAAGCGAGCAGCATCGAGGGCCAGTGGTTGTTGAACGGGGCGCCGGGGTACCGGATCGGAGTGGAGTTGTGCTTGTAAGCCCCGTAGAGGCCGTCGATCAGTTACAGGATGGTCTTGCCGCCGAGATGCCGGCTGCCGGAGAGGTCGACCAGCGGGTGGTAGGCCTCCATGCCCCGGGAGGGCCAGATGAAGGTGTGCAGGTTGTAGGGGCTGCCGATCGTGCCGAAGTGGTTCTTCCCGCACAGGGTCAGGGCCGTGTTGCCGTTGCCGCCCATCACCTCCGCGCCGTCGCCGTGCTTCTTCAGACAGGCCAGATTAATGAGGTAGGTCGCGTCCACCAACTGCCGCGGCAACCGGCGCGCCGCCACGTTGGTGACCGCGCTGTCCGAGTAGGCGATGGCGTTGTTCACCCATGTCACCTTCTCGCGCCCCCATGTGTCGCTGACGACCGCCACTTGGACAAAGCGGACACCGGGGAAGGCCCCGTAGATCTTCCCGGCGATGTGATCGCCGACCAACCGCTGGGCGTCATAGACGATGATCCGGTCGGGCGGCACCCCCGCCTGTTGGACCAGTTGCCTGACCACTGAGAGAACCACCTGGGGCGATGCATCCAGCTTGTTGTCCGCCTTGGCGTCATTCGTGATCGACATGTTGTTCATGTTGATCTTGATCGCGACGGTCTCGTTCGTCCGGTAGCCGGCGCCGGACGATCCGTTGGCCGCGTTGAAGGACGTGAACAAGGCATTCCAGGCGTCGGCATCGGTGAGTTTCGCGGTGAGCACGCGCAGCGAGGCGGAGACCATGCGGTCGATCGCCGCCTGGTCGTTGCTGGCGTCGGCCCACCAGAACCCGTTGGTGCCATCCCACCGGGTCGCGGCGGGATCGTGGGCCCAGACCACCCGGCCGGGGAAGAGGCCGCGCGCGACGCCGATCGGGGTGTTCGGCGGATCGGCCGGCTCGTACGCCTCGGCGCGGTTTGCTGAGTTGACGGCGCCGACGAAGACGCCGGCGACGACGCCTGCGAGACAGAGCGCGGCGAGAAGCAGCCGGCCACTCGAAAGGAGGCGGCGAGCCCTGCGGGCGGCCAGGGCGGCGGCGACCCACCCCCCGAGCGAGGCCAGGAAACCCCAGGCGATCGGCATCGCGACGCGCTGGCATGGATAGCCCGCCCGGTCGGGCTTGGGCAGGACCCGCGCTAGGTACCAGATCAACGCACCGAGACCGATGACCGGGAAGGCCCATCGGAGGCCCTTGAGACCGGGGCGGCAACCGACGAACCGTCCGGTTCTCGGGCAGAAGAGATAGGGGCCGTGTTGGATCGGACTGGGCATGGCTACTCCTCGAACGTCGGTTCCCGGCACTGCTCCGCGGCACCCTGGCCGGCGCATCCGCGCCCGGCCGGCGCCGGGCTGGCCGCACCAAGGTGTTCTCCCACGTTCACGCATCCATGATCGCGGAGGAATTCCGACGCGTATAGCAGACCTGCGCGGAGTTTTGGAAGAATCGCGCCATCCGTCAGTCGGCGCGGAAATGGCGGCGATACTTCGCGGGGGTCATACCGATCTCGCGGCGGAACTCGCGCCCGAAGTGGCTCTGGTCGGAGAAACCGTGCGCTGTCGCAATGGAGGCCAGCGTCGCGTCGGTGTAGACGAGGGGGCGGCACGCCAGGCGCACGCGGAGGCGCCGCAGGTAGGCGTGGGGCGTCAGGCCGAACTCCGAGCGGAATCGCCGCAGGAACACCCGGAGCGACATCGCACACGCCCGCGCAAGATCGGCGTTCGGGACATGGCCGGCGAAGTGTTCGCGCATGAAGGTCAAGGCGGGGGTCAGCCCCATTTCCGGACCGCCCTGCAGCCCGGCCCCCGCCTGCAGGGGACGCGTCACCCCCGCCGTGCCGACGATGCGGCCTCGGGAATCGCACAGGGGGATCTTGTTGGTCACGCACCAGACGGCGGTGTGATCGAAACGCCCCACCAATTCGATGCGATTCACGATCGTCGCGCCCTGGAGTACCCGCTCGTCGTCCAGCCGGAACTGCGTCGCGATGTGCGGTGGCGACAGGTCGAAGTCCGTAAGCCCGACCGCTTCCGACGGGACGTTGAGTCCATAGTTCAGCACGCAGGCCCGGTTCATTGTGCAGTACCGCCCGGCGCGGTCCTTCACCCAGAATTGCACGTCCTGCAGGGCGTCGAACAGCCGCGCCAGATCGAGCTGCGAACCGACGAGTCTCATGGTCTTCCCGGCGACGCGGGAACTCCCGGGCTGGCCGTCGCCGGACGCCGGCCGGGCGGCGCGTTGCCGCCGTCGGCCCCCTGGATCAGCCAGGGTCGGCTGCCGCTGGTGAAGAGCCCCAGCGCCTTCTCGTCGAGCTTCAGCTCGCACAGCGTGTCGACGATGCGGCCGACGCTCCAGTCCACCTCATCCCCCCAGTCGCCGAACCGGCCGTTGTCGGACTTCCCGGCGAAGGCGGCGCCGGGGTGGATCGGCGTGTGCACGGCGGTGTGTGGAAGGTAGAGGAAGAAGGGGCCGTCCTCCTTCGCGCGGATGAATCGAACGGCCTCGTCGGTTAGACGGATAGGAATTTCGTCGTGCCGCCCTGCCGAGCGGACCCGCCCCCCTCCCGCTCTCCCGGGAACTGCCAGCCCCGTCGGAAGCCGTCCCACCATGGGAATTCGGTAGCAGACGGGCCAGCGGGGGTCGAGAGGGATTCGATTGCCGATGGCAGATCGCCGATTTCCAGTCTTCAATCTTCCTTCAGTTCGAATATTCTGGATGTGGCCACGGTCGCCAGTCCGTGGTTTGCTCGGCCGAGCGCCCAGTGAAGCGGCTTCAACGATGAAACACGAACCCCCCGCGGCTCAATGTCGCCGCGGCCCCAGGAGACGCTCACCCAGCGCCAGCACTCAATCAGCGGAATCGAGAGTGACCCAAAACAACGGTCACGAGGGCCAAGATCGAAAACCATCAGCGAAGATCGGCGTTCCAAAACTCCGAGCCCCCGCAGCCCTGCGGGCGAATTCAGCACAAGACTCGGTTTGGCAAAAGAGCCCACCAAGCCCCCATGGGCCTGGCTACACCGCCACCGTCAAGGTGCGCTCGCGGTACTCCATCGCCGCCCGTTCGAGGAACGCGTCCAGCGCCATGGCTCCCTCGTCGCCCTTCTGGCGCGAGCGGACCGACACGGTCCCCGCGGCCGCCTCCTGTTTCCCGATCACGAGGCCGTAGGGCACCTTGTCCAGCTGCCAGCGCCGGATCTTCGCGCCGAGCTTGTCCGGCGACGTGTCCACGGTCGCCCGCAGCGCCAGGCCTCGGCACTTCCGCTCGATCGCCCGCGCGACCTCCATCTGCCCATCCGCGATGGGCAGCACGCGCACCTGCTCCGGCGCGAGCCACAGCGGAAAATCCCCCGCGAAATGCTCGATAAGAAAGCCGATGAATCGCTCGTGCGTTCCCAGCGGCGCGCGGTGGATGCACAGCGGCGTCGCCTTCGTGTTCTCCGCCGTGGTGTACTCCAGCCCGAAACGCTTCGGGACCGCGAAGTCCACCTGGTTGGTCGCGATCGTGAACTCCCGCCCGATCGCGCTCCACACCTGCACGTCGATCTTCGGCCCGTAGAACGCGGCCTCGTTGGGCACCTCGATGAAATCGATGCCGCTATCCGCCAAGACGCGCCGCACCATGTCCTCGGTCTGCTTCCAGAGTTCGGGCTCGCCGACGAACTTCTCGCCCAGCCGCGCCGGGTCGTGCGTCGAGAAGCGCATCCGGTATTTCGCGATGCCGAACAGCTTGAAGTACCGGAGATACATCTCGTTGACCGCGTTGAACTCCTCGCCGAACTGCTCCGGCGTGCAATAGATGTGCGCGTCGTTCATCTGCATCGACCGCACGCGCATGAGCCCGAACAACTCGCCGCTCTGCTCGTACCGGTAGCACGCCCCGTACTCCGCCAGGCGCAGCGGCAGGTCCCGGTAGCTCCTCGGGATCGCCTTGTAGATCTTGTGGTGGTGCGGGCAGTTCATCGCCTTGATGTAATACCGCTCCACCGGGAGACCCTTCGCCATCTCCTGGGCCAGGGAGATCAGCCTGTCCATCTTGGCCTCGGTCAACTCGCCCGCGTGGATCTCCCGGTGAAACTCCTCGCGGTACCTCGGTTTCTGCGAGTCCGGCACGGACTCCGCCGCGAGCGTCATCGGCGGGAACATCGAGTCCGCGTAGTACGGGAGGTGCCCGCTGGTGATGTACATGCTCTCCCGCGCCAGGTGCGGCGTCCGCACCCGGTCGTATCCCGCCGCGAACTCCGTCTCCTTCGCCAGCCGCTCCAACTCCTCGACAATCACGGTGCCCTTGGGCAACCACAGCGGCAGGCCGGGACCCACGTCCTCGTCAAACGCGAAGAGCTGCATCTCCCGCCCGATCTTCCGGTGGTCGCGCTTCTTCGCCTCCTCAAGCTGGTGCAGGTAGGCCTCCAGCTCTTCTCGGTTGGGAAATGCCGTCCCGTAGATCCGCTGGAGCTGCTTGTTGCGCTCGTCGCCGCGGTGATACGCCCCGGCGATGCTCAGCAGCTTGAAGGCCTTGATCCTCCCCGTGCTCGCGACGTGGGTCCCCGCGCAGAGGTCCACGAATTCCCCGTTCGTGTAGAATGTGATCGCCTCGCCCTCGGGGATGTCCCCGAGGCGGCTGATCTTGTAGGGCTGCCCCCGCCCCTCGAAGAACTTCCGCGCCTCCTCGCGCGTCACCTCGCTGCGCACGAAAGGCTGATCCTCGCCGACCACCTTGCCCATCGCCTCCTCGATCCGGGCCAAGTCCTCCGGCGTGAACCGATGCCCGATATCAAAATCGTAGTAGAAGCCCGTGTCGGTCGGCGGGCCGATGTCGAGCTTCGCTTCCGGGAACAGGCGCATCACGGCCGTCGCCATGACGTGCGCCGTCGAATGCCTCAATTCCTCCAGAGGGGTCATCGCCATACAACACCTGTATTGGCGGCGCTCCCCCGCGTCAAGCCGTCGCAGCCGCCCCTATTTCCCGGCGGCCAGATCCTCGATCCGGATGTTCCGCCAGCGCACCTCGAGGCCCGCCTCCTTGTGCCCATGCACCTGGAGAGCGATGAGCCCCGTCGGATTCATCCCGTCTGAGAGATCCGCCCGCGGCTCGCCATTCAGCCACGTCTTGATCGAAGGGCCGCGCGCCTCGACCCGCACCTTGTTCCATTCCCCCTGTTTGAACAGCCTGCGCCCCTGGTCGGTGAATTGCTTCGCGTCGCCGCCGCAGATCCCCGGAAACAGCCAGCCCCGCCGCCCCTCGTCATAGATCCCGGCCGTCCACCAGCGGTCCCGCCCCGCGTCCGGGTCGATCTCGCACTGGTACCCGTGCACCCTTCCCGCGGGGATCTTGACCTTCTTGCCCGCGTGGTCGATCTCCGTGTCCTTGTCAAAACACTGGCTGCGCAACTGCACGCCCGAGTTCAGCTTGGGGTCCACCTTGAACTCGAACTCCAGGATGAAGTCAGAGTACTCCCGGGCCGTGCAGAGGAAGCTGTTGGGCTCCTTGAGCGCGGTCTTGCCGACGATGCATCCGCCCTCCACCCGATACTCGGCCTTCCCGCCCTTCTGCACCCAACCCCCGAGCGTCTTGCCGTCGAACAGCGGCTTCATCGCGTCCGCCGCACCGGCCAGCGACACCCCCAACAGATACACACAGGCCATCAGACATCTCGCGCGCATGCCAACCTCCTCGCGGCATCCGCCCGCCGCGCAACTTGATCGCGATGGGCTGATGCCGTCACGCACTCATAGCCCAGTTTCCCGCGCGCGAAAGCAGATTTACGGATTTGCAGCCAGCGCCCCCACCCCCTACCATCGCCCGCGATGCGGCTCATCAGCCACAAGGACAAGGACTATGCGGATTGGCGCCAGGCCATGGGGCGCAAGGCCACGCCCAGCGCTTCGGTCGCCGATGCCGTAGCCCACATCGTCCTCCGGGTCCGCGCCGAGGGTGACCAGGCCCTGCGCGATTTCACGAGGCAGTTCGACGGCGTCGAACTCGACGAGATCCGGCTGTCCTCCCCCCCGCCCAAGCCGCCCAAGGGTGTGGCCGCCGCCCTTGCCGATGCCAGGGACAACATCGCGCGCTTTGCCAGGGCGCAGCTCCCGAGGGATTGGCGCCAGAGGAATCGGCACGGCGCGTCAGTCGGTGAAGTGTTCCGCCCGTTCGATCGGGTGGGCGCATACGTCCCCGGAGGCAGCGCCCCCCTGGTCTCCACCGCCCTGATGACCGTCACCCTGGCCAAGGTCGCCGGTTGCCGCCAGATCGCCGTCGTCACGCCGCCGCCCGTCGATCCCGTCCTGCACTACGCGATCCGCCTGGCCGGAGCCACCGAGATCTATCAGATCGGGGGCGCCCATGCCATCGCCGCGCTGGCCTTCGGCACGGCCAGCGTGCCCGCCGTCCAGAAGATCGTCGGCCCCGGCAATCGCTACGTGATCGAGGCCAAGCGACAGGTCGTCGGGGCCGTCGCGATCGACCAGTTGCCGGGCCCCAGCGAGGCCATGGTCATCGCCGACGCCCACGCCAACCCGGCCTTCGTCGCCTCCGACCTCCTCGCGCAATCGGAGCACGGCCCCGATAGCGCCGGAATCCTGCTCACAACGTCCCTGCCCCTCAGGGACGCCGTCCGCGCCCAGATCCAGCGCCAGATCGCCGGCCTATCGCGCCGCCCGATCCTGGAGCGCTCCCTGGCCGCAGGGTGCTCGCTGGCGCATGTCCGCACGCTGGCCGAGGCCGCCGGGATCGCCAACGACTATGCGCCCGAGCACCTCTCCCTCCAGATCCGCCGCCCCGCCTCCCTCCTGCCCCGCATACGCCATGCCGGCGCCATCTTTGTCGGGGCCTTCTCCCCCATCGTCGCCGGCGATTTCGTCGCCGGCCCGAGCCACACCCTCCCGACCGGGGGCGCCGCAAAGTCCTTCGCGGGCCTCACGGCCGGCGAGTTTTTCCGCCGGACATCGATCATCGAATACGCCGCACCCTCCCTCAGGCGCGCCCTGCCCAGCATCGCCACCTTCGCCTCGATCGAAGGCCTCGACGCACACGGGCGCTCCGCCGCCATCCGCTTCGAAAGGTGATATGCCGAACCCCAGACGCTCCGCCAAGGTGATCCGCAAAACGACCGAAACCGACATACGCCTGCGCCTCGTCGTCGACGGAACCGGACGGGCCCGCGCGCGGACCCGGATCCCTTTCTTCGACCACATGCTCACGCTGTTCGCCAAGCACTCGCTGATGGATCTGGATGTGACATGCCAGGGCGACGTCGAGGTCGATTTCCACCACACGGTCGAGGATGTCGGCATCTGCCTCGGCCAGGCACTCGCGCGCGCCCTCGGCGACAAGCGCGGCATCCGCCGCTATGGCTCCGCCTACCTCCCCATGGACGAGACGCTCGCGCGCGCCGTCATCGACCTCAGCGGGCGCCCATTCCTCGAGTACCGCGCCCGCAGCCGCCGCCTGAAAGCCGGCGACTTTCCCATCCAGCTTGTCGAGGAGTTCCTCCGCGCCTTCGCCATGAATGCCGCCTGCAACCTCCATGTGGAACTGCTCTACGGACGCGACCCCCACCACATCGCCGAGGCCATCTTCAAGGGCCTCGCCAAGGCCCTGGATGCCGCCTGCGCCCGCGACCCGCGCGTCCGCGGCCTGCCCAGCACGAAAAACCTCCTGTGATCGGCGGGGTCAGATCATTGACACGGGGCCACACCAAAGGCCATCCTTAACCCAGATGGAATGGATTCAGCCAGCCCCGAGGGTCAAGAACCCGGTCTGGAAGTTCGCACTGTGGTTCCTCGTGCTGGTCATCGCCGGCCAGCTCCTCTGGATCATTTTCTCCATCCCCGTCTTCCGCTACACCGTCAAGGTCGAGACCCAACTGGCCCGCGAGTTCAACACCCGCCAGCGCAACCAGATATCCACCCAGCTCAGGGAGATGTCGCCCGACATGCGACCCGATCCTATCGCGCAGGCGCTCCAGCAGACCCCGCCGGCCCCCGTCGCCCCGGCCGTCGCGCCCAGCCTCGCACTCCGCCTCCGCCCGCCCGAGCCCGAAAGCCACGCCAAGGAGGTGGAGGGCCTGCTCCAGGACGCCAAGGAGTTCCGCCAGTTCAACGATGTCATCTTCGCCAAGGCCAAACTCCTGGAGGCACAGCGCCTGGACCCCGGCCATCCCGAGGTCCTGCGAGAACTCGGCCTCCTCTATGAGTCGATGAATGACTGGGCCGCCGCAAAGCAGGCCTGGCAGGACCTCCGCTCGCTCGGGGATGCCGCCGGACCGCTCGCCCTCTTCGCCCGCGACCGCCTCCTGGACATCGAGCGCCGCGAGACCCAGGTCGCCATGGAGCGCCAGAGCCGCAC
>JADLBR010000142.1 GCA_020847615.1 Verrucomicrobiia bacterium
CGCCTATCCTACCCCACCCCGCCGCCCCACGCCCTTTCATCCCAGCCGATCCAATGGGAACGGCGGCTTCGCCAGCGGCCGCACCGCCAGCGACAACAACGCCGCCTCATTGTCATCCCCCGCGATCCGGTTGACCCGCACCGCCCCGCACTGCCGGCAGCGATGCACGATCGACCACTCCCCATTAGGCCGCGCCCACACCGCGATCGGCTCCATCTCCCCCCGACACGCCGACCCCCGATCCCCCGGCTCCACATCCACGTGCAGACTCCACAAACACCGCGGGCAGTGGTTGCGATGCCGCGTCCCGCCCTCGGGACCCGCCACGGCCTGACGACAATGAGCACAGACGAACGTCTGCGCCTGTTGTTTCTTCGAAAAATCCTCGTGCGTGTGTGATTTCATGGATGATCCATGCAAGTTTGTGTTCGGTCCTGGAAGATCACGCCGGATGAAGTGTCATAAACGCCATGCCCTGCGAGGGCTGGCGGTAGCGCAGGTACATGTCCTGCCAACGATGCAAGTTTCGCCTGCGATCCTCCTTCGCCGGGCCCACGGGCATCGCCAGAAATTCCCGCATCTCGATCCCGCGACTGCTGAAGATGTACCGGTCCCACTCGTCGCGCGTCGCGCGGGAGTAGTAACCCACCTCCAGCCCTTCCCCGCGAGCAATGTCGAAGAGCTCGATCTCCGTGGGGCAATCACCCTCATACGCCCGTAGTTCCCGCGGCACGTCCTGCACCGCGTAGAAGGGCTCGGCGATCACGATGCTGCCCCGCGCGCCCACGGCACGCTTGAGGTGCCGAATCGTCGGCCCAAATCCCCCGAATCCCATCGAGGCGCTCATGCAGGCCGCGACCTCGAAACTCATCTCCCCCAGCGCGTACCCGCCGGCGTCCTGGCACGCCCACGTGAGTTTGTCCGCCACGGCCCAGCGCTCCGCCCTGGCCGCCGCATCAGCCAGCGACGGCTGATGCACCTCGACCCCCACGCCCGTGACGCCAAAGTGCCTCGCCCACAGGCAGAGCATCTCCCCTCGTCCGCAGCCGAAATCGATGACCCGCTGACCGGCCCTGAGTCCCAGGTACTTGCCCACTGCAACCAGACGCAGCGAGCAGACCGCGTTCGCGGCCGGCAAGTCCACTTCGAGTTCCGTGACCAGTTCAAGCAGATTCATGGAGTTCCTCCCATGCAAGCCGTGTCAGCCGACGGCAGACCACCGTCGCACGCCCATCCCACGTGTGCAAAAAATCCAGCCAGTTCCGGCGCCTTTGCCGCCAGGACGTCGTCGTCCCATCCCAGCCGCGACAGCCATTTCTCCGCCGTCGCCCCGGCCGCCGCCAGCCCGCCCTCCTCGCCGGCCCGCACGCGCTCCCGGATGAACAGCCCCAACTCCGACCATGCCACGTGCAGCGCCTCCCGATGCGCCCCCCGACCCGCCATCCCCCGAAACGCCCCCAGCGTCCCGCCCACGATCACCCGCCGCTCCTCGAAAAACGCCAGCTGCTCGAGCGCCTCCGCCGCCGACACTTCCGCGAGCCCTTGCAGTTGCAGCATCGTCCGCCACTCATCCGGATCTGACGCCCGCAGCCGCTCAAGCCCATGGAACCGGCTCGGCGCTCGCCCCCGACGCACCAGCAGCGCATCGCCGATCGTCCAGAGCGCGAAACTCAGTCGCCAGCAGAACACCGCCCGGTCCTTCGCCTCCACCGCCCCGTGCAATCCCTGCACGTTCCGCCCCACCGTCTCGATCACCGGCCCAAGACGCCGCCGAAGCCTCGCCGGCTCCATGAACGCCGCCCGAATCCGCTGCTGCGCCGATGTCAGCCGCCCCTGCGGATCCAGCAGGACTAGCCCGTCATGCACCCCGCTGACCCAGTAGGCGTCCGACAACGCCTTCTCCACGTCCAGCCCAGCCGACGCGGCAATCTCGTTGCACTCAATCATGTACCCGTCGTGCGACTCGTAGTAGTGGCGGACCAGCCAGTCGTCGCACATCGTCGTGGCATTGAACAGCAACAAATCCACGTCCGACTCCGGCCGGGCCTCCCCGCGCGCCGACGACCCGATCAGCATCACGCCGATGATCCCCGGATTCTCCGCCATCTTCCGCCCGGCCACGTGCAGACCGGTCGCGCGACGCCTGGCCAGATCCTCCGCACTGACAACAACGCCCATCCCGTCCGACGCGGGCAGGCTCAAACCCCAAGACGCATTTCCCAATGTCATGGTGACCTCTTCGGTTCGTGTGGAAACAGCCCGACCGACGGCGCAAAGCCACCGGCCAGCGTGCAACACGCGAAGACGAACCGAAGGGGTTACGTGAGGAACGCGCTAGAGAGTCAGACGCAATCCACCAAGGCCCGAAGGTCCGCCACGCGTCCGATGAAGTGAGCAATCCTTGTCATGGCGCACCTCCTTTCAATGTCGTCGACCCGCCCAATCAGCCGAAAAACACGCAAAATCAACGGCCGCCAAGGGTGGGCCCAGCCGCCCCTTCAACGAGGCGATGGCCCTTGGCCTTTAACTAATCTGGCGCGCGGCATCCCCCTTGTCAAGCGAAAACCGCGGAAAAGTCGGCCAGCCGTCATTTCTCCACCGCCACGTCCTTCGCTTCCCCCGCCACCCCCTCGTTCACCGCCCCGATCAGCTGCTTCACGTACTTGTCATAGTCCTTGCCCTGGATGATCCGCCCCACCACCACGATCAGGTCGCGCTCCAGGTCGATCCACTGCAGCGTCGACGACGCCGCCGCCCCGCCCACCACGCCCTTGCTCAGCGGATACAGCCCCACCCCGCGCGTGTCGTGAATCTCCGGGAAGAACGCCTC
>JADLBR010000143.1 GCA_020847615.1 Verrucomicrobiia bacterium
AGCGCATCCTGATCAACTTCGCCACCGGCATCAATCCCAGGATCGCCGAGGCCGATAAGAAGCGCGCGATCGATCTGGACACGAACGCGGACGCCGCGCCATTCGTCCCCGGACCCAGGGCCAAGATGAGGCCCGCCGGCGGCGAGATCCGCGATTTCGAAACCGGCGCCCCGCTCTTCAGCGACCGCCAGTATCGCCTCGCCCGGACGCCGCCCCAGTTGGCGGGTAGGCAGTTCGTCTTCTCCAAGATCGGCGGCGCTGCGGCCGACTGCCTGGAAGACGGCATGGTTTACGTCCTGACCCCCGCGCCCAAGCGCAACAGGGACAGCGTCGAGGCCGAGCTCCTTCGGCAGGGCTTCGCCAGGGCCGCGATCCCCGAATGCATCCTCTTCGGCGGCGGCGCGGCCAACGCCTGCTGCGTTTTCCAGAAGGCGACGAAGCCGGGCGAGAAGGTCGCCTTTGGAAAATGGGGCGTGCTGGTGTTCTGAAAGGTGCACGATGAGCCACGACACTGACAATTTCTCGCTTTGCCGCCGCGAGCTCTATTCGTCGGTGATCGGCGATGTCATGGATGGGATGGGCTTCACCCGGCAGTTCCTGCCGCCCGCGATACAGCCGCTGCGCGATGACATGATCGTCTGCGGCCGGGCGATGACCGTGCTCGAGGCCGACGACGAGGGGGGCGAGGGGCCGGGGCGCACGAACGAGGCGCTGGGTCGCCCCTTCGGGCTGATGCTGCGGGCGTTGGACGACCTGCGGCCAGACGAGGTCTATGTTTGCTCCGGGGCCTCGCCGCGCTACGCGCTGTGGGGCGAGCTGATGAGCACGGCGGCGCGCAACCGGGGTGCGGCCGGCGCCGTGCTCAACGGCTATTCCCGCGACACGCGCGGCATCCTGCAGTTGGGGTTCCCGACGTTCTCCCTGGGGCGCTACGCGCAGGACCAGCGCCCCCGCGGCAAAGTCATCGACCTGCGCTGCCGGATCCGCTTCGGCGAGGTCACGGTCGAGCCCGGAGATCTCGTCTTCGGCGACCTCGACGGGGTCTGCGTCGTGCCCCGCGCGATCGAGGGGGAGGTCATCGAGATGGCGCTCGCGAAGGCGCGGGGAGAGAGGTCGGTCTTCGAGGCGATCAAAGGGGGGATGGGCGCGCAGGAGGCGTGGGACAGATTCGGGATCATGTGATGAGGCGATCCGAGTGCAAGACGATGGGCGGGGCCGATGCCGAATCGCAAGGGATGGCCGTGTTTCCTGATTTCCTGAGTTCCCGATCATCGACCGGTCGAGGTGGATCAGGAACTCACGAAGGCAGGAATCCGCCCGCGACGGGGCATTATGCTGAAAAAGGTGACACCGGTCTGCGGGACCGGCCAATGAGAAGCGGGAGGCATAAACCATGACCATGATACAGAATCCGTTGGCGAAGCTCTGGCGTCTTCTTCTGGCGATCGGCCCGGGGATTTTCGCGGTCGGCTACACGATCGGGACCGGCAGCGTGACCTCGATGGCCAAGGCGGGCAGCGAGTTCGGGATGCAGTTGCTCTGGGTGTTGGCGCTGAGCTGCCTGTTCTCGTGGGTCCTGCTGGAGGCGGCGGGGCGCTTCGCGCTTGTGGCCGGCGAGACGGCGGTGCACGGCTGCCGGAGACACCTGCCCGCGGGCCGATGGCTGGCGATCCTGATGGTGATCGGCGTGGTCGCCGGGCAGTGGTGCTGCCTCTCCGGGCTGGTGGGGCTCTCCTCGGCCGCCGTCTACGAGGGGCTGCGCCTGTTCGTCCCCGCGCTTCCGGAGAATGGCTACTGGCCGGTGCTGGGAATCGCCGCGGCGCTCATGGCGGGGATGTACGCGATGCTTTGGCATGGCGGCTACTCGTTCTTCGAGAAGGTCCTCATCTTCTTCGTCATGATCCTGGGACTGTCTTTCATCGTCGCGATGTTCGTGGTGCTCCCTCCGCCAGGCGATGTCGCGCGCGGCCTGCTCCCCACCATCCCCAAGGTGCCGGGGGCCATGCTCATGGTCGCGGCATTCGTCGGCACCACGATGGCCGCGCCGACGTTCGTGGTGCGCCCCCTCCTGCTCAAGGCCAAGGGCTGGGGCAAAGGGGATCTCCGGCAGCAGTCCGTGGACGCCATCACGGGGGCGGTCCTGATGTTCGTCGTGAGCGGCTCGGTCATGGCCTGCGCGGCGGGCGCGCTCCACAGCCGCGGGCTGCAGATCAACCAGGTGCTGGACATGGTCAACACCCTGACCCCGATCGCCGGGAAGTACGCCGTGGCCCTCTTTCTGGTCGGCACGCTCAGCGCCGGGCTTTCCTCCGTCTTTCCCATCTGCATGGTCGCCCCGCTGTTGATCGGTGACTATCGGAAGGGCGAGTTCGACAGCCGTTCCCGGACCTTTCGGGCACTGGGCGGTGTCGCCTGCCTGATCGGCCTCGCCGTTCCGGTCCTCGGCGCCAATCCGATCGCCGCCCAGGTCGCCACCCAGGTGGCGCAGGTCTTTGTCCTGCCACTGGTCGTCGCCGTGTTCATGGCGTTGGTGAACCGGCGCTCGCTGATGGGAGAACACCGCGCGGGCGCCCTGCTCAACGTTGGCATGGCCACCGCCCTTCTCTTCTCCGTGGTGATGGCCTACGTCGCCATCCGCGGGTTGGCGGACTTCTTCTGATGGCCGCGGCCTCGCGGAAGCCGCGCGGGCGTCACCCCTCGCTTGAAAACGTGGCCGATCGTCTCGCGCGTTTGGCGGCCAAACGACGGCGCGCGGCGACGTGGCACGCCAGGGTCGTCCGCGCGCCAGACAATTCAGGGTGAAACCTCTGGTGGGTCGCGGGGTGCCCAAGGGCACCACTACAAACATTCTCGCGGCCCTTGGCTCGTAGTGCCGCCTTCAGGCGGTCCGCGCCCGACCTGCTCGCAACGGATCGACTGCGTGTTTTACCGACGCATCTGAAACTTCGAAGTTTCAGAACCCCGCGGCCTATGGCCCGCGCCGCGGCGGTTGATCGCTGGCGCGTATCTCGCCGCGCAGCATCTTGCCGATCTGCCCGGTCAGCCAGAGGTAGTGGTCGCTGGGAAGGCCCTCGTAGTCCAGGAATCTCGTGCCGCCGCCCGAGGGCGGTTTGGTGTCGCACTTCATGATGACCGTGCCCTCGTCCATCTCATCGAACATCGCCACGTACAGCATCTTCGCGCCCGCTGCCCTGCACAGCACCGCCTGCCGCCAGAAGAATTCCCCCTTCAGGCGAGGGATCGCGTCGAACGGCTCCAGCCCGTCGTTCATGTTCGACCAGCTGAAACCCGGAAAGATGACCGGCATGTAGTCGATCTTGTTGGCGTTGCACCAGCCCTGGTCGGGGACATTCCGGCGCTCGATGAATGCCTTGGCCTGGGCGGGACTCCCGTAGCGACCGACCGTCCATGGCGAGATGATGTGCGCCTTGCGGCAGATCTTCAGGACCTCGGGCGATGCCGGCGCGCGGCCCGCGCGCCACTCGTTCTCGGTGCCCAGCATCACCGTCATCCCGCCATACTTGGGATCGTCGCGAAAGAAATCCATCAGCCTCGCGATGTCAGGGAGTTGCTCCGCCCGGTCTGCGAAAACGCCCCAGAGCACGACGAGCGGTTTGCCGGCGTGGCGCTGGTAGGCGCGGTCGCCCGGATCGCGGGTCAGCCTCATGCGATCGACGAGATTCTTCCAATCCCAGGTCACGTCATCGTACGCGTTCCGCGCGCCGGAGAGGTCGTACATGACGGCGTAGGAGCGCCCGTGCAGGTTCGCGCCCTCGCGCACGTGCATCAACACCGCGTTGTTCTTGTCGAGGACGTTGGGGCCGCGGAGGCCCGTCACGAAGCGCTGCACGAACGCGCCGTCGATGCCGTATTGCGCCATCCAGGCCACGTGGCGGACGACGGTCTTGCGGTTGTACGAACTGAACACGTGCGCGGGGGAACCGTCTGCCCTGCGGAACGGCGTCTCGTATTTCTCGTCGGGATCCAGTTCCGAGGTGTCCGGCCAATACTCGATGTGGCAGTCGCCGGGCCGGAAGGTGTGGTGCTCGGCATAATGGGTCCAGCCCCGCCCCGAGCCATCCGTGGGCGTGGCGAACCAGCCCTGGTAGCCGCAGACGACCTTGCCCGTCAGCGTATCCGGCGCCCTGGCCCGGGCGCTCTTGCCCGAGTATGGGATCGCGCGCGCCAGCACGTCCTCCAGCTGCAGCTTGATCGCCGGGACGGGCGGCGGCGGCGGCGGGGCCCCGGCCAGGATTTGCTTTTGGCGCTCCTGGTCTGGCGCGGCGGCGGCGGTCAGTCGCAGCGCGCGGATGCAGACACGCTCCCCATCGAGGCGGAAGTCTGCGCCGTTGCATCGCCCCCCGAAGCGCGCGTCGGGCAGCACGACGGTTTGCGTCTTCCACGTCCTGGTGTTCCTGATCCTCAGGATCTTGCGCGACTTCCAGGCACCCGCATTCGGGCCGGGATGGACCCAGGCGTCGCTCGAATCGTATGACAGGGTCGCGTGCTCGTTGCCCTCGTCATAATACTCGACGTCCAATTTGACCAGCGGCAGTCCGCCATTCTTGAAACGCGGGTCGGTCACCTCAAAATAAAATCGCTCCCCGGAGCGCCCGCCCGAGCCGGCGACGTCGCGTGGGCCATTGCGGGAGTCCTTGATGTCGGCGCGCAGCCGCAGCCCCTCCTCCCGCGCGGCGCCAGGCTCAAAAGTGATGCTCGCCACCGGCCCGGTGAACGCGGCCGCCGCGGCGATATCCTCGGCGCGCGCGGCCGGCGCGATCAGGGCGAGCGCGGCGACGCCGGCGCGCATGATACCCGTCATCCGCCCGCCATCCGTCACATGGGGTCCCATAAAAACGTCGTCGCTCAGGGCGTCTCGATGCGCCCGATATCGATCCTGCCCGCCTTGACCTCCACGAAAGGCTTGCCTCCCTTCATGCCGACCGTCCCGTAGCCGGTGGCGGTAGAGAGGAAGCACCGGAAGTCGCCCCGGATGGCGGGGGCCAGGTGCAGGACCTTGTCGACCGCATCATAGCGCGCGCCGCCCAGGGCCTGGAGCAGCGCGTAGCTCGACATCGCGCGCGCGTACCAGTGTCCGCACTCGTATTCGTTGAACGGGTTGCGCACGCGCCCATCGTAGCGGTCGCGGCAGGCGCGCACGATCTCCAGCCCCTCGGCCACGTGCCCCATCAGGATGAGGTGCGAGGCCACCTGATATTCGATGCCCGTCCAGACCTCGTTGGAATAGACGAACGGCAGCGCCAGTTCGCCGCCCTTGGGCCAGGTGCAGAGCAGCAGCCCGCCCTCGCCTCCCGCGGCGTAGCTCGGGCGCTGAGGGTTGGCGTGCTCGCTCAGGTCGCGCTTCAGGTTGTGCCGGTGCACGGCCCGCAGGTGGCTGGAGACCTTCTTCGCGTCGAGGAAGTCGCCGGCGCCGCAGACCAGGGCGAGCCACGCGCCCAGCACGCCGTCGGACAGGCAGCCCTTCCCGTACTGGTACTTGGGGCCCTCCTTCTCCAATAGCGCGATCGCCTCCTGGGAATAATTGCTCGCGAGGCTCTTCACATCGATCGGGTTCTTCGCGCGCAGGTTCTTCCACTCGACCCTCTGGATGAAATACTCGCCGTCGAACAGTTCCTGCTCCATGCGGCGGATGCCGCGTTCCAGGATCGTCGCATATGCGTCCACATCGTCGTTCAGCGCCTGGCCCATGAGCACCGCGGTCCGCAGCGCGCCGAGGTAGAAGCTGGTGCACATGCCGTCGGGTCCCCAGAACTCGATGTCGTAGGTGTTGTGGTGGGGCTCCTCGAGCCAGCCCTTTCGGTCGGGGTCCCAGGTCTCGATGCAGTAGTCGAGGCTCTTGCGAACCATCGGCCAGAGGCCGCGCAACCAGGCCGTGTCGCCGCCGATCCGCCACTCGCGGTGGACCTTCATGATGCCGCCGAGCTGGCCGTCGGCCGCGGCGTGGAAGTCGTGCGCGACGGGCCGGATCGGCAGCGCGCTCCGGAACATCTGGTGCCCCTTCTCATCCTGCGATGGGCCAAACTCGGTCTCGCGCAGCGTGCGCTCCAGCGACGGGAACAGGTGGGGCAGCGCCTGCGCGTAGTTCCACACGTGCGTGCACGAGCCCGCGCAGCAGCCGGCGTTGTCGTTGCATCCCTCCCACGCCCACAGCCGCCCGTCCGCCTGGCGCAGGACGGTCGGCGATTTCAGGATGGTGAGGTTCGCCGCCACGGCCTCGATCGCCTCCGCGGGCAGGGTCGTGTCGTAGAAACAGTCGCTGAAGCGCTGCGTCCTCGCGCGCAGGTCGTCATAGTGTTCCCGCCAATGGGCCGTGATGGCGTCGATGCCGACGAACTTCCCGACGTACCACGCCTTGTATGCGCCCGGCACCTGCGGCGCGCCCTCCGGCTCTTTGCCGGTCCGCACGCCCGACTCGCCGACGTACCACGCGAACCTCAGGACGATCGTCTTGGATTCCTTCGGGCCGAGGGTGAACGGCACGAAGAGCGAGCCGCCCGGCGACGCACCGCCCTCCGTCACCGGCGGCCGCTCGGGGCACTCGCCCGCGGCGATGTCCCGCCAGATCATCGTCAGCGGATCAAACCACGCCCCGCGAAACCACGCGCAGTTCACCTTCACCGCGGGATCGTCCACCGTCGCCGAAAACGCACCCTCCTCATGCGGCCTGTCCTGGCCGGGCCCGCCCTTCAGCACGAACCCGCCCGGCGCCGCGAGCACCCACCGGTGGTTGTTGCCGATCGCCATGAAGTTGCGCGCATTCCACGAGAACACCGCCTCGACCGGCGCCCCCGATTCGTTCGTGAAGCGATATTCCAGCCCCGCGACCGGCAGGCTCGCGCCGTCGGGATCGTTGGGCTCAAAGGGGCTCCAGCCCGTGAGCTGGACCGAGAGCGGCATGTCCTCGTCGCGCAACGTCACGACCCCGAAAGGGAAGCGCGCGCGGAACGCCGCCTCCCGAAAACGCGGCAGGCCAAAAGAGGTATCCTTCGCGCCGTTCCCCGACCCCGGTCGCCCAAAGAGCTTCCACGGCGGCACCGGCCCCTCCACCACGTACGCGATGTTCTTGGCCCCCTTCACGCAGATCGCGGCAAAAGTGCAAGGCTCATTAAAAATGTCGGGCCTGTGCCGCAGCGAGAAATGCGACAGCGCGCCGGTGCCCTCGAGGCAGATCATGCCGGCGCCCATGCCCCCCATCGGGAAGGCGACGCGGCTCAAGTGCTGGCCCACATAGTCCCCATCGTAGCCGCGCGCCGCGGCGCGTTCCCCGCCCCGCGCGGCAGTGGCGCCTGCCGCGCCCGCAGGCAGCGCGACACCCGTCGCCGTGGCGGCAGAGAGTTTCAGCGCCTCGCGGCGCGAGAAAAGCCCGGATGCCCGCTCGTCTACGCCCATGGTTCCACTCCTCTGACTATCGCCCACTGTGCCATGATTCGGCCACACGTCGAGTCACACCACAGCAAAGATGTAGCGGAACGCGCAAGCGTTTGGCCGACGGCTATGGTGGGGCGACCAAACGCTTGCGCGTTCGGCTACGTTGAGCGGGGCCGCTGCGACCCCTTCAGGGTCGGATGCCTGATGCCGCGACGGCCGGGGGTGTCGGCGCCGCCGGCGCCCTCGACCCCCAGCCAATGTCTTCGACCCCCAAGGGGTCGCACGGGTTGCGATTGGGGATTGGGACCCCGGAGGGGTCCGAGAGATTAGCCTGCATATTTCACGCGCATGCGCGAAATATGCAGGCTCAAAGGAAAACCGCGCTCTGAAATACGGGTCCCCGATCGGTTTTCGGCACTGGAAACGCGGCCAACAGTTTGTGATTTCGAAAA
>JADLBR010000144.1 GCA_020847615.1 Verrucomicrobiia bacterium
CCGGATTTGTTCGCGGGATCCTGGGGGCGATCGCGCGGGCCGATCGCGAGAACGAGTACCTCCTGTATGCCGACCGAGATTTCTGTTTCGAGGCCCCACCATCCTTCCGGTGGACCAAGCGGGTGGGTGGAGGTCTCCCCGGCACGGTGTGGTTGCTGGCGGCAGCGCCCTTATGGATTCGCCAAGATCGGGCCGACGTGTTTTGGGGGACGCAGCACGTGCTCCCGCCATGCGTGCCGCGGGGCACACGTGTTCTGCTGACCGTCCACGACCTCGTGCACCGGCGGTACCCGGGCACCATGGAGCCTTTTAACCTCTGGGTCCATCGCCTGCTCGCCGGCCCCTCCGCGCGGCGCGCCGACCGCATCATGGTGAGTTCCGAAAGCACGGCGCGGGATGTGCGCGAATTGGAGGGCGTGGCCCCGGGCAGGATCGCCGTGGTTGGTCCTGCCGCCGCCGGCCAGTACTCGCCGATGAATGCCGGGGAAGCAAGGGGGCGGCTCTGCGGCCTGTTGGGCGAGGACGCGGACCGGCCTTACGTGCTGGCGGTGGGCACGCTCGAACCCCGCAAGAACTTTGGTGTCGCGATCGAGGCGTTTGCCCGGGTGGCGAACGCATTGCCCCGGCACAAGCTGATGATCGCGGGGGCGACGGGATGGAAGAACGGACGTCTTCTTTCGTCCGTGCTGGAGGGCGGGATGTCGCGGAGGATCCGTCTATTGGGATACGTGCCCGACGAATTGCTTCCGGCCCTCTACGCGGCGTCCGATTGCTTCGTGCTTCCCTCGCTGTACGAGGGATTCGGCATCCCGGTCGCGGAGGCCATGGCCGCGGGGACACCGGTCATCACCTCCGACATCCCGAGCCTCCGGGAAGTGGCGGGTGACGCCGGCATCGCATTTCCTTTGGGCGACCCGGGCAGGCTCGCCCTCGAGATGGTCCGTGTCTGTACGGATCAGGACCTCCGGCGGCGGCTGATCTCGCGGGGTCTCGTCCGGGCCAAGTCATTCAGTTACGATGCCTCGGCCGCGCGCTTCCTCGATATCTTGAGGGGGTTGGGCGGCGGGGGAGGCGCGGGGAGTCGGGTGGCTGCGTGAGCGAGCGGTGCGTCGGCTCGCTCGTTTGCCCGGGGCAGAGAATCTGGCCGATCGCCTCGGGCGATGGGCGGCCAACCGCATACGCGTTCGGCTACGGGATGCGATGCGCGCTTCCCGGGCTATAGGCTATTGGCGTAGCCGAGGACGATCCAGGACAGGAGCAGGACGGCGTCGCCGGCGAGGAGGATGCGGAGGGGGCGCCGGAAGCCTTGCCACTCGCCGGTGCCGATGCCCCAGGCGCTGCTGACGATGAGGGAGATGGCGAGGAACATGGTCCAAGCGAGGGACGTGCCGAGTTCGCCCATGAGGGCGGCACCCTGGCCGTAGAGGGCGAGGGCGGCGAACCAGAGTACGGCGGTGAAGAGCGCCCAGCCGTAGCCCTTGGAGGCACCGGGGACGGCATAGGTGCGGAAGGTGCCCTTGGTGACGAGGAGCCAGAGGGCGTAGCCGGCGTTAGGGATGACGCCGCTGGCGAAGACGGCGACCCAGCAGGCGAGGGAGGCGTTGCGCGGCGCGGCGCCCTGTAGCGCGGCGGCCTCGGCGATGGGCTGTGCGGCGGCGAAGGCGACGTTGAGCATCGCGGCGCCGAAGGCGGAGAAGAGGCAGAACGCGAGCCCGAGCCAGAAGAGTCTGCCCTTCTGGATGCCGGCGACCTCCTTGCCGGATCGGGCCATTTCGCCGTCGCGGGCGATGCCCGCCCAGGAGGCGATGGCGACGCCGGCGACCATGATGGCGTTGCCGAGGACAATCCATGGGGTGGCGGGTCGCGACCAGGCGTCCGCCAGTTGGAACAGCGGGATGAGCGAGCCGACGGCGGCGGCTAGTCCGACGGCGATCCCGTAGCCGAGCGAGACCCCGAGGTAGTTGAGCGCGAGGCCGAAGGTGATCGAGCTGACGCCCCAGATGAAGGCGAAGAGGGCGCACTTGGCGAGGGCGTCGCCGGGTGCGGCGGTGATGGCGGCGAGCGGGTCGGGCACGGCGAGGGACGCGGTGGCGATGGGCAGCACGATCATCCCGACGATTGAGAAGATGAGCCACAGGGCCTCCCAGGCCAGTGGCGCGAAGCGCCGCATCCCAAGGCCGAAGGTGCCCTGGCAGAGGCCGGCGACGAGAGTGAGCGCGAGGGCGACTACGAATTCTGGACTCATTGGGACCTCCGTCAAAGTTGGGCCGCGGGTATCACGGATGGAGTGTGGTGCGGGGCGGGTGCGGTGGCGAGGGGATTCTGGGTATGGGGCCGCCCGGGCGGGGTTGCAGCGAGCCGGCCTTTGGGGATATCATGCGTGAATGAATCGGCTTCGGGCCGGAGTCTGGGGCTGGATCGCCGCGGCGTCGTTGGGTCTATCGGCGCGGTCCATGTTGGATGTGTCGGTGGGGGCGGACGATTTTGCGGCGATCGATTATGCCCAGCCCCGCCGATATCTGGCGCAGGGCGCACAGACCCAGATCGACGCCTGCCACCTGGCCTTGGTGGAATCGATAGGCGTCCGCACGAACACGGTTGCGGAGATACGCAAGATCTTCGATTGGAAGAAGGGTTTTCGGAATATCCCCGCCGGGGGCAAGCATGTGGGCGTGCGGACCGTGAACGACATCCTCGCGAGCGGCGAGTTGACCGGCTGCCATGACCACGGAATTCTACTGGCGGCGGTCCTGCGCCACTTCGGTTATCCGGCGATCATGGTCGATGCGACGGGCATCGCGTGGTCAAGGTTGCCGGAGGGCGAGCGGAAGGGTTTTAGCGGGCACGTGTTCGTGGAGGCCCACGCCGGCGGGAAGTGGATCTTGCTGGATTCGACGACGGGCCGTTCGGTCGATCGCTACGATCCCCGGGATCCCGTGATCGATCTGACGAGCGATCGCGAGCCGCTGGGTTACTACGTGATGTTCAAAGGCGCCGATCCGGAAGGCTACGGGATCCGGAGCATCCGGGCGCTGAACGATGCGCAACTCCGGTTCGCGGAGCGGCTGCGACGCGATGGGTTGCCCTGAACGGTGCCGGGCTTCGGTTTGCCGGGCGTCGGGGGTCAGGGTGTGACGAGGATGATCCTGAGCCGGTAGAACTCGCAGGGTTCACCGGGCCCCAAGGGGTCATCGGCGATCGTGATGATTTCACCATCCCAGCCTTCTGCGGGGTCGACGCGGGAGTCGAAGAGGGTCCTGGGCCAGTCGAGGAGGTCGTCGGAGGACTCGACGATGTAGGCGATGTCATTCTTGCCGGGATCGAAGTGGAATTCGAACTGGGGGGCACCGGCGTAGAGGCCGAGGCTGGGCAGCGCGGTCGTCGCGAGGCGCCCGGGGCCGATGTCGAGGGCATACCGGAGGATGTTGGCGACGCCATCGCGCTGGGGGTTGGCGGAGGGCCCGGAGACAAGCGGGTTGGACTGGTCGGCGGGGTTGGGGAAGTTCTCCAGTTTCCACTCCTCGTAGAGGATGGGGGGGCCGGCCACGCGGATCTCGAACACGCGTCCGGTGACCGGGCCGTCGCCGAAGTCCGCGGTTTCCGGGACGGTGGTCACGGTGATGGGCAAGGGGCCGCCGTAGGGAGCGTATGTCCTGCCGGCGAAGACTTGCGTGCCCGTGCCGCTCGGCACGAAAAACCGCACTGTCGCGGCGTCGAGGAAGTCGGCCAGGTCGACGCCGCTGGCAACGAACAGGCCGCCGTGGAACCGGTCGCCGGCGATGAGCGCAGGGCGGTCAAAATAGAAGTCGATCGTTCCCGGTTGACCGAGGGGATCTGCCGAGAGCAACCGGAGGACCGCGTTGCCGCTGGCCGCGGCCGAGCCGTAGGCGGGGGGGCCGTTGGTGGAAAAGGCGAACGCGCACTGCGGACCATCGATCGAATCCGCCGCGAGGATCGTCTTGTCCAGCGACACCGAGCCGGAGCCCCAGATGTCACCGACCCGCCCCCCGCCTGAGAGCGCGGCGCCGACGATGACCTCGGCATCCGATCCGATCCGCCCATCAACGGTCAGGGTGCCGTTGCTGACGATGACGGGCGCGGCATAACCCGGGCTATCCGCCGAGAGCAGGAGGTTGCCGCCGCCCGTCTTGATGAAGCCGGCGTCGCCCGCGAGGGGCCCCGCCAGTTCCATCGTATTGTCGGAGCCATCGACGTGCAGATCGGATATGCCTGCGAAGTCGATGCGGTTTGTGACGGTGGCCCAGCTATTGTCGGTCTCCGGATCAAATCTCAGCGCCCCCAGGATGCCGTAGTGGCTCTGCTGGGGGATGGGGCCGCCGCGGCCGAGGCTGTTGAGCGTGATGTCGCCGCCGAAGGGGTAGAGGCGCGGTTCCCCGTTGGTGCTCGCGGAGACGAGGCGCAACTGCCCGCCCGGGTTCACGCGGATCGCGGGGCTCCCGGACGGGGTCGCGGGCTGCGTGAGCTGGAGGACACCCTGGTTGACGGTGGTTTCCCCGGTATAGGTCTTGCTGTCTCCCGTGAGCGAGGCGAGGCCATAGCCCTCTTTGATAAGGCCGCCGGTGCCGCGCCAGTTGGCCCTGAGGCGGAGGGCGCCGTACGCGAGGCTCCCCTCGATATTGTTGACCACGAGCCGCAGGTCGGAGTTCAAGATGACGTCGGCCTCCACCTCGAACTCCGCGTAGCCCGCGCCGGTGCCATTGACCGTGATCGCGGCCTGGTTGGACGTCCCCTGAAAGGTGAGCGTGTTTCCCGTGCTCCGGTCGCGGATCTTGTTGACGTAGGGGGTGGCGCCCTGGTTGAACTCGATGGAACCGACGGTGACCGGGGCCCGGATGCTGATGTCCCGGTTGGTGGAACCGGGGGCGTTGATGATGACCGAGGCGCCGGCGCCGTTGGGGTAGGGGGCCGGCGAGCTGTTCCAGTTGGAGTCGGTGGTCCAGTTCGCGTTGGTGGGTGGCAGGAAAATGGGCACGGGCACGGGGACGATGAAGGTGGCTTCCTGGAGGGCGCTCCACTCGCCCCCGGCGCCGAGCACCCTCGCCCTCAGTATGGCGGAAGCGGGAAGCTGCATGGGGCCCGCGTACGCGGTGCCGGCGATGGCGCCGCCCGCGGCGCGCGGATCGGAGCCGTTGGTGGTGTAGTAGATGGTGCCGGCGGCGTTCAGGTTGCTGATGCTGATCCAGGTGTTGGTGGCGATCTCGCCGCCGTGCTGGCCGAACTCGGGGGCGATCGTGGGGAACCACAGGCCGTACTGGGTCAGCTGCGTGAAGGTCACGCTGCGCCGCGTTGATGAGTAGATCCAGTTCGTGTAGAAGGCCTGGTTGACGTACTGGTTGACGGTCTCCTTCATGATGGGGTTGATGTCGTCGCGGAGGGAGAAATAGACGCCCTCCATGCTGGCCTTGGTGAGGCAGCCCCCGTGGAAGAAGTGCTTTTGGGCGCGGTCGGCGAATCGCAGGCGGAACTCGGGCGAGACCCTGAGCAGCGTATAGATCGCGGGGATGTACTTGCTGGTGGTGGTCTTCGCCTCCGCGCCGATGTCGAGTTTGGATCCGGCCTCCGACAGCTCGGCGATGCCGTCGCCATTGGTGTCGCCTATGAAGATGTCGTACAGGGCCGGGATTCGTCCCGTGGGGCCGAAGCCGCCCTCCGCGTCCCACATGTAGAATCGCCAGCGGCCGGCGTCGGTCCGCTCGCGCGCCGCGACCCAGTTGTTGTTGGGCCAATCCCACGTGGCGGCGAATATGTTGACGAGGAGATAGTCGATGAAGTTGTCCACGTCGAGGTAGTTATGGGCCCCGGCGTAGGCCACGGTGTTTGAGAAGTTGCTGGCCCGGAGGTAGGCGATCATGCTGTTCCAGTGGATGGTGTCGCCGCTGGCGAACTCCCCGACCTGGCGGACGTCCCATGCGGCGGAGCCGCCGTGGTGTTTCTGCATGAAGGCCTCGCGCAGGTGCTCGCAGAGGTTGTAGTAGCCCTTGAACGTGCCGTTGAGGAAGAGCGTGGCGAAGATGCCGCGGCTGCCCTGCTGGCCGGTGCCGATGAAGATCCGCCGCATGAGCTCGTCGCGGATGAAAGGGTTCTGGATGTCGTTCTTTCCCGCGCGGAGGCGCAGGTCTTCAAATTTCGTGACGGGGTTGCCCGGGAAGAAAGGATAGTCCTGCGGGGAATCGCCGACTTCGTCGCGGAAGAAGAAGTTGAAGGAGGGTTTGAGGGTGAAGTTGCTCGGGCTGAAGCGGGCTGGCGGGGCATTGGTCAGGAGGTAGCGCGGGCGGGCATGGCCGCTGCCGGAGATGCGGAAGCCGAAGTCGGTGCGCAGCGGGGTGCCATTGGTCGGGTAGAATTCCAGGGAAGATAGTTTTTCGGCGGAGCGGCCCTTTTGCATCGGGAAGTTGAATGCGGAGGTGTCTCCGCGGAACTCCCAGGTGCCATTGGTGGAGTAGCCGCCGCCCTTGATGGCCATGATGCCCTCGCCATCCGCCGGACCGCCCGAGGCGTTGGGGCCGTAGAGGCCGAGGGTGGGGTCGGACGCGATCGCGATCGCGGGCAGGGATTTGCGCGCCGTGGACTGGCTGATGAGGTAGGTGTGGGTGCGCGTCGCGGAGGGGATCTCGCCGGCCTTGAAGCATCGCGCGCGGACGACGGTGTTGGTGGATACCGGGATCGGGGCGGAGTAGGCCGCGCCCCCGGATGCGGTGGGATCGGACCCGTTGGTGGTGTAGCGGATTGTTGCGGCGGGGTCTGGCGAGGAGAGTTGCACCGAGAGGGGCGTGTCGTAGAAGCCGCCTGCGTGGCTGAAACCCGGGGGCCCGGTGATCGCCGAGTACGTCGTCCCGCCGTTGGGCGCCCCGGGCGTGGCGGTGGCGGTGTACTCGAACTGGCCGGAGGCCTTGCGCGCGTAGGAGTGAAAGTAGCTCTGGGGGGGCATGCGGGGGGCGATCTGGCTGACGGTTGCGCCCGAGGCATCCACGAGGCCGATGTATTCGCCGCCGGCGTCGAGCTTGAAGTTGGTGTGCAGATAGGTCGTGCCGTTGGCCGGACCCACGTCGAATCCCGTGGCCATCACGATGAGGTAGCCGCCCGCCGGGATGACGCTGCCGGCGGGGAAGTACCACTTCCTGGGTTGGTCGGCGTCGTCGGTCAAGGACCAGCCGGTCAGATTCACGGCCTGCGCGCCGGCGTTGCGCAGTTCGATCCAGTCCCCCTCGGAATCCGGGGTGTCCTCGGCGACCTCGGCGTCCTCGTCGGCGTCGTCGGGGAGCGGTTCGGCGACGCCGACGAAATAGCGGGCGGTGGCATCGGGGGCGAGGAGCGTGCGGGCGCCCGAGCCGGTGGTGGACAGGGTGGCCCGGACGATGAGGTCCGAGTTGGTCGCGGACCTATTGTGCATCTGGATGGCGAGCACGTTGTTGCCGCCCGCGAGGAGGGTGTTGGCCGGGCCGAGGGAGAGCGTCACCTCGGCGCCGGAGACGGTGTTCGTGTTGTCGCCGTTGGCGTCGTGGTTGGTGGTGGCGAGCGCATCGTGGGGCGTGATGGTGTTCGTCACGCCGACGTTGCGGCGGGCCACCTCGCGCCCGTTGAGGTACACGATGACGCCGTCGTCATAGTCGAGCAAGAGCCGAAGGGGTTCCGTGCTGGCCGCCTCGGCGGCGGAGGCGGTGAACAGGGCGCGGGTGTAGAGGGAAGGGGTGACGCCGTACATCTCGCCGTACAGGTTGGAGCCGAGGGCATAGTCGGGGGGATCGTCGCCCTCGATGCCGAACGGCCCCTGGCCGGATCGCCATGCGGAATCGTTGAACCCGAGCGTCGCCCAGGCCGCCGTCGCGGGCACGCCGCCCAGCAGCCCGTGGTCGACGACGCCCCCCGACGGTTCCATGAGGCCAACGAAGTACCTCCACGAGGTGTTGTTTGTGACGAGGGTTGCGGGCGGGGCGCCCGCGAGGTGGAGATCGGCCATGCAGAGAAAGCTCGAGGCGTCGCCGCCGGTGAGCGACTTGTTGTGGGTCTGTATGCACAGGACGTTATTCCCGCTGACGAGGCGGGTGTTGGCGGCGCCGATGCCGATCGCCGTCGCGGCGGCGCC
>JADLBR010000145.1 GCA_020847615.1 Verrucomicrobiia bacterium
CCCTCGGGCGCCCGCGCCCCGCAACCTTCTCCGCCAGGCCCCCAGAAAAACACCCGGGGGCCCGGCCTCTAGCTCTTCGCTCTTGCTTGGCTTGCTTGCATCCATCTCCGGTCTGTCAAAGAGCGCCTACCTCTCGGGCAGGGTCGGTCTTTCTACCCGAGGACGGATGAACGTCAAGGGGTTTTTAAAAAACTTTTTTGCCCGGGGCGTCCCCCCGCACGCTGGCGCACGGAAACGGGATATTGGCTCAGGAAATGAAGAGCTCTTCGTCGGGGAGATGGACCTCGGCCCAGTCGTCGGCGTGCGCGGAATCGTGGATCGATTCGGCGAGGGCGAGGGCGCGCGCGCCGTCGAGGAAGTCTGGCCTTGGTTTGGGTCCCTCTCCGCGAACGGCCATGATAAAGTCCTGCTCCACGCGCCATTCGGCGGTGAACTCCGCGGGGACGTCGATCTTCTGGAACCGCCCGCGCGCGCCCTGGCAAAGCCAGACCCCCTCGGTGTCGAAATCATAGATGAGGGAGGCCTTTTCGCCGTGGAGCTCGAACCTGTTGCGCTCGGGCCCGTGGGCGACGCCACTCCAGCTCATGTGGCCGGTGAGGCCATTGGCCCACTCCGCGAAGACGACGGCGTAATCGGGCACCTCGATCAATCGTCCCTCCCGGACCTCCGTGAATACCCGCGTCTGCGCACGGAGTCGCGCGGGGGCGCCGACCCATCCCAGCAGCGTGTCGGCGACGAGCGTGACGTTCAGGAAATTGACCCCCGTCATTTCGATCAGCTGGCTCCAGTGGGCCGGAGCCGCGAGGTCGGCGGCGGTGTTGCGCGTGCCCTGGAAGGTGAGCTGGCGCAGCGGCCCGAGCGTATCGCGGCGGATGAGTTCGGTGATGAAGGGAGAGAACCGGAAACCGTACGTCGAGGGACAGACCGCGCTTACGAGATTGGGCCTCCCGAGGGCGGCGGCGGCCATGCCGGCCGTCTCCCCGCCATTCAGGCAGAGGGGCGCCTGGCAAAAGACGTGCTTTCCGGAGCCCAGCGCCGCACAGGCGGCCTCGGCATGGACACCGGGCGGCGCGGCGATCCAGACGACGTCCAGCGCGGGATCCTGGCAGACGTGCTCCCAGGACTCGACGGCCTGGGCATCGAGCTGATGCTGCCTGATGAACTCGATGGCGCTGTCCAGCGTGCTGTTGCAGACCTGGTGGATCTCGGCGCCCCCGATCTTGCGCAGGGCGGGAAGGTGCACCCGTCCCATGACGCCGCCGGCGCCGACGACACCGATTCGCACTGGCTCCACGCCACCATGATCGTCCAAGAGGGCGCACAAGTCAACGCGGCGACTCTTGCCAGCGCGCGGCTAATATGTGAATGTAATGGCATGATTCGCAACGCGAGGTCCGGGTTCACCCTTTTGGAGATGCTGCTCGTCATGTCGGTGGTCGCGGCCCTCGGGGCGCTGGTGATCAACGCATCATCCGGCGCCCAGCAGGCGGCCGCCCGGCGACGCGCCGAGGCGGAGGTCCGGGCCATCGAGACCGCCGTCGAGCAATACCGCCACGACAATGGCCAAGTGCCCCAGGCCAACAGCACCGACGGCTCGCCCTATAGCAATCCCAACGCCGCCTCGGGGAGCTACTCCACCGCATCGCAGATCCTATTCGAGGCTCTCGTGCCCATCAATGGCAAGACCTACCTGCCCGACAAGGTCAACGATCCCAACAGCACCCGCGAGACGATCCTCGATCCCTGGGGCAAGCCCTACGGCTACAACAGCTCCACCAACCTGACGGCGAACCCCCGCTACCCCGGCGTCTCGATCTGGAGCACCGGCGGCGACTCCTCGGGCCGCACCAACAAGTGGATCACCAACTGGGAGTAGCCCGAAAGCGGGATGCTCGCGCAGGGACGCGGGGGAATGGTTGTCGGCTCGCTGAGCCGGCAATTCGTAGCCGAACGCGTGAGCGTTTGGCGACCCATCGCCCGGGGCGATCGGCCACGTTTTCTGCCCCGGCGGCGCCCCGCCACGCGGGGCATAATGTCTGGCTCGACAACGCCGCTAGCCTGCATATTTCACGCGCATGCGCGAAATATACAGGCTCAAAGCCATGTCGGATTTGGCCAAGTCCGACGGGCTGCTAGAGCAGGAAAACCGGATCCACATCGATCGCGACCGAAACCCCGCGGCGCGCCCTGAGCGCAACGATTGCGTCGCGGACCACTCGCGCCAGCGGCTTCATCGAGGACCCACGGATGAAAACCTGATACCGGTGCTGGCGCTGGATCTTCGGGATGGGCGCGGGGCACGGTCCACCCAAAACGGCGCCCTCGGGGAGCCGGGCGCGCAGGGCCTCGCCCACTTCCTCTGAAGCGGCCACCACCGCCTTCTGCTCCTCGCCCCGGAACGCCACGAGGATCGCACGACCGAAGGGCGGGTACCCCAGCTGGCGCCGGCACTCCATCTCCTGGTCCGCGAACCCATCCACGTCGTGGCTCTTCGCGAATTGCACCGCCGGGTGGTGAGGCGTGAAACTCTGCACGAACACCGCCCCCGGCGCCTCGCCGCGGCCCGCGCGCCCGGCCACCTGCGTCAGCAACTGGAAGACTCGCTCGCTCGCGCGGAAGTCCGGCAGGTGCAGGGCGAGGTCGGCGTTGATCACCCCGACCAGCGTGACGTTCGGAAAATCCAGACCCTTGGCGATCATCTGGGTCCCCACGAGGATGTCCACCCGGCCGGAGCGGAACGCCGCGAAAGCCTCCTCGTAGGCGCGCCGGCGCGTCATGGTGTCGGAATCCATGCGCACGACCCTGGCGGCGGGGAAGATGCGCGCGACCGCCTCCTCGACTTTCTCCGTGCCGGTCCCGGCATAGCGGATGCGCGTGTCCCCGCACTCGGGACAGGCCCGGGGCGCGGGCGCGGAATAGCCGCACAGGTGGCAGAGCATCTGCTCGGGCCGCCGATGGTAGGTCAACGCGATGCTGCAGTCGGGGCATTGCACCACGAAGCCGCACTTGACGCAGACCAGCGCGCTGGAATGCCCGCGGCGATTCAGGAAGAGGATCGTCTGCTCCTTGCGCTCCAGACGCTCGCCGATGGCGCGCACCAGCCGATCCGAGAGGGCCACCGGCCCGCGGTGCCGCGCGGCCTCCTGCCTCATGTCGATCACGCGCACCGGCGGCAGGGCCCTCGAGTCGATCCGGCCCGTGAGCCGCGCCAGGAGGTACTTGCCCCGCGCCGCGTTGTGCAGGCTCTCCAGCGAGGGCGTCGCCGACCCCAGCAGCACCCCCGCCGATTCAAAATGCCCGCGCACGATCGCCACGTCGCGGGCGTGATACCGCGGCGCCTCCGCCTGCTTGTAGCTCGGCTCGTGCTCCTCATCGACCACGATCAAGCCCAGCGGCGACACCGGGGCGAAGACCGCCGATCGCGCGCCGACCACCACCCGCGCGCGCCCCGACCGGATCCTGTGCCACTCGTCCCGCCGCTCGCCCGCCGACAGGCCCGAGTGGAGCACCGCCACCCCCACGCCCGCCGCCGCAAACCGCGACTTGAACCGCTCCACGCTCTGCGGCGTCAGCGAGATCTCCGGCACCAGCACGATCGCGCCCCGGCCCGACGCCAGGCACGCGGCGATCGCCTGGAGGTACACCTCGGTCTTCCCGCTGCCCGTCACCCCCTGCAGCAGCACCGGACGCGGCTGCGGCGACCCCACCTGCGCCACGACCATCTCCAGCGCCGCCCCCTGCTCCCCGTTCAGCGCCAGCGGCTCGGACCTCGCGAACGCAGCGCCCGCAAATGGGTCGCGCTCCTCCTCCTCGTCCGCGATCACCACGAGTCCCAGCTTCTCCAGCGACTGGAGCGACGAGGGCGACACGCCGCGCTCCCTCGCGTCCGCCAGCGCGATCGCCCCGTGTGCCCCCAGAGCCAACAGCGCACCCTCCTGCCCCGCCGTGAGCCGCCTCCCCGGCGCCGGCGCGCCCCGCGCCAGCCGCGCCACCCGCCGCCTCCGCGGGCCGAAATCCTCCCGCCGCACCGCCTCCGGCAGCACCGTCTTCAGGCACCGCTCGATCGGATCCATGTAGTAATCCGAGATCCACCTCGCCAGCCGCAGCAGCGCCGGCGGCACCAGCGGCCCCTCGCCGACCACCCCCGCGATCGGTCGCAGGCCCGGCACATCGCTCTCCTCCGCCACCCCCACCACGAACCCCAGCACCTCCTTGCGCCCAAACGGCACCCGCACCCGATGCCCCTCCACCAGCCGCCCCCGCATCGCCTCCGGGATCTCGTAGTCGAAGGCGCGGTCCAGCGCGATGTCCGTCACCACCTTCGCTATCCTCGCCATCCGGTCACACTCTGCACCCCCCGCGCCCCAGCCGCCAACGAAAACACCCTCCCCCGCGAGTCCGCGCGCGCCGCAGGACGTGCGCGTGATGAAACCACGCGCGTTCTTGCCACTCCGCCATTGACGCCCCGGACGCTCGCCCGTACGCTGCACGCACAACGCGCATGGCGTCTCACACCCGCAGCGCCCATCTCCCACTGGAGGATATTTCGATTCGGCCCGTCTGGCAGACAACCTGAACCGTCACCGAGGAAATCTCATGAGCGCACCGAAAACGACCGCACCCCACCCGAGCCCGGCGCGCGCGCTGACCCGCCGCGACGCCATACGCACCGGAGCGGCGACCGCCGCATCCTGGTTCGCCGCGCCGCACATCATCCCGGCATCCGCCCTCGGCCGCGCCCAGTCCGTGGCCCCCTCGGCGCGCATCAATCTCGGGCTCATCGGCCAGGGCAACATCATGGGCAGCCACCGTGGCGCCTTCCTCAACAACCCCCGCGTCCAGATCCTGGCCATCTGCGATGTGGACAAGGCGAAGCGCGAGTCGGCCAAGGCCCAGGTGGACGCGAAATACTCCGGCTGCGTGGCCTACCACGAGTATGAGGCCGTACTCGCGCGGCCCGACATCGACGCCGTCGTCATCGGCACGCCGGACCACTGGCACGCGTCCATCGCCATCGCCGCGATGCTCGCGGGGAAGGACGTCTATGTGGAGAAACCGATGTGCCTGACCATCGCCGAGAGCAAGAAGGTCCGCGAGGTCGCTCGCCGCACGGGGCGGGTCTTGCAGGTCGGGTCGCAGCAGCGCTCGGACCCGGCCTTTCGCAAGGCCGCCGAGATGGTCCGCAATGGCTGGATCGGGCAGATCAAGGAGGCCTACACCAGCATCGGCGATTTTCCGCCCCCCGAGCTCTTCGAGCCACAGCCGGTGCCCGAGGGTTTCGACTACGACCGCTGGCTCGGCGCCGCGCCGTTCGAGCCATACCACCCGGAGCGCGTCTCCGGAAGCTACGGTGGGGGCTGGCGGCGCTCGTGGGACTACGGTTCCCGCAAACACGGGGACTGGGGCGCGCACCACTACGACATCGTCCAGTGGGCCCTGGGGATGGACGAGACCGGCCCCGTCGAGTTCGTCCCCAAGGGCTACGGCGGCGAACCGAACCAGTATCACAAGTACGCCTCCGGCACCAAGGTCGTGCGCAACCACCCCGACATGAAGGGCCACATGATCCGTTTCATCGGCGAAAAGGGCGAGGTCCTCGTCAGCCGCGGCAACAAGCTCGACACGGAGCCGCGCGACCTCGCCAAGCGGCCCCTGTCCTCGTCCGACGTGCGCCTGTACGCCTCGGACAATCATCACAACAACTGGCTGGATTGCATCCTGACCAGGGGGCGCCCGATCGCCGATGTCGCGGTCGGCCACCGGACCTGCGAGATCTGCCTCCTGTCCGGGATCGTGGAGCGCATCAACCGCCCGGTGAAATGGGATCCGGTCAAAGAGGAGATCGTGGGGGACCCGGAGGCCGCAAAATGGATGGACCGCCCGCGGCGCGCCCCCTACGCGCTGCCCTCCTGAGTCCCATGGCCAACACAAGGAGCACACCCATGAGAAACATCGCAGCCCTCGCCATCGTCCTCGCCGCCACCCTGGCCACGGCCCGCGCCGAGAGCCCCGCCGAAACCGTCGCGGCCACCGCGAAAGATCTGGCCTCGGACCAGTTGGCGGAACGCCTCGCCGCGCGCGACGCGATCCAGAACGCGGGCTCGCAGGCATCGCGCCCCGGCGCCGAGGCCGAGCGCGCGGCCTATGCCAGGGCCTGCCTAGGATTCCTCGCCCCCTCCAACCCGCAGCCGGCGCGCGTCTGGCTGACGCGCATGCTCGGGCTCTTCGGGGGCGAAGAATCGGTCCCGGCCCTGGCGGGCCTGCTCGGGGATTCTGATGCCGAGCTGCGCGATGCCGCGCGCCGCGCCCTCCAGGCCAATCCTTCCCCAAAGGCCTCCGACGCCCTCCGCGCCGCGCTGGGCTCGGCAAAGGATGCCGTGACGATCCGGGGCCTGCTGGACGGGTTGGCGTACCGGCGCGATGCGGGTGCCGTCGATGCCATCGCGAAAAGGTCGACCGATCCGAATCCCGAGATCGCCTCCGCCGCGATCCTCGCCCTCGGCAAGATCGGCAATGCCAGGGCCGTCGCCGCACTCGTTGCCGCAAAGGGCCGCGCCCCCGAGGCGACGAAGCGCGCGATCGATGCCGCGATCCTCGATGCCCCGGGCGCCGACGCGAAGATCCTCGGGCCGATGGCCGATGGCGGTGATCCGACGATCCGCAGCGGTGCCCTGGCGCGCCTCATGCAGGCCGACCCGGCGGCAGCGAAAGTGAAAGTCATCGCCGCGATCAAGGACAGGGATGCCGACGTGGCCGCGGCAGCCATCCGCCTCGGGATCGATTCCCAGGACGCGGCCCTGCGGAAATCGGCGATCGATGCCATCCCGGCATTGGCGCCCGGCCTCCAGGCCACTGCCGCAACGATCGTTGGCGAGACGGGCGCCAAGGAGGCGGTCCCCGCGCTCAAGGCACTGGTGAAGTCCGGGGATGGCGCCGTGCGCATCGCGGCGATCACCGCCCTCGGCAAGGCCGGTGCCGCCGATGCGACGGAACCGCTGTTGGATCGGTTGGCCAACGGCGACAAAGAGGAGCAGTCTGCGGCGGAGCGCTCGCTCGCGGTGATGCGCGATCCCGCGCTGGACGCGAGGTTGTTTCAGTCCGCAAAGGCGGGTTCCGATCCGATGGCCCTGGCGGCAGTCCGCGCGCTGGCGTCGCGCAACCCCGCGGGAACCTCCGCAGCCCTCGGCGAACTCGCCCGGGCCTCCGATCCAAGCGTTCGCGATGCCGCGCTCGACGGGCTCAAGGCTGTCGGCACCGCCACCGAGCTAAAACCGCTCTTGGAGATCGTGGCCACCTCGGGCGATGCCAAAGCCAGGGCGAGGGCGCAGGCCGCCGCGGGCGCCATCGCCTCACGATCGCCCGACCCATCCGCCGCGCTCGAGGCGATCCGGGCGGCCATGGCCCGCGCCATTTCCCCCGCCAACCGCGCCGAACTCGTCGGCATGCTGGCCGCCGCGCCCAGCCCGGCCGCCCTCGATGAGGCGGTCAGGGCCTTCGCCGATCCGGATCAGGGGGTCCGCGATGCCGCCATCCGCACGCTCGCGGCATGGCCCGAGTTCTCCGCCGGCCAGCCATTGCTTGAGATCGCCAGGGAGGCCCCGTCCGACGCGAAGCACTACGTCCTGGCCATGCGTGGCATCGCCAAGATCCTCGGCATCGACGGCCCTTCTGGCAAACAGCGCATCGCCCTGGCCAAGGACGCCCTGGCCGCCGCAAAGCGCCCCGATGAGAAGAGGCTTATCATCGCCGCCCTCGGGAGCATGAAGGCCGGCGAGGCCGGCAAACTGTTGGAGGAACTGTCGGGCGACCCGGATGTCGGCGCCGAGGCAAAGGCCGCGCTCGCCAAGCGAAAAAAGTGACCCCCGCCCGCCAGATTTGCCCGCCTGATCACCGCCCTCGCCTCGAGACGATCACGGGGACGCCTCCCTGACGGGCAGCGGGTCGCTCGTGATGTGCTGGGGGGTCGACCTGTAATCTTCGCCCACGAATGCGGCAAAATTGACCACCCCATCGACGCCCGCGGGAACATCAAAGACAACCTGCGCCGTCCCAGACCCTCGCGCGCGAACGGTCTTTCTACCCAGGCGCTCGTCGCCCGCTTTCATGGTGACCGTGATGGCTCGCTCGCCCATGTCCTCCGGCAAATCGTGGCGGATACCTACAGTCACAGGCCTTCCGGCCTCGGCATCCCCGGGCAATTCGAAAGAGATTAGGGCCTTGCCCTTCGCACCCCGCAAGCCAGCCGCGGTGTTTTGCCCCGCCCTCTTCTTGCCCTTGCCCTTGCCCTTGCCCCCTTTTCGAGCCGCGGCTTCCCCCGCCTGATCGGACATGAACGCCTCCCTGGCGACGGGATCGGTGCGGTTCCGGAAGGTCTCGAGCATGGGATCATCGGCGCCCACCATCCAGGCCTCCAACCGGGACCGGCACCCGTCCAGGCGACCCTGATGCGATTTCTCCCCGACGACGTTGCGGAGGCAATCGGCATCGAGGGCGACGTCATAGATCTCCTCGGGAACCCGATGCAGGAACAGGTCGTGCCGGGCCGCCATGACGGAATCGGTCTTGGCCAACTCGGCCATGCGGCGGTAGGTCGGCGTGCCCAGCGTCGCGGTCGACATCGTGCGCTGGCCGTTGGACCACGGGTTGAAGATGTACAGGTCGCGGGTTGTCTGGATGGCCCGCATCGGGTTCCGCACGCCACCCGAATTCTCATTGTACTCCTTGATCACCCAGTCCCGATCCGCCGCATCACCGCCATTCAGCAGAGCCGCGAAGGATCGCCCGTCCATCTTTCCCGGGTGGACGATCCCCAGCATCTCCAGGAGCGTCGGCAGCAGGTCCACCGTGGAGACCAGGTGGGCATCATCCTCGCGCCCTTCCGGCAGCACCCCCGGCCAGACAAAGAAAAGCGGCGTCCGCGTGCTGTCGTGATAGACTTGTGTTTTCGAGAAAGGCAGCGGCATGCCATGGTCGGACAGGAAGACGATCAGCGTGTCGTCCTCCTCCCCGGCGGCCCTCAGCGCCGCGAGGATCTCGCCGGCGCAGTCATCCGCCCGCCGCACGCTCGAGTAGTAGTGCGAGAGTTCCTTGCGCACAACCGGATCGTCGAACAGAAACCCGGGAACGGGCACCTCCTCGGGCCTGAAGACACGAGAGGGCACATTGGGGTCGGAGATCGTCTCGCCTCTCTTGCCCTCCGCGTAGAACGGCTTGTGCGGGTCCGAAATATTGACCATCAGGCAAAACGGCTTTCCTGCAGCCTTGGCCAACCGGATGCCCTCTGCGGTGGAGATGCCGTAGGACTTGACGTTCTTCGGGTGCGCCTGGCTCCCGTCGGGAAGCGTCTCGAGGACGATGTCCCAGGCGTAAGGGGAGTATGGGGTGGAGTGCGTGACCTTGCCCCGGATGCCCGTGAAGTAGCCCGCCCCCTTCATCAGATCGACGAGGTGCGGGTACTTGGCGTCCGGAACCTCGTAGAACCCCTCCACGCGGCTGTTGTGCGGATAGAGGCCGGACCACATCACGTTGCGCGACGGCATGCAGTTGCCGACGACCACGTGCGCCCGGTGAAACCGCACCCCCCGCCGGGCGAGCCGATCGATGTTCGGCGTGGTGTCCGGAAGCCCGCATCCGAACGCGCCGATCGATGCCGCGCTCATGTCGTCCACCGTGATCAGCAGCACGTTGGGCCGCGCCCCAGCCGCCGGGGCACCGATGGCGCCAACCGGCCGCGCAAGACAAACGAACAGCGGGAAAAGGCACGCGGGCCAAAACAGCCACTTCATAGGATTGGAATAGCGCCCGGGCCGCCTAA
>JADLBR010000146.1 GCA_020847615.1 Verrucomicrobiia bacterium
ACTCCCTGCCCCGGAGCGTCACGTCCACGCTCCCTCTCCAGCAGAACAGCAGCGCCTCCTCTCCGGGGTGCGCCAGCGCGCCCGACCGCACCGTCCCCTCCATCTCGTAGACGCCGTAGGTGAGGAACTCGAGGTTCGATGTATCGGGATTTGACTTCTCGACGTAGCGGAATGCCGCCGCCGAGGCCGGTATGAATGTCGCGTTCTTCGGTGGGCTCATGCTCTTGTCTCTCCGTGTTCTCGTCAGATGCGGATGGAAACGTGCTTCGTGTCGAGGAAGGCATCGATGCCCTCCGATCCCAGTTCGCGGCCCCAGCCGCTCTGCTTGACGCCCCCGAAGGGCGCGTTGCTCGTCGTCGTCGGCAGGCCGTCATTGATGCCGAGGATTCCCGCCTCGACCGAGTCCGCCAACCGGAACACGCGGCCCGCATCCCTCGTGAAGGCGTAGGCGCTGAGCCCATAGGCGGTGGCATTGGCCAGGCCGATCGCCTCCTCCTCCGTGTCGAACGGCGCCACGGGCGCGACCGGCGCAAATGTCTCCTCCCGCATGCAGAGGGCATCGGCCGGCACATCGGCCAGCACCGTCGGTTCCAGAAAGAACCCCGGCCGATCCATCCTCCGCCCGCCGCACACCACCCGCGCCCCGCGCCCAACGGCATCCGCGATGTGTTCCAGCGCGCCATCGAGCGCCGCGGCATCGATCAGCGGGCCGATCTCCGCGCCCGGTTCGTCGAAGGCCCCCACCTTCAGCGCCCGGACCCTGGCCGCGAGCGCATCGACAAACTGACCATACGCCGTCCGCTCGACATAGATGCGGTTGATCGCACTGCACGACTGCCCGGTGTTCCGCATCTTGCCGGCCACCACCCCATCCACGGCGACGGCGGCATCCGCATCCGCGAAGACCAGCGCCGCCGCCTGTCCCCCCAACTCCAGCGAGAGCGGTTTTACGGTATCCGCCGCCCCGCGGATCAACGAGCGCCCCACCTCCGTCGACCCCGTGAAGGACACCTTGCGGCAGAGCGGATTCGCCATGAACTCCGCGGCAAAGGCGTCGGATGGCCCACAGACTAGCTGAAAGACGCCGCGCGGCACGCCCGCCGCATGCGCGCACTCGGCGAAGACCGCGCACGCCAGCGGGGTCTTCCGCGCCGGCTTCAAGATCACCGCGCATCCCGCCGCCAGCGCCGGCGCCACCTTGCGCAACGATAGCATCAGCGGAAAGTTCCATGGCGCGATCGCGGCGACGACGCCCACCGGCGTCCGAACAACGAGCTGCCGCTTGCCCTCGACCTGGTTGGGGACGACCCGGCCGTAGGCCCGACGTCCCTCCTCCGCAAACCACTCGAGATGATCGATGCCCAGGTCCACCTCCGCGCGCGCCTGCGCGAGCGGTTTGCCGTTCTCCATCCCGATCAGCCGCGCCACCTCCTCGCCACGCCGCCGCAACTCCGCCGCCATCCCGCGCAGGTATTCGCCGCGCGCCTTGGCGGTGGTCGCGCGCCAGCCGCCGAACGCCGCGTGCGCGGACCCGATCGCGGCGGCCAGCCTGCCCCGATCGATGATCGCCATTTTCGCGAACGGCTCGCACGTCGCCGGATTGACGACGTCCACGGTCGCCGCCCCGGCCACGAATGCGCCATCCAGATACAGCGGATAGGTTTTCATGCGCCCAGCATCGCCCCGGACCTTTAGCCCATCAAGACCATGATGACCCCCACGCACAACAGCACCGAGAAAACAACCCGCTTGAACAGCCCCTCATTCACGTGCCCATGCACCCTCTCCCCCACGACGACCCCCAGCACGAGGAACGGCAACATGCACCCGACCATCCCGACCGTCTCGCCCGCCAGCATCCCCCGCCGCCAATACGTCACCATCAGGATCGAATTGAGGGTCACCCAGAGCAGGCAAAGCGTCGCCCGGAACTGGCCCTTGTCGCGCAGTTTCTGGGCCGCGTACAGCACGACCAGCGGCCCTCCGGAGGCGAACGCTCCATGCACAGCCCCCCCCAGCACGAGCAGCGGATGGTAGATCGGCAACCGCGAGCTCCCCTCGCGGACGCCCTTCCACATCCGAAACAGGCTCGCGCACGCCGCGACCACGATGAAGACGCCCAGCGCCTTCTTCAGGGCGCCGACCGGCAATTCGGCAAACGCGTAGATGCCAAACGGGAGCCCGATCCCGGCGAGCGCCACGATGATGAGGAACTCGCGGAGATTGATCTGGCTCCGGTGCCTGATCGCAATGTAACCCGCCAGGAGCCATGCCAGCACGGCCAGAAGGATCACGCCCCGTTGCACCCCGATCAGCGCGACCACGAACGGCAGGGCCAAGACCGTGCACCCGAAGCCGGTGATCGCCTCGAGCCCATGCGTGATGCACACCACGAGCCCCAGCAGGCCAATCGTCAGCGGGCTCATAGCTTGGACCGGAGCATCTCGAACACGCGATCCCGCGGCACCGGCGCGGCATTGTTCTTCATCTTCGGGTCATCGAACGCCTTGGCGAAGAGCCGATCAATGTCCCCGCCCCCTAACTCGGCCCCGATATCCCGGAAGGTGAACGGCAAGCCCATCGCGCGTTTCATCGCGATGATCCGGTCCCCCAATGCGTCCGGGCCGCCTGCGCCGATCCGCCCCAGCTTTGCCGCGATGGCCGGGTCCTCGCGATTGATCCTGACGCCGTCCTCCAGCGTGAACGCGCACGCGGCCCCGTGCGGCACGTGCCACTCCTCCGATAGGATGAACGACAGGGCGTGGACCATGGCCGTCCCCGTGCGGTTGAAGGCCGTTCCCGCGCGGCAGGC
>JADLBR010000147.1 GCA_020847615.1 Verrucomicrobiia bacterium
AAAACCGCCTTCTATTTGCGAACAAAGGAGTTATGCAACGAGAGCACGATTCGTTGCAGTCGCTCAGGCACGGTGCCACATCTGGGTCTTGCCCATCATAACTGCCTTGGAATAAGGCGGTTTTGCTCAAAGGAAAACCGCGCTCTGAAATACGGGTCCCCGATCGGTTTTCGGCACTGGAAACGCGGCCACAGTTTGTGATTTCGAAAAATGGCGTTTGGGAGCGCGCGTCTCCATCCCAACCTGTTGCTATCGCGCGGTTTTCCCAGAGGAGTTTGGCGGACGAAGTCCGACAAACTCCTTGGGGCGATGGATCTACCTTCCGGCGACGGGGTGAAATCCGCCGCGGTCGAAATACCCGACGGTGGGGTGCTCGGCGCCGTAGCGTGGGCCAGTCGATGCCTTCGTCTGGGGCGGGTCGTCCGTGGTGGTCTCGAGGATATATTCGGTCCCGTTGACGGGCAGCTCGACCCAGGCGTGGCCGAATGGTGCGCCGGGGCGATGGCCCAGGACGACGCGGACGTTGCCGAAGCCATACTCGGTGAGTTTGGCGGCGAGCCAGAAGCTCTTGTCGGCGCAATCCCCCTGCTTGTACTTCTCCATGTCCTCCGGACGACCCCAGCCGTCGGTGATGGCGTACTTGAACCGCTGTGCGTTCGCGAGCTCTTGGCGAACGATCTGGAGGTCCGTGGCATAGCGATTCGCGGAGCGGTCCTTGATGCCCGCGCCCTTCTGCGTGACTTGCAGGCCGCCGTCCTGGCCCCGCCGGAGGACCGTGGCGGTGTCCTGGTGGTAGCCGGAGCTGCCCGGCTTCTCGACCTGCCACTGGCCGTTGGTGCCCAGGACGATGACGCGGCTGTCGAGCGCCGAGCGCGTGGCGACCTTGCCCGGATCCTTGCCGCGCTGCATGGCCGACATGGCGTTGTCGTAGGCATCGGCATTCTTGTAACAGGGGCAGGGGCGGGGGGCGGCGCAAACCGCGCCCGCGAGGACGGGGCCGATCAGGGCGATCGCAAGGCCTGCCCGGGGATACGTCACGGCTATAACCTAGATTGATTTGGGCGATCGCGCCAGCCCGCCCCGCGCCATCCGGCATTAGGGTGATGAAGCAAGTATTATCTACAGGATAAGAGGAACTATCAATACGGCACCGTTGGCCACCCCAGAAAACCGGTTGTTGCCGGGGCCGGTTGGCGGTTATAGTTGGGGCTTCCATGGCAGACGAGACCCCGAGCGGATCATTGTACGCGCCGAAGGAGCGCATCCAGAACGTCAATGTCGCGGACGAGATCAAGAACTCGTTCCTGGACTACTCGATGTCGGTGATCATATCGCGGGCGCTGCCCGACGTGCGCGACGGGCTCAAGCCCTCGCAGCGGCGCATCCTGTACGCGATGCACGAGCTGAGCCTGTACCCGCCGCGCAAGCACATGAAGTGCGCGAAGATCTGCGGCGACACCTCGGGCAACTACCACCCGCACGGCGAGGCGGTGATCTACCCGACGCTGGTGCACATGGCCCAGCCGTGGGCCATGCGCGACCCGCTGGTCGACCCGCAGGGGAACTTCGGCTCGGTCGAGGGCGACCCGCCCGCGGCCATGCGTTACACCGAGGCGCGCCTCACCCACCTGGGCGGGATACTGATGGAGGACATGGACAAAGAGACCGTCGACTTTGTCCCCAACTACGACGAGCGCCTGACGGAGCCGGTCGTGTTCCCGTCGGCCTTTCCGAACCTCCTGGTCAACGGTGGCACGGGCATCGCGGTGGGCATGGCGACGAACATCCCCCCGCACAACCTGGGCGAGCTGGTCGACGGGATCTGCGCCCAGATCGACGACCCGGAGATCACGATCAAGGGGCTGATGAAGCACATCAAGGGCCCGGATTTTCCGACGGGCTGCTCGGTGCTGGGGATGGAGGGGATCAAGGAGTATTTCACGACGGGCCGGGGCTCGGTGAAGGTCCGGGGGAAACTGCACACCGAGGAGCTCAAGGGCGCCCGCGAGATCATCGTGATCGACGAGATCCCGTTCAACGTCAACCGGGCGGTGCTCGTGCAGCGGATCGCCGACCTGGTCAACGAGAAGACCCTGACGGACGTCTCCAACATCCGGGACGAGTCCGACGAGAACACGCGGGTGGTGGTCGAGCTCAAGCGCGACGCGCAGACCAAGGTCGTCATCAACAAGCTCTTCAAGCTGACGCAGCTGGAGTCGAGCTTCAGCGTGAACATGCTGGCGATCGACCGGCTCAAGCCCAAGACGCTGAACCTGAAGGAGCTGATCAACTGCTACATCGAGCACCGGCGCGAGGTCGTGATCCGGAGGACGCGATTCCTCCTGGCGAACGCGGAGAGGCGGGCGGAGATCCTGGAGGGCTACCTGATCGCGCTGGCGAACCTCGACGATTTCATCGAGGTGATCCGCAAGTCGAAGAACCGGGAGGAGGCGCGGATCAAGCTCCTGGGCTACGAATTCACGCGCAGGCAGGTGGAGCAGTTCGGGGTGCTGATCCGTTCGGAGGCGCGGCTGAAGAATGGGCGGTACGAGTTCAGCGAGGCACAGATCGACGCGATACTCGAGCTGCGCCTGTACCAGTTGACCGGGCTGGAGCGGGAGAAGATCGGCGGGGAATACGCCCAGATCATCGAGACGATCACGGACCTGCGGGATATCCTCGCGCGCGAGAAGCGCGTGCTGGGCATCATCAAGGAAGAGCTCCGCGCGGTCAAAGAGAAGCACGCGACGGACCGGCGGACTCAGATCGTGCCGGACGAGGGCGAGATGTCGATCGAGGACCTGATCGCCAACGAGGCGGTGATCATCACCCTGACGCACTCGGGGCTCATCAAGCGGACCAACATATCCAGCTACCGGTCCCAGCGGCGCGGGGGCACCGGGGTGATCGGGGCCAAGACGCGCGAGTCGCTGGGCGAGCAGCAGGAGGAGAGCGACTTCGTGGAGCACCTCTTCACGGCCAGCACGCACGACTACCTGATGTTCTTCACGAACACGGGCCGCGTGTACGTGGAGCGGGTGCACGAGATCCCGGAGGGGACGCGCGCGTCGAAGGGGCGGAACATCGCCAACGTGCTCGAGCTCCAGCCGACGGAGACGGTGGTGGCGATGCTGCGGATCGAGTCGCGCACCGCGGGGGGCGAGGAGGACGCGACGTGGGACCCGGGACGTTTCGTCTTCCTGGCGACGAAGAAGGGGACCGTGAAGAAGACGTCGCTGGACCAGTTCGCGAACGTGCGCCGCGGCGGCATCATCGCGATCGGCGTGGAGGCGGGCGACCTGGTGATCGACGCGCGGCTGACGGCGGGCTCCGACGAGGTCGTGCTGATCACGAAGGAGGGCATGAGCATACGTTTTCACGAGGAGGGCGTGCGCCCGATGGGCCGTCCGGCCGCCGGCGTGCGTGGGATATCCCTGGACAAGAAGGACGAGGTGGTGGGCCTCGCCATCGTGGACCCGAAGGCGGCGCTGCTGGTGGCGGGCGGCAACGGCATCGGCAAGCGGACGGGCTTCGACGAGTACCGCAAGCAGACCCGCGGCGGCAAGGGCATCATCACGATGAAGACGGGGGACCGGACGGGGGAGGTCATTGGGGCGCTGTCGGTGACGGACGCCGACGAGGTGATGCTGACGACGGCCAAGGGGCTCATGGTCAGGATCGCGTGCGGGGACATCCGCGAGACGGGCCGCAACACGCAGGGCGTAAAACTGGTGAACCTCCGCGAGGGCGACAAGCTGCTGGGCATGGCGCCGGTCATCACGGTCGAGGACGAGGAATAGGGGGTGGGCGGGCTCGCTAGCAGCCTTGTCGGACTTGGCTAAGTCCGACAGGCTGCTAGGGCGAGCGTGAGTCTCGCTGGGGGCCGCGGGCCGACGGGCATGTGTCCGATCGCTCCAGGCGAAGGGCGGCCAAACGCTTACGCGTTCGGCTACGGGAGGCGCTGCGGCTATTTTCGAGTCAGCCCCGCCGCCGGCGCGGGGACGCGCCGCATCATTCGTGTGGAAACTTCTGGTGGGTGGAGGAGTGCCTAAAGGCACCACTACGAACATTCCCGTGGTTTTGGGCTCGTAGTGCCGCCTTCAGGCGGCATTCGCATAATCCGCTGATGACGTGTCTTTTGTGACACACATCGAAGTATCCCCAGCTTTGAAGTTTCAGGTCAGGCGCGGAAGATGTCCACGTGGGCGAATGGCTCGCCGAGGACGGTGGCGCTGTCACAGCGTAGCCATGCGTCGAGCATGGTGGCGTAGACTTGGCGGAAATCGGTGTGGTGGCGCGGGGCATCGTTGTCGAGGTCGGCGAGGTCGGGGTGTTTTCCGATGAGGCCGCCCCTGAGGCATCCGCCGGCGAGGAACACGGGGGCGGCGGCCCCGTGGTTGGTGCCATGGCGTCCGTTCTCGGTGACGGTGCGCCCAAACTCCGAGACGGTCATGAGCGCGACGCGGTCCGCGAGGCCATCCCGGCGGAGGTCATCGATGAAGGCGGCGATGGCATCCGAGAGCTGTCGGAGGAGGGAGGCGTGATGGTCCTTTTGGAAAGCGTGGTTGTCGAAGCCGCCGAAGCCATCGCCGCCGAGGTCGGTGTAGAAGATGCGGAAGCCGGCATCGGCGCGGACGAGCGTGGCGACATCGCGGAGGCGCGCGGCGAGTTTTGTGTCGGGGTAGGCGCCCGGGGTGGCGCGGGAGGCGGCGTCGATGCGGAGTGATACGTCGCGGGCCGCGGCCGCGCTGGCGCGCACGAGATCGAGAGCGGGGTTGCCGCCGCCTGGGGTCGCGCCCGCGACGAGGCGGACGGCCTCGGCGTGTTCAGCGGCGTGAGAGCCGGCGGCAAGCGCGGTATCGCGGAGGGAACGGATCGAGGGAATCACCGCGCGCTCAGCGGTCAGGCCGAAAGGCTTGGAGATGTCCGAGACGAGCGCGGCGGGCGCGGAGCCGGGCTGGCGGTCGCACGCGTGATCGGCAAAGCGGCCGACCCAACCGGTGGGGCAGCGGGGGTCGGCGGGTCGGGCGGTCTGCCAGTCGCGTTCGGCGGCGGGGTGCTCGCGGCTGGATTTCGGGTAGCCCACGCCCTGGACGACGCCGAAGAGGCCATCTTGGAACAGGCGGTGGCACTGCCCCATTTCGGGGTGGAAGCCGAGGTAGTCATCGATGCGATGGACCTCGGACGCGGTGAGGCGGAGGGTCGTGCGGAGCCGCGCGTAGGTGTCGTCGGCATAGGGGACGACACAGTTGAGGCCGTCGTTGCCCCCGGAGAGCTGGATGACGACGAGTGCGGTCTGGTCATCCCCGGGTCTTCGGGAACCGGCGGCGAGGGCGGTGCGACATAACAGCGGCGGGGCGAACGGGGCGAGGGTCACGAGGGTCGAGGCGCCGAGGGCCGACCTGAGGAATTGGCGTCGTGTGCTTGGCATGGTGTGTCTCCGGCTGTGGGTTCAGGCCATCTGGTATTCTGGCAGCGAGGCGATGGCGACGGCCGCTTCGGTGGGGTCGGATGGCGGCGGCAGCGCGCGCAGCGACTCGGGGAGATCGTCTTGGAGGAGCAGGTTGGCGAGGCGATCCGCCGGTGGCCGCGGATCCTCGGTGTGGTATCTCGCGAGGATACCGCCTGGATCGAGGGGGGACTCGCCGCGAAAGAGGTCGCGGGTGAGACGGATGCGGCTGGCCATCGTGATGTGGTTGATCCATGACGCGCCGCCGGCCCACCCCTTGATGGTCGGGGGGTGGTAAAGGTCCTGGCCCAGTTCGGCCAGCGCGCGGCCCAACGGGAGCGTGGGCACGGTCTTCTCGAAGGCGCGGCAGAGTCCGACGGCCAACTCGACGGGGCACTTCACGCGCCGGCGGTACGCGACGCGGGAGAAAAAGATGTTCGATCGCAGGATGGTGCCGACGAGGTTGCCCGTGTGGTGGTCTGAGGCGAACGCGCGGGCTAGCGGTTCGATGACGGCGTCGGCGGGATCGGCATCGTCGGCGACGAAGTGCCGATACAGCGCGCGGGCGACGCGGCGCGCGGTGGCCGGATGGCCGGCCGCGATGCGGGCGAAATCGCCGCCGGACCACGCGCCGGATTGGCCGAGGATGGTCTTGGGGCCCGGGTCATGCTCCCGCGCGACATCGCGCAGTTGGCCGCCGCGGACGAATAGGCCGGTGAACGCGCGCGCGACATCGCGCCCGTCGGCCTCCGTGTATGCGCCGTCCCCGACGGTGAAACGGGACAGGAGCACGCCGGCGAGGTGCTCATTGGGCTTGGCCTTGAAATTCTCCTCGCCGCCGGCGGTGATGAGCGCGGCCGGGTCGCGGAATGCCGCGGCGAGCAGCGCGCCGAAGTCGCCGAGCGCATGGGTGCGGAGCATGCGGACGTGGTCGAGCGTGACCCTGGGCATCGCGACGCGCGCGTTGCTGACGCCAAACCAGCCGTGGAAGAATAGGGTCATGCGCTCGAGGAGCGGGTGCGGGGTCTCGATCATGCGGCGGAGCCACCACCCGCGCAGCTCGTCGATGGGCCGGGCATTGGGTCCCTGTGCCTCGTAGCCGTCGATCTCGCGATTGAGATCCTCGGTCCCGGCGTCCCCTCGCAGCAGGCGATCGACGGTTTTCCCGGGTCCGTCGGACAGGGCGCGCCGGATGTCCCGCCAACTGGGCCCGCAGCCGGCGCGGCGCAGGAGGTGGCCGGCGCGGATGGCGTCCCACGGATTCTCGGCGCCCGGCCGATAGGGCAACCATGCGGTCTCGGGCGAAAGATCGGGGTTGGGGGGACTGGCGTCCATGCGGAATTCAGGTCATGGCCGGTTTGCGGCGACGGTGTCGCGGGTGCCCGTGGTCTTGGCGGACGGCGCCCCGGTGTTCAGGGTGAAGGCGAGTTCGGCGATGATGTTGCGCTGGGGTGCGCCCAAGCGGAGCGTGGCGGTGCCGAGCGCCCGGGCGATGGCGGGAATGGCCGCCACGGCCTTTTCGGCCTGCTCGCGGGTTTGCCCTTTCTTGACCATGTTGTCGCGGATGATCGATTCCCGGTTGGCCTCGACGAGGGATGCGAGTCGCTGGCCGTCGACCTGGAGGAGGCCCTTGATGCCCGCGAGGGGCTTGGGCTGGGGTTTCTCGAGCGCGTCGATGAGGTCATTGGCGATCCGATCGGTTGAGCTGAATATGAGATAGTCGCGGTGGTGGACGACCGCGGGGCGGAAATTGAATCGGACGTCCAGGTTGCGCGCGTCCTTTTCCTCGGCGTGCGAGAACGCGGCGCAGGAGTATCGCACGTCGCCGTGCTGGAGGCGGTCGATGATGAGGCCGGGCTGGGCCTTCTGGCCACGGGTGAAATTGACGAGGCCCAGCATCTTCTGCCACGCCTCTTCCGCGATGATGCCGAAGCGCGCGGGATCGCGCATGCGGAAGACGAGGGCGAACGCCGGGACCTGGACCGAGGGTGTACCGATGGCGGGATCGTACTCTTGTTCGGCCACGACGAGGCGGACGTGGGGATCGACGGCGCCCATGACATCCTCGGCGATGTCGCGGCCCGAGAAGAAGATGCCCATCATGTTCTCGAAGAAGATCAGCTGGGAAGTGCGTTCCGGGAACAGGGCGTCCTTGTTGGCGTAGAAGTCGCGGAGGTCGCGGTAGACGCTGAGGCTGGCGAGTTGGCGGGGAATCGCGAAGTTGGGAAGTGCGCCATCGTCGCCCGAGGGCCACGCGAAGGCCTTGGGGCCCTGGCGCTCGGGTTCCGTGGTCCCGTTGAGGCGGAGGCCGACGCGGCCGCCATCGCAGTCGAGTTCCAGGGCGGTCCACCCATCACCGCGGAAGGCGCCGGCGTACGCGGCGACCAGGAGTGAGGCCAGGGGGTTGTCCTCCAGCCGCGAAGGGCCCTTGGGCACCGGGAGGTGGCTCATCAGGAGGGGGGAGATGTAGAGCGCCGCGTCGGCGCGAGGCCCGGTCGTTTTTTTGGCCGATTGGAATTCGGGACCGTCCGCTATCGAGCGGCCCCCGTTGCCGGCGCGCAGGTCCAGGACCGCCCGCATGGCGAGGAGACTGTTGGACAGGATGAGGTGCTGGTCGACGACCGCCTGATAGGTCTCGCCGCCGTTGAGCGTCCAGATCGATACATCGCCGTGCCGCGTCTCGCTCACCTTGTCGGGCTTGTCAGCTGGGCCTTGGCTGGCGACCGCCACGAGTTCGGCGTTCAGCCCCTGGACGAAATCGGCGTCGTCGCCCTTGGCGATCGCGACGAAGATCTGGTCGGGGCCAGCGGCGATGGTGACACCGCCCTTGACGAGGCGGCGGATCAGCGTCTGCCAGTCGGCGCCAAATTTGCGCTCGAATCGCTGGCGGACCATCCAGAAACCGATTTTCTGGCGCCACTTTGCGGGCGCTGAGAGCTTCGCCGACTGTTGGAATTTCTTGGTGATGGCGGGGTCCAGGAGGAGGTCGAGGATCGGCCCGGGTTGGCCGATCTCGAGGACGGCGATCGCGGCGTCCGGAATCCATTTTTCCGGGAAATCGACGGGGGCCTGGGCGTCGGCGACCGCGGCGGCCGGAGCGCCCTGTGCCTGGGGATGGTTCTTTCGGGTGGCCTTGAGGAGCGTGAAGGCGAGCGGGATGCCGACGATGGCGGCGATGGCGATGAGGGTCTTGCGCATTGCGTTGTCTCCGGTGGGATGTGTGGCGACGGGCGGTTTGTCCATGGTTGGGGGTCGTGTCACGGGTGTCTATCTATAGAGTAGAGACGTGGCGCGGGGAAAAAAGTTGCACTGATCGTGGGCTTGCGCGGGGCGAGGTGGGGCGTTTAATCGGCGCATGCGCGAGACGTTGTGGGCGGCTCTTGTCGGATGCGTGCTGATATCGGTGCCCGCGTCGGCCTGGGCGAATCTGGTGGCGAATGGATCCTGTGAGGAGGGGGTGGGCGCCGACGGCGTGCCGTTGGGCTGGGCGGCGTCGGGCTCGTCGGAGGTGGGGCAGCGGCTGGGCACCGAAGCCGGGCCGGCCGGCGGGAGGTGTGCGAGGCTGGTGTGCGATCGGTTTGGCAAGCAGTCGCCCTCGACGCACGCGATGATCTGCCAGGTGGGGAAGGTGGGCCTGGCGCGGGGGCGATGGTACAAGCTGGCATTTCGGACGAAGGGCGAGGGCATCAAGGGCGGGACGGTGAGCGTTGGGATCAACAGGACGCGCCCGTGGCGGCAGGTGGCCCTGGGCGACACGTTCTTCGTGGGTCCGGAGTGGGAGCGGCAGGAGTTCCTGTTCGCGGCGAAGGAAGACCTGGTCGCCGACGTCAGCCGCCTTCAGTTCTATTACTACAGCACGGGCACGCTGTGGATCGATGACGTGGAGCTGGCGGAGACCGACGAGCGCCCGCGCTGGCTGCCCGAGTTGCCGTCGATGGGCGAAGGGAACCTGCTGCCGAACAGTTCGTTTGAGTGCGGCGGCGCGGGCTGGGGCAGCGTGAGCCTGACGCCGGGTTCATGGGGGCAGAACCTGTTCCGCCTGGAGGGTGAGGTGACGGGGGGCAAGGTGCCGCATGGCGCGCGCTGCCTGAAGATATCGCTGGGCGGCGGCGCCTCGCCGGTGATGTATTTCGACTATTTCGATCCGGTCAATCGGGCGGTTGATCAGGCGCTGGTGGCAAACGCGGGGTGGTTTCGCGCTACGGCGGGGGAGCGATTCACGCTCTCGGCGTGGATGAGGGCGGACGGGGCGGGGGTGATGGCCCAGATGGCGGCGATCCACCCGCAGGGGCGGCAGCGGCGCCGCGAGGTAACGGTGGGCACGGATTGGGCGAGGCACGAATTCACGTTCGAGGCGCAGGCCGACAGCTTCTTCGTGGCGGTGGGCCTGGATCTTCGCGCTTCGGGCCTCGATGCGGCAACGCTCTGGGTGGACGCGGTGCAGCTGGAGCGGCGGGACAAGGCATCGGACTATGCGCCGCTGCGGACCGTGGAGTCGTTCCTATCGACGCCGGTGATCGGGAACATCCACACGCGCCCGGAGGCGGGCCTGGCGCTGGACGTGTGCGCATACAACGATGGGGGAGCGGCGGCAGAAGTGAGTGGCCGAGTTTCGGTGTCCGACTTCTGGGATGCGACGGCCGGTGAGAGCGAGGTGCGGCTTGCCGTGCCGGCCAAGGGAGGGGCCTTCACCAGGGTCGGCGGACTGGCCTCCGGCAAGCGGGGCTTTTTTCGGGCCGCGTGGCAGGGGGATGGCGGCACGAACGCGGTGCGCTGCGCCGTGGTTGTGCCGTGTGACGGGATCGACTCTCCAATAGGAATGAACCACGCGTTCCCGTGGGATTGGATGCTCCAGCTCGCGCATCTCGGCGGCATCTCATGGTGGCGCGACTGGTCGGTGAAATGGGGCACGATCGAGCCCGGGCCGGGGAGGTCCGATTTCTCGGCCTGTGACCCGCAGATCGATCGCATCGTCAGGAATGGGGGCCGCGCGCTGGTGCTGTTGCCGTTCCCGTCGGCCCCGTGGGCGAGCGGTCACGTCCCGAAGGAGGGGGGTCCCGCGCCCGATTCGTACGAGGGGAGGCGCATGGCTATCGCGGAGGCGGCCAAGGATGTCGAGGGGTTCAAGAGGTATGCGGCCGTGGCCGCGGCACGTTACAGGGACCGCGCGAATGTGTTTCATGTGCTCAATGAACCGCTGTTCACTGACTACGCGCTGCCGATGTCGCGCGGATACAAGATGGACGATTACCTCGGACACCTGCGGCTCGCGGCCGGGGCGATCCGGGGCGTGGATCCGGGACTCCGGGTCGTCGGTGGAATCGCCCAGGGGCCGGGCGCGGCACTCGTGCAAGAGTTTGTGGAGTGCGGAGGGTCGGCGATCGCGGACATCATCGATCTCCACATGTATCCGCCGCCGGTGCCGGCCGAGTCACACGAGGAGGATTTCGAGGCGCTGGAGCGCCTCATGGCTGAACGGGGCGGTGCGAGGCCGCTATGGATCACGGAATTCGGGTGCTACGCCGACGATGATCCGGCCTGCTCGCCGCTCGTGGTGGGCGACGCGACCATGAACCGGTGCCGCTGGCGCAGCGAGGCGATGGCCGGAGAGCAACTGGTGAAGTTCGTGGCCGTCAGTTTTGCCCACGGGGTGCGGAAGTTGTTTCTGCACGCGGGCACGTGCGGGCCCATGAATGGCATGGATGCGGGGAATGTGTTTTTCGAGTATGGGGGGGCGCCGCGCAAGATGTACCCTGCGGTCGCCGCGCTGGTCGCGCTGCTGGGCACTCCCGAGCGATGCATGGGGGTCGTGTCGGGGAACGGCGCGCGCGGGTACGTTTTCAAGGGACGTGCGGGGGCGGTGGGCATCGCGTGGGCCGAGGCTGCGCGCGCGATCAGGCTGCCGGACGGCGTCGAGGCCATTGACATGATGGGCAATCCCGCCGGCGCGCGGGAGTTGATGCTTGGGCGCTCGCCGGTTTATCTGGTTCACCGCGGTGGCGATTCGGGTGCGGTCGCAACCGCTCTCGGGGGTCAGATGAGGCCGGCGGCGAGGTAGACCGGGCGGAAGGATGTGGGGCGCGCCTTGGGGGCGGGGTCGAGGCAGTTGGCGGTGAACTGGTCGATGGGCGTGTCGGTGCGCTCTGGGAACATGGCGCGGAGCACGAGCCCCAGCGAGTAGACGTCGGAGGCGGGGCTGGGCAAATGGCCGGCGAAGAGTTCTGGGGCGAGGTAGCTGGGCGTGCCGGCGGGCTTGCGCCACCAGCGGGGCACCTCGTCAAACGTGCACGCTAGATCGAAGTCGGTCAGCTTGAGTTCGCCCCCATAACTGAGGAGGACATTCTCGAGCTTGAGATCGATAAAGAGTATTCGGTTCGCGTGCAGGTACTCGAGGGCCGATGCGAGCTGGGCGGCGGCGGAGAAGCGCCACGGCAGCCAGGATTCGTCGTGGCCCCGGATCCAGTGGAAGAGGTTCTTGCCCTCGACGAACTCGAGGGCCGCGAAGGGCCGGCACTGGAAACTGCCACGCGCCAGGCACCGGACGATGTGGGGATGATCGAGGCGGCACATCAGGTCCAGGCCGTGCAGGAACTGGTGGCGCGCCCTGGGGTGCAGGACCTTGCTCTTGCGGAGGATGCGGAAGATCACGGTTCGATCATCCGGCGCAGTGGCGAGATACACGCGCGAGAACCCACCCGCGTGGATGATCTCATGGAGGATATAGCCCTCGACCCGCGTGCCGGTGAGTGACATCGGCTAACGGTAGCCTCTTGGAACGGCGTTGCCAAGGCGTTAGCGGATCGACATGGTTTCCCGGTATGCGCGATGGTCGACCCTCGTGGCACTGGTGGTGGGTGGCGCTGGCGTTGCCGGTGCTCCTGGGGCCGGGGGTATTCTGGCTGGCGCACGCGCTGGCCGATAGGCCCGGGGCGCCATCGTGGCTGGAAGAGGCGACTTTTGCGCGGGTGTTCCAGCGGCTGCTCATGGCCGGTGCATTGGGGGTGGGGGTGCCCTGGTTTTATCGCAGGGGGGTGCGGGATCGCGTGGCGCTGGGCTTGGCGGGCGACCGGATGGGGCGCCAGTTTGTTTTCGGGCTGTGCGTTGGCGTCGTGGTCGCGTCGGCGCAACTGGGCGTCCAGTTGGCTTGCGGGGCGCGGGAGTGGGAACCGGACTCGGGCTGGGGTGGGCTCGCGGCGGCGGGGGGCTCAGGCCTGATGGCGGCGATGATCGAGGAGGTGCTGTTTCGCGGCGCGCTGCTTGGCGTGCTGGTGCGGGCGATGGGGGTGGGCTGGGCCGTTGCGCTGCAGGCGGCGGTGTACGCGACGGTGCACTTCCTGAAGCCCCCGGGATTTGGCGAGGGTTATGGGGTGCATTGGGGTTCGGGTTTCGCGCTTCTGGCTGCGGTGCCCGGGCATATTTTCGGCGGGGTGGGTGAGGTCGCGCGGTGGGTGCTGTTGGCGCTGCTGGGGTGTGCGCTGGGCGTGATGGCGGTCCGGCAGCGGCACATAGGCTGGTGCGTGGGGTTTCATGCCGCCCTGGCGGCGGGTGCACTGGCGGTGCCGCGGCTCACGGACTACGAGGGCGGGGCGTGGAGAGTCCTCTGTCCGAAAGACCCATCCGCCGGAATCGATGGGGTGGTGCTGATGGCGGTCGTGCTATGTCT
>JADLBR010000148.1 GCA_020847615.1 Verrucomicrobiia bacterium
GGATACACGGGCGTGTCGGTGGGCTGGGTGTGGGGCTATGGCCGCAGCGTGAGCCAGAACAACCGGATCGAGTTCAACCACATCCATCACATCGGCGGCGTGCTGTCCGACATGGGTGGCATCTACACGCTCGGCGTCTCGCCGGGCACCGTGATCCGGAACAACCACATCCACGACGTGGACGCCAACCACTACGGAGGGTGGGGGATCTACCATGACGAGGGCTCCACGCATCTGCTCGTCGAGAACAATGTGGTCCACCGCACGAAGTTCGCGCCCTTCAACATCCACTTCGCCAAGGAGGTCACCGTGCGCAACAACATCTTTGCCATGGGTAAACTCGAGCAAGTCAGCCGCGGGCGGAACGAGCCGCACAAGAGCGTCTACTTCGAGAATAACATCATCTATTGGCGCGAGGGCGAGTTGTTCAGCAAGAACTGGAAGGACGTACCATACACCTTCCACTTCCATCCCAAGGATCAGAAAGGCACGGCCACCGTCACGAACACCTTCGATTGCGACTGGAACCTCTATTTCAACCCGACACTCAAGAGGGAGGAGGTCAAATTCGCCGGCGCCACTTGGGCCGAGTGGCAGAAACGCGGCAAGGATGTCCATTCAAAATACGCCGACCCATTGTTCGTCGCTCCAGAGAAAGGGGATTTTAGCCTGAAGGCCAGTTCGCCCGCATATTCCATGGGCTTCCAGTCGATCGACATGAGCCAGATCGGGCCGCGCATCAAGACGGGCCCGCGATAGGAAACGGTTTGATCGGTGCCCCCGAGCCGTGTCCCGCTTATGAGACGAGCACATAGAGCATCATGAGACGCCTCGCGTTACTCGTCATCGCCGCCGTCGAGTCTCTGGACGTGTCGCAGGCCGCCGCCGAGGACCACGGACCCAACGGGGTGATCCAGTTCACCTTCCCAAAGTTGCCGCCCACGCTTTATGCGCAGGCCAAGAATGAACCCGTGCCCGCGATGCTCACCGCGCAGCTGCCAGACAACTACAGCCGCGAGGGGCGATGGCCGCTGTTTGTGTTCCTGGGCGGGGGTGTCGGGGCGAGGGGCGATGACGCGGGCATGGCGCGTCGGATCATCGGCCCGCGGGGTTTCATCGCCGTATCGCTGCCGCTGTTCCAGCGCGTATTCGACCCCAGGGAGAGTCTTGGAGGGGTGGCCATCAGCGTCGATGATTTTGAGACCTTGCGCAACGCGTACCGGACCATGCTCGGCCGGCTGATGGAGGAGGTGCCGGGCATTGTCGCGGAGCGCAGCACGCTAGGGGGGTCGTCGAACGGGGCGCACGCCACCGCTTTACTCGTCGCGGGCCGTGACGAGTTCACGCTGGAGCATTTTCGGCAGTTCTACTTTGTGGACGGGGGTGCGCAGTTTCTCGCGCCGTTTGGCCTTTGGGCGCCCGGCCTGGGAAGATGCCGCCTGCTCTTGCTCCGCGCCGATCAGGGGCACCGGGTGACCTTCGGTCCCGGTTTGCCTCCTTGGGATGTTCGCCCGGCGCTGGACAAGATCTTCGACGCGGTGACTGCCATGGCGCGCGCCCGGGGTCTCGACTGGACGGAGGTGGTGATGCGCGGCAGGCCGCATGGTTTTGAGCCAGAATTTCATGTCGTTGTCGGCCAGTGGGCGCGCGGCGAGGAGATGGACGAGGTGACCGCGAGACTGCCGGGGGACGCGCCCTCCAGCGGCAGCCCAGATGGCAGGAGTGCGGGGTCGATCCAGTAGCGAAGGGATCGCGACCGTCGATTGGAGCAATGCGGGATGGCGAGTTGTGCGGCGGCCGCGGGACGGGTAAAGTCAGGCAAACAGGAGGCGTTTTCGAGATGGGGATGAAATATCTTTTGGTCGGGTTGGGCCTGTCGTGGGCGGTGGGTTTGGCTGGTGCTGGCTACGAGGCGAAGTGGGATTCTTTGGACAAGCGACCGACGCCGGAGTGGTTCCTCGACGCGAAGTTCGGGGTGTTTATTCACTGGGGCGTGTACTCGGTGCCTGCGTGGGGGAAGGTGGGCGAGTACGCGGAGTGGTACTGGCAGAAGATGTCGGACAAGAAGCCCGAGAATGTCTGGTGGCAGTTCCACAAGAAGAATTATGGCGAGAATTTTGACTACAAGGAATTCGCGCCGCGGTTCACGGCGGAGCTATTTGACGCGGGGCAGTGGGCGTCGCTGTTCAAGCGGGCGGGGGTCAGGTACGTGGTGCCGACGTCGAAGCACCACGAGGGATTCTGCCTGTGGCCGAGCGCCGAGGCGTCGAGGGCGTGGGGCCGGCCATGGAACGCCGCCGAGATCGGGCCGAGGCGCGACCTGATGGGCGAACTGGCGAAAGCGACTCGGGCCGAAGGGATGAAGTTCGGGTTCTACTATTCCCTGTACGAATGGTTCAACCCGCTGTGGCTATCGGACAAGCCCAAGTACGTTTCGGAGCACATGTTCCCACAATTCAAGGATGTCGTGACGCGGTACAGCCCGGCGATCATCTTCAGCGATGGCGAGTGGGACCTGCCCTCGAAGGACTGGCGCAGCGAGGAGTTGCTGGCGTGGCTATTCAACGAGTCGCCGTGCAAGGACGAGGTGGTGGTCAACGACCGCTGGGGCAAGGATTGCCGCCACAAGCATGGGGGGTATTGGACGACGGAGTACGCCGCGGGCCTCAAGGATGCGTCGCACCCGTGGGAGGAGAGCCGCGGGATGGCGTTCTCGTACGGGCTTAACCGCGCCGAACGGGTCGGGGATTACAAGACCGGGCGCGAGTTTATCCTCACGCTGATCGATCTCGTCAGCCGAGGGGGAAATCTGCTGCTGGACATCGGCCCGGCGGCGGATGGCACGATCCCCCCATTGATGGAGCAGCGGCTGCTGGAGATCGGGGATTGGCTGAAGGTCAACGGCGAGGCGATCTACGGGACGCGGTGCGCGGGCAGGGCGTGCCAGTGGACCGAGGGCAAACGACCGGAGCAGCAGTTCGGCGAGTACATGATCAAGTACAACCTGATGGATCAGGTGGGGCAGGCGCCGAGGGATGGCGTCGCCGTGAAGCAGGTGTTTTTCACGAAGGGGCCCGGCGCGCTGTACGCGATCACCGCCGGTTGGCCGGGCAAGCGCCTGGTCCTGCGCGACGTGGCGGTGCCCAAGGGCGCCTCCGTCACGATGCTGGGAATCGAAGGGGCCCTGAAGTCCGAGGCGGACGGGGCGAACCTGACGATCACCATGCCGGATCTCGGGCCCGAGGCGGCCCCGTGCCGGCACGCGTTCGTGCTCAGGATCGCTGGGGGCGAGGTGGCGCGGGAACCGTGAGCCGCGGATCCGATCTGTGGCTGGTGGGCCTGAGCCTGGCGGCGGCCGTTATCGGATGGGGCTGGGCCTGGGTCGGCATCCGTGACGTGGTGCGGTATTACGAGCCCGGGCCGCTGGCGCTGGGCCGCTACGCCGTGGCGTCGCTGGCCCTGTTGCCGGTGTGGATCCGGGGGGGCGCGCGGTTGCCCAGGGCCCGCGAGCTGCCGATGATCGGCGCGATGGGCCTGCTCGGATTCACGTTTTATAATCTCGGTATCAATGCGGGCGAGAAGACGATCACGGCGGGGACCGCGGCGCTGATCGCCGCGTGCATCCCGGTGATCGTCACCATTGGCGCGCGCCTCTTCTTTGCCGAGAGGCTGACGCGCGTGGGGTGGATCGGCGTGATGGTGGCTCTTGCGGGCGTGGGTGTCATCACGGGCTCTGCCGAGGGCGGCCTGCGGTTGTCGCGGGGCGCGTTGCTGGTGCTGTTTGCCTCGGTGTGCGCGGCAGGGTACGGGCTGTTGAGCAAGCGGTTCCTCGCCCGCCATGGTTGGGTTGAGGCCACGGCGTGGGCGGTCTGGGCCGGGACGCTTGGGTTGATCCCCTCGGGGGGTGGGTTGCGGGCTGCGGTGGCCGAGGCACCGATCTCCGCGACGGTCCAAGTTGTGCTGCTGGGGATCTTTCCCGGCGCGGTGTGCTATGCATTTTGGAACTACGCGATCGCGAGGGTGCCTTTGGCGAGAGTGGCGAGTTGGATGTTCCTCATCCCGGTCGCCTCGGTGGGGCTGGGCTGGCTGCTGCTGGACGAGATACCGCCCCCGCTGGCGCTGATAGGGGGACTCGTCACGCTTCTGGGGGTTTTTCTGGTGAACGCGCGTGGAGGCCTTCAAGCCGGAGGCGCGCCATGAGCCGGTTGCTCGGGGCACTATTGGCATTGGTTGCCTCGACGGTCATGGCTAGGCCCTTCGAGCCTGGCCCGGAAATTCCCGTAGCCGAACGCGTGAGCGTTTGGAGCCCAAAGCCTTACGGCTTTGGCTGTGGATTTTCTGCCCAGGTAGTGCCCGCCGCGGCCAGCATGGAATCCAGCTTGGAAATTCCGGGTGTAGCCAAGCTCGCCAGACCTTGGACCGCGCTGGCCGAGAGCGCGGGCCCATCTGTGACCAGATGGGCTACATTATCCCCGCCCGTGGAGTCCGCCTCGGCGGGCATGGGGTCCGGTTGGGAATCCTTGGATCGCCGTCCCAATCCCGCGTGGTTCGATGACGACAAGTTCGGGATATTCATACACTGGAGCGTGTTCTCGGTGCCGGCTGTTGCGTGGGTGTACCCGGACAAGCCCTACGGGTACGGCGGCCACTCCTGCTGGTACGGGCTATACGTGGACCGGATCCGGCCGCTGCGCGACCCGGACGAGCAGGCGAAGATCGAGGCGTTTCACCGGAGGACGTACGGGGATGTGCCGTTCAAGGCGCTCGCGCCGCTGTTCAAGGCCGAGGCCTTCGATGCGCGGCAATGGGCGGCGCTCTTCAAGAGGTCTGGTGCCCGCTACGCGTTCCTGACGTCGAACTTCCATGATGGGTATTGCCTCTGGCCGAGCCCGCACGCGCCCGGCTGGAACAGCATGGACGTGGGGCCGGGGCGCGACGTGATGGGCGAATTCTCATCGGCGATGCGGGAGGCCGGATTGCGTGCCGGGTTTTATTACTCCCTGGGCGAATTCAACCATCCGCTTTACATGGCCGCGCGGAAGTCCGGCGGCGACCTGGGGCCGTTCGTGCGGGAACACATGCAGCCCCAGTTGCGCGATGCGGTAAAGCGCTATCGGCCTTCGTTCATCTATTTCGATGGCGAGTGGGAATTTCCATCGGATGCCTTCGGGATGCAGGATTTCTTGGCGTGGCTCTACGGCGAATCGCCCTGCGCGGATGACGTGGTCGTGAACGACCGCTTCGGGAGGGGCTCGCGCGGGAAGCACGGGGGGGTGTTCTCGTCGGAGGCGGGCGTGCTCGAGAGCGGGACCGAACACAAGTGGTGCGAGGATCGGCCCATCAGCCGAGGGAATTGGTCCTACAACCGTCTGGAGCGGCTGGAGGATTATCTCACCGAACGCGACATGATCCACCTGCTGGTCGAGACGGTGGCCCAAGGGGGAAACCTTCACCTCGATGTGTCGCCTTGCGCGGATGGCACGATCCCGATGCTGCAGCAGGAGAGGCTCGCGCAGATGGGCGAATGGCTGCGGGTCAATGGCGAGGCCATCTATGGCACGCGGCGATGGGGCATCTCGCGCGAGGGACCGATGGTCGAGTCACGGAATCCCCGGCTGGATAAGGACTGGAAGTGGACCGAGACCGCGCAGAGGCCCATGGTCCACTACACATGCCGGGGCGACACCGTGTACGCCATCTGCCTCGCGTGGCCGGGGAAGACGCTCAAGCTGCAACACGTTGCGCTGGCCGTGGGGGGTGAGGTCCGGATGCTGGGGCATCCGCAGCCGCTGGCATGGAAAGCCGATGCCGGGGGACTGGCGATCGACCTGGCGGGACTGGTCCCGGGGAAGTTGCCATGCCGGAATGCGTGGGCATTTAGGTTGACCGGACTGCGAGGGCCGCGTGATGAATGATTCCGGCATGGGCCGAGCGATTGTCGGCTACATCTTGAGGGAGGGTTTCGACGCGATGGATTTCGCGCGCGTCCGCACGCTGTTGGCGGCCACGTACTGGACCCCGGCAATCGGGCGCGATCGGGTCGAGCGCGCCGCGCAGAACTCGGCGCTGGTGATCGGGGCGTTTGCACCGGATGGCGCCCAGGTGGGATACGCGCGCGTGGTTTCGGACAAGACGCGGTTCGCCTACCTGTGCGACGTGGTGGTGGATGAAGGACACCGGGGGCGCGGTCTGGGGCGCGCGATGGCCGAGTTCGCGCTGGGGCATCCAGAGCTTTCCACGGTCTCGACTTGGACGCTTGCCACGCGCGACGCGCACGGGGTCTATGGTCCACTGGGGTTCTTGCCGGTCGCGGATCCGGTGAGCCGACCCGCCGACTGGATGCTCCTCAGACGTGGTGGAGGAAACCGCACGTAAGGCGGACATTCCTGTCCGCCTCGGGAATCTCGGGCGCGCGCGACAGACGGAAGAGTCTGTCTTGCGGCGCGTGCCCGTCCGAATAGGTGGAACCGGCAGGATTTGGTCGGACAAAGTGTCGGCCGCGGTTCCAGTGGCGAGAACCGATCGGGGACCCGCATTTCCGGGCGCGGTTTCCCTTTAAGCCTGCAGATCTCGCGCATGCGCGTGAAATTCGCAGCCGAGCGGCCAAACGCTCACGCGTTCGGCTACGCGAGCGGCAAACTCATCGTCCCCGATATTGCCTCCGATAGGTCTCGGGATGGCAGCCGGCGGAGGCCGAGAACATGCGGGTGAAGGCGGACGTGGCCAGGTAGCCGCAGTATCGGGCGACCTCGTTGAGCGGCGCATCCGAATGGCGCAGGAACTGCTTGGCGTGCCGCAATCGGATTTCCACGAGGAACTGATGGATCGTCTGGCCCGTGTCCTTTGCGAAGCGCCGCTCGAGGGTGCGGCGCGGGATTCCGACGGAATCGGCCAACTGGTCGGTCCCGATGGGCCGCCGAGCGTTCGCGCGGATGAATTCGATGGCGGCGGCGATCTTTGGGTCTTTGGCGGAGGTCCGGTCGGTCGAGGCGCGCGCGATGACCTCCAGGGGGGCGAGCGTCAGGAAGGGCCGCCTCGGCGGACGACCGATGAGGATGCGCTCTAGCAATTCGGCGGCCCGGCGCCCGAGTTCAGAAGTGGGCAGGGCCACGCTCGAAAGCCGCGGGTGGGTCAGCTCGCACATCAATTCGTCATTGCTGGTCCCGAGGACGCCGATCTCATCCGGGACCTTGAGGCCCAACCACCGGCAGGCGGCGAGCACGCGCTCGGCCACCCGGTCGTCGCTCGCGAGAATTCCGGCGGGCCTTGGGATGCCCCGGAGCCAGCGGACCAGCGGGGGCAGGGCGATTTCGCCATCGGGCCAGACGCCACTGAATGCAGTGGCGGAGAATCCCCGCCGTGTGATGAGGTCGCAAAAATGCTCGCCGCGGGTGAGCGACTGGTGCGAGTGCGCCATGCCGCAGTAGGCGAAGTGCTCGAAGCCGCTTGCGATCAGGTGGTCCGCCGCCATGCGGGCGATCTTCTGATCGTCGGCGAATACCGCCGCATTATCGAGGTCGAGGTTCCGCGCGCTGGCCTCGACGGTGACGGCGCCAAGGCGCCTGAGGGCCCGGTGCAGGCCCGGTTCGCGGTCGTAGAGGATGGCGCCATCGACGTGGAGCCCGGCCATCTGATGGCATGCGGCGGCGTCATCGCCCCGCACCAGGAACAGGTACCAGCCCCGCTCCAGCGCGTAGCGGTAGGCGCCCACGAGCCGCTCTCGGCCGGGGGCGTCGCGGGTGTCGATGCACACCGCGACGCGGAACGCGCCCGCCCGGCGGCGCTTGCGCCTGGCTTCACCGATGCCGCCGCGGAGTGCCACGGGCCCAATCCCACCACATGGGCATGGTGTGTCAATGGCGCAAATTCGAATATCGATGGCCGAAAAAGCCTCTAGTGGTGTCGCGGTGTGGGGGGCGATGCTTGGCCATGGACATGCGGATCGCCCTCATCGCTGCGTGCGGCGCCATCGCGCCGCTTGGATCGGTTGGATCGGAGCCCGTGCGCGCCTGGGAGGAGGCGCTCGAGGTGCCGACGTACGAGATGGGCGCGCCCGACCGGAATCCCGTCTTCGTCACGCGGAGGTCGTATCAGGGTGCGGAGGCGCCCGTGTACCCATATCCGATGTGGGACGCGGTTGGTGACAGGCGCGTCAGCAAGGCCTACAGGGCCGTGTATCTGGAGAACCGGTACGTGCAGATCTGCGTGCTGCCGGAGATCGGCGGGCGCGTGTTCTCGGCGCGCGACAAGACCAGCGGGTACGACTTCCTCTACCGCCAGCACGTGATCAAGCCCGCGCTGATCGGCATGGTGGGGGCGTGGATCTCAGGCGGCATCGAGTGGAATATCCCGCACCACCACCGGGCCAGCACCTTCATGCCGGTGGACTGTTCATTCGCCCGCGAGCCGGATGGAAGCGCGGTGGTGCGGGTCGGCGAATTGGAGCTGAGGCACCGGATGCGCTGGGTGGTGGAGCTGAGGTTGCGGCCGGACAGTTCGTGCGTTGAGCAGACAGTCCGCCTGGTGAATCGCACGCCGTCGGCGAACTCTTTCCTGTTCTTCGCGAACATCGCGGTGCACGCAAACGCGGATTATCAGGTGATCTTCCCGCCTGATTGCCGGTGGGTGACCAACCACGGCAAGCGCGAGTTCGCCAGGTGGCCGGTCTCGGGATCGATCTACAACGGGATCGACTTCCGCAAAGGGGTGGACGTGAGCTGGTGGAGGAACCACACCAGCCCGATCTCGATGTTCGCGTGGGGTTCCGGGATGGACTTCGTGGGGGGATACGACCATGGTCGAGGCGCGGGATTCGTGCATGTCGCCGACCGGCACACCAGTCCGGGGAAGAAGTTTTTCACATGGGGCGGAGGCGAGTCTGGCCGGGCGTGGGATCGCGCGCTCACCGACTCCGACGGGCCCTACATCGAGCTGATGGCCGGATCATATTCGGACAACCAACCGGATTACAGCTGGATCAAACCCTATCAGACGAAGGTGGCGGAGACTTTCTGGTATCCCGTCGGCGGGATCGGGGGGGCGAAGAATGCCAATCGCGATGCGGCGGTGAATCTCGAGGTGGCGGGTGGCGTGGCGAAGATCGGCGTGGCGGTCACCGCGGAGCGCCCGGATCTCACCGTGACGCTGGCTGGCTCTGCGGGCGCGCTCTTTGAGAAGAAAGCCAGCGCGGGGCCCGGTCGTCCGTTCGTCGCCGAGTGCGGGGTGCCGGAGGGGGTGGGCGGGCTGACGCTCCGGGTCATCCAGGGCCAGCTGGAACTGATCTCGTACGCCGCGGTGGAGGATTCGGCGGGCGAGGCGCCCGAGACCGTGCGGCCACCGGATCGCCCGGAGTCGATCCAGGGCATCGAGGACGTGTATCAGGCCGGGTTGCGCCTGGAACAACTCCACAGCGCTGCGCTTGATCCCGAGGATTACTACCGCGAGGTGTTGCGTCGGGATCCCGGGCACGCGAGGGCGAACACGGCCATGGGGATCCGCGCGTGGCAGAGGTGCCTGCATCCCGATGCGGAACGGTATCTGGGGGTGGCGACCGCGCGACCCACCGCCCTGTATCTCGCGCCCCGGGATGGCGAGCCGCACTATTATCTGGGATTGGTGCTCCGGGCCCAGGGCAAGGATCGGGAGGCGTGGGCGGCCTTCGAGCGGGCCGCGTGGGACGCGGGTTGGGAATCGGCAGCGCGGTACCAGTTGGCGGAGATGAGCAGTGCGAGGGGGGATCACGGGGGGGCCGAGGCGCAGCTGGATCGGGCATTGTCCGGGAACTCCATGCACGTGAAGGCGCTGGTCCTGAAAGCCGCGGTGCTGCGGCGATCGGGTCGCGCCAAAGAGGCCACGTGCCTTCTCGAGCGCGCGGCGGCGTTGGATCCTCTCGATCCGTGGCTGGCCTGCGAGCGGGCACTCGCCGAGGGCACTGCCCCGGCGGTGAAGGGCGATGGCCCACAGGCAAGCCTCGAGGCCGCCACCGATTACATGGGCGCTGGCATGTGGGAGGATGCGGCCGCGGTTCTCGCTGCGGCGGGGGGAAAGGCGGCGACCGACCCGATGGTCCTTTATACCCTCGGCTTTTGCCTTGAGAGGTTGGGCAGACCCGATGCCGCCATCGACCGATACGGCGCGGCCGCGGAGGCGTCGCCCGACTACGTCTTTCCATTCCGTCGCGAGTCTTTTGATGTGCTCCTGCGCGCGAGGGAGAGGAACCCGAGGGATCACCGGGCGGCCTATTATCTAGGAAACTTGTACATGCTGCATGGCCAGAGAGAAAGGGCCGTCGCCCAGTGGGAGGATTCGCGCACGCTGAATCCGGCGTTCGCGCTCGTGCACCGGAATCTGGCGCTCGCCTATGCGGGCCGGCCCAAGGGGATGCCGGCGGCCGTCGAGAGCATGGAGGCCGCGGTCGATCGCGACCCGAGCGAACCGCGGTTCTGCCTCGAGATGGACCAGCTCTACGAGGCCGCGAATGTGCCGGCCGAGAAGCGGCTCGCGTTTCTGGAGGCGCACCATGGCGTGGTGGCAAGGCGCGATGACGCGCTCTCGCGGGAGATCGCGCTTTTGGTGGAGGTGGGCCGCCTCGATCGGGCCATGGAGTTGATCGCGGGCCGCCAGTTCCACATCTGGGAGGGCGGGGGACGCACTGCGGTGCACAACTCCTATTCCGAGGCGCACATGATCCTCGGGCGCCGCCACTTTGAGGCGAAGCGGTATCCCGAGGCATTGAGGGAATTCGAGCTCGCGCTGGAGTATCCCGAGAATCTGGGCATGGGGCGACCGGTGCGCGGCGAGCGGCTCCCGGAGACATACTACGCGATCGGCCTGACCCGGGAAGCGATGGGTGATCGCGGGGCGGCGGCGGAGAGCTTTGGCATGGCGGTGGCCACAGGACCGGCGGATCTTGCCCCGAAGCGGCCCGCCGCCACGGATGAGCCAGAGATCTATTACTACGCGGCGCGGGCGCTCGAGAGACTCGGGCGGGCACGGGAGGCGGCCGGGGTGTATGCGGGGTTGGTCGAGGCCGGAAAGGCGCAGCTGGCCGACCACGTTCCGATGTACTTCTTCGCGTCATTCGGACATCCCCAGTCGGAGGAGGCGCGTTTCGCCCAGGCGCACTATGTCATCGGGCTGGGGCTCCTGGGCTTAAACAGGGGCGGCGAGGCGCGGGAGGCCTTCGGGCGAGCGCTGGAGTTGGACCCGGGCCACGGTGCCGCCAAGCGACAGATGAAGACGAGCGCCGAGGGATCCGGCGCCGCCGATGCCGCCCCGATCCTGACGCCGAAGCCCAAGCCGGAGCCCCGGATCAACGGCGCGCGGGTCTTCGGCGTGAGGCCCGGGCGACCGATCCTGTACACCATCGCGGCCACGGGCGATCGTCCGATGAGGTTCTCTGCGGAGGGCCTGCCGGCCGGCGCCACGCTCGATGCGGCGAAGGGACGCATCGGGGGTTCCGTTGCCGAGAGGGGGACCTACCGGGTGATGATTCGGGCGGAGAACGCGCGGGGCCGCGCCGAGCGCGAGCTGAGGCTCGTCGTGGGCGACGACATCTGCCTGACGCCGCTCTTGGGATGCAATACGTACGGCGGCTGGGGCGCGCGCGTCACCGAGGCGAATGTCCGTGCCGCCGCCGAGGCGATGGTGCGGCTGGGCCTGATCGACCACGGGTGGCAGTACGTCAACATCGACGACGGTTGGCAGGGCGAGCGCGGCGGCAAGCACAACGCCATCCAGCCCAACGAGAAGTTTGGGGATCTCCGGGCGCTGTGTGCCCACATCCATGGTCTCGGCCTCAAGGCCGGCATCTACTCGACCCCGTGGGTGACCAGCTACGAGGGATTTGCCGGTGGCTCGAGCGACGACCCGAGGGGTGCCTGGCAACGTCCCGCGCGGCCCAAGGACGGGTACTTCTATGGCAGATACTTCTTTGAGACGAACGACGCTCGCCAATGGGCGGAGTGGGGATTCGACTACGCCAAGTACGACTGGGGCATCGACAGCGCCGAGGTGGCGCGCCGCATGGCGGACGCGCTGGCGGCGTGCGATCGCGACATTGTGCTCGAGCTATCCAACTCGCTCCCGATCAACCTGGCGCGCGACTGCGTGTCGCTGGCACAGCTGAGCCGGACGACGGGGGATCTCGTCGATCTCTGGGATCGCTCGCAGATGGACGCGTCCCTGAGCAAATGGGCCGTGGGGATCCGCGAGGTGATGCTGGCGCACGATGCCTACGCCCCATTCCAGCGCCCCGGGCATTGGAACCACGCTTGCAACCTTCGCGTGGGCCTGCTGGGCGGATGGCGGAAGCAGCCGCTCACGCCGTCGCGGCTTACCCCCGATGAGCAGTACTCGCACATCAGCCTCTGGTGCCTGTGGGGGTCGCCGATGATCATCGGGACCCCGATCGAGCGACTCGATGAGTTCACGCTCGGTCTGCTCACGAATGATGAGGTCCTCGAGGTCAATCAGGACCCGCTCGGCAAGCAGGCCGTGCGGATCGTGCTGCCCGGTGGCGGAGAGGCGCTGTGCAAGGAACTGGAGGATGGGACCCGGGCCGTGGGCCTCTTCAACGTCGGCGCCGACCCCGCGACCGTGTCGTTGAAGTGGGCCGATCTGGGCATCGCGGGCCCGCAGCGCGTGCGCGACTTGTGGCGACAGCGGAACCTGGGGATTTTCAATGATGGATTCGGGGTGAAGGTGGCGCCGCATGGGGTGATGCTCTTGAGGGTCTTTGCCGCCGATGGCCGCTGAGAGGTGCTGGGCGCACTGGGGGGCCGGGTGGCGGCCAAAGCGGCGGGTTGACATGGCCGCTCCGATGCGATGAATTGACGGTTAGAAATGGAGGTCGAATGAATCGCATCATTACAATTGCGAGCCAGAAAGGTGGCGTTGGCAAAACGACCACGGCGCTCAATCTCGGGTATTCGATGGGTCGGTTCGGCGGGCGCACGCTGGTGGTGGATCTCGACCCACAGAACGGGATGGCAATCGCGTCAAATCTGCGCAACTACACCCGCCTCGGCCTGGTCGATTACATGAAGCGCCGCTCGGTGGCCGAGGAGATTCTGGCGGAGGCGAGGGACGGGTCGATGACGGCGCTGGGGATGGGCGACGTGGCGCCGGAGGATATACGTCAGCTCGAGGCGGCGGCATGGGACGGGTCGCTCGTGGCGGCCCTGCGCGAATTGGGCAAAGGTTATCATCATGTGCTCATCGATGCGCCGGCCGGCATTGGTGGCCTCGTCAACGCGGCGTTGCGCGCGAGCGATGGCGTCGTTCTCGTGGCGAGCTGTTGCCCCATCGTGCTGCAGTCGATGCCCGCTTTTTTGAAATTGGTGCAGCATATCGCCGCCGGCGAGAACCCGGCCCTGGTTCTTGATGGCATCCTGCTGTCGATGGTGGATCGCTCGATCCCCGCGCAGGAGAGGGTCTACGGCGAACTCGTGGCGCAGGTGCCGGAGGGGGCGCTGTTTCGCTCGGTGATCCCGTTCGACGCCAAGTTCCAGGCGGCGTGTCTCGAGGCGGTGCCGGCGGTGCTCTTGCCCGGGGGTGAGGAGTTGGCGCGAATCTTCTTGGACATCACCGTGGAACTTCGGGAGAGGGAACTGGCTCGCGCCCGATCGGTCATGGCGTCCGACGGTCCCCCGAGGCTGTTCTGACCGTCGCGAAGCGGGCGGCCCCATCCGCGGTCAGATGAGCCGAATGATCCGGGGCCATCAATCCCGCCGATGCCGGCGGACCCAGTCGGCATAGGTTTTGGAGGGATTGTCGCCCAGCTCGTCGACCGGCAAGCGGTCGCGCCGCCCGTCGTGGAAGTCGATCCCGAAGAGCCCGAATCGCGGCGCAAAAGAACCCCACTCGTAGTTGTCGGTGAGCGACCAGTGGAAGTAGCCGCGCACGGGCACGCCCGCTTTCTTGAGCACCTCGACTTCGGCCAGGTGGAGTTTGAGGAAGTTGCTGCGCCGCATGGTGTCGCGGCGCCAGGGGGCCTCGAGGCGCCATCGCTTGCGGTAGGCCATGCCGTTTTCGGCGATGACGATGGGCGTCCCCGGGAAATCGGCGTGCAGCAGTCTCGCGAATAGGCCAAGGCCCTCCGGCAGGGCGACCCAGTCCCACCACTTTGATGTCCAGTGGTGGACCAGCCAATCCGGGAATGGGTGCCTGCGGTCCCAGATCTCGTCCAGGCGGGGAATTCGCAGCATGTGTGCGACGAAGGGGTCGTAATAATCGATGCCGATGAAGTCCAGGGGCGATTCGTCGGGCCGCTCGTACAGCAGGTCCAGGAGGGGCCCGAATCGCTCGAGCCGGCAGGCCAGCCGCGCCGCGGCACCGTAGGCCCGCCTGACGAGGGCGCCGGTCCAGTAGCGCAGGCCGTGGTGGCGCGGCAGGCCGGCGCGGCGGACGGCATCGCCGAACGCGCGCGCCCGCTGGTCCAACCAGGCGCCGATGCGGTCGCGGGGCACGTGCGATGGGGCCGCGAGCAGATCCAGGATGAAACGGTCATTCCAGTAGATGTCGCTGGTGTATGTGTTGGTGGAGAGGAGGGGTCGTCCCCAGGCAGGGTGCCGCGCGTAGATCTCGCGAATGGCGCGGGTGGCCCGGACGTGAGCCTCCAGCAGCCGGCAGCAGGCCGTGGCCATCGACGCTGGGCCCCGCCGCCCTGAACCCGGGAAATTCCGGGCGGAGTAGGTGTTGAGCACCAGCATGTTGGGTTCGTTGACGGTGATCAGCCACCGGAGCGCCGGGTGCCCCGCGCGTTCCAGCGCCGCGTTGGCGGTGCCAACCGCGCGCGCGGCAAAATCCGCAAATAGGCGGGGGGTTCCGGGGTCCAGCCAGGGGTCGGATCCGAGCCACGCGGGGTGCGTGAAGTGGTGCAGCGTGACCACGGGTTCCAGGCCGCGCCGGCGCGCCGCCACCGCCATGGTGCCGTACCGGTCCAGCACGTCCTGGTCCCAGGGCGGAGGTTCCGATGTGCATGGCCTGCGCGCGGGTTGCGCCCGGGCCCACTCGAAACCGAATCGAAAGGCGTTCAGCCCGAGCGATGCGGCGAGATCGAAGTCCTCTTCGTACCTGTCCCAGAAACCGACCGAGGCGCCGCTGCGCTCCGCGTGGCGGGAGCGCTCCCACCGGTGCCAGTTATTGAGGGGATTGCCATCGCCATTGTAGCCGCCCTCGTGCTGGTATGCGGACGTGGCAACCCCCCACATGAATTCGCTGTTCCCGTTGGGGATATCGCTCGCCATCGCAGCCTCATCGTTTTCGCGCGATCCGCGCCATCTGCGCCTGCTCCTCTTCCTCGACGGTCACGGGGCTGTCATCGTCGCCGCGCAAGAGGGTGCGCACGACCGTCTTGGCCGCGTGCGGCCTTGCCAGCCGGATGGCGTTCAGCCGCATGGAATCCATGCGCTCGGGGTTCTGGAGCAGCGCGTCCAGCTTGAAGGGCATCGTCGTGAGCTCGTTGCACCGGATGGCCACGCCTTTCTCGAGGAGGTGATCGCTGTTGCGCTCCTCTTGGCCCGGGATCGGCGAGAAGACGACGAAGGGCAGGCCGCAGGCCAGGGCCTCCGCCGTGGTCAGGCCACCGGGTTTGCCGACGAACAGGTCGGCCACTCGCATCCACCGGTGCATCTCGTCGGTGTATCCGATCGCCTTGAAACTCAGGTGGGGTTTGACGCCGCTCTCGGCCAGCCTCGCCTCCACCCGTCCCACGAGACCCTCGCGCCTCCCGCAGACGAGCACCACCTGGCACGGCGTGCGAAGCATCGTCAGTATCCTCGCGACGTGTTCGGCGGGACCCACGCCGAGCGCCCCCGCGGACACGAGCACCACCGGCCGGTCTGTCCGGAGGCCGTGGCATCGCCGGAAGTCGGCCGCGTCGAAGGGTTCGCTGAACGCCGGATCGATCGGGATCCCGGACACGGTCACGCGCCCCTCGGGCAGGCCCATCATCCTGAGGTGCTCGCGGGTCTCGTCCATGGCGACAAAATACCTGTGGAACGACCTGGAGAGCCACATCGCGTGAAAGTCGAGGTCGGTGACGACGATCGAAAGGCGGGTGGACACCTTGCCCTGGACCATCAGCCACGAGATGATCTCCGCGGGGAGGAAATGGGTGCAGATCGTGATGTCCGGCCGAAGCTTGCCGATCATCCGCACCAGGGGCTGGGTGTTCATCCGGTCGAACATCAGCCGCATCTTGTCGGTCATCCATGGCTCGTCGCTGGTCTCGTACCACCAGCCCAGGAGCGTCGGGGCATCCTGCACCAGGCGGATGTAGAACTTGGAGTAGAAGTCCCGGAAGAGCTTGTTGGTGAACGTGAGGGCATCGAAGTGGATGGTCTCGCCGATCGCACCGGTCGAGCGGCACACTTTCTCAAGCGCCTCGGCGGCGCGGATGTGGCCCGTCCCGGCGCTGGCCGAGAGTATCAGCACCCGCTTCTGTTCGTTCCCGCCTGCCATGCCGCCACCACAACCTAGCATATGATAGGTCCCGGCTCCCGCAAATTAACGCATTGCATGCCGGTCCAGAATGTTACAGTTAGGTGGGTCGGCGGTGGTGGCAACCCCTCGCCGGGGCCCGGAGATATGCTGTCGCAAGATGATTTTGACTACGCGCTGGAGAACACGAGGGTCATCGTGCCGCCCAGGCACCGCATCGAGACCTTCGGCACCTCCGTGGTCAATTACTACCTGGTCACGGAGGAGATGGACGCCGCCAACCTGTCCCGGGTTCGCGAGGGCCAGATCCACGCGGAGCGCCCGCAGATCATCACCCCCTCGCACATGGCCCGGCTGCTGCTGGAGGGATTCGGCGAGGAGGCCCGCGAGTACGCGGACTCGGTCGCGGGGCGCCTGCGGAACCTCGCCATATTGAAGTACGGTTTCCGTTTTCGTAAGGCCGACGCCCGGACCTATGACGTGGCCGAACCGATCGGGAAGACCATCGAGAACGTCAAGCGGCGCGTCGCGGCCAAAGACGATCCGCTGAGCACCGTTTTGGCGGGGGTCGATGATGGTTGGGAGGTGTGCCTGCTGCGGTTCATGATAGATCTCATCGCGGCCTCCGCGCAGGGGAACCTCGAGGACTTCCGGGGCAGGGGGTTGATCTGACGGGGGGCCGTGGGGTCTGGCCCGAAGTTTGCCGCAGCGCGTCCCGTGGCCGAACGCGTGAGTGTTTGGCCACCAAGGCCTAGCCCGGACATTTCACAGCCTTGCGGGCTGTGAAGTGTCCGGGCTCTGGGAAAACCGCGCGATAGCAACAGGTTGGGATGGAGACGCGCGCTCCCAAACACCATTTTTCGAAATCACAAA
>JADLBR010000149.1 GCA_020847615.1 Verrucomicrobiia bacterium
AGACCGAGCAGCGGTTGCCGTGGCGGAGGGTCAGCGTGCCGGAGCAGGCCACGAACGTGTTGCGGCGATAGACGTTGCCGCAGGACTTATTGGAGATGATCTCGACCTCGCCGTCGCAGCGCTCGAAGTAGTTTTCCTCCACGACGGTGCCGGATTCCTGCATGGAGACATCGCTGGTGCCGACGCGGATGGTCTCGCCGCCGTTTCTGCCGAGCGGCGGCCGGGGGCCAAAGTAATTGCGGTCGATGCGATGGCCGTTGGGGGAGTCACCGACCCAGACGACCAACGTGGTGCCCGCGTCGCGCTTCCCGGATACCGCGCAGTGGTCCATCCGGTTGGACGTGCCATAGAGCGAGATCCAGTGGGAGCTGTCGCGGGCGCCCCCCTCGTCCGGGCGCGTGGAACCGATGATGGCGCAGCCGGTCACCCGGCAGTTCGAGGCGAGGTTCTTCGAGTCCGCTCGGAAGGCGATGACATCCTCCTCGGCCCAGCCATCGCGGAAGCACAGCCCCGAAACGACGAGATGCTCCCCGCCGATGCGGAGGCGAGATCGGCCGGTGAGCACGACACCGCCGGGGCTGTGCGCGCGCAGGGTGATTGGCGCGCCGGGGGCACCCTGCGCGCGAAAGACGACATCGGCGTCGCGCCAAGTCCCGTTCGCCATCACGATCGTGTCGCCCGGACGGGCGCGGGCGCAGGCGGCGACGATATCCTTGGGGCGGGCGGCGGGTATGTCTTCGGCGATGGTGACGGCTGGCAGGGTTGCGAGCAGGAGGGAGGCTACACGCCGGGGCATGACGGGAGCATGGGGCATCGCCCTTCCGCAGTGAATCCCAAACCCCGAGAGGTCACTTCACCGGCACGTAGCTGGCCTTGTCGTCCCACTGTGCCTGGGGAAACTCGCGCGAGGTGTCCACCGTCACGCGGCCCCCGGCGTTCACGGAAATGCCGTAGCGCACCAGCCCCCGCCGGGCGGGGCCCCCGGTCGGGATGCCCTCCGGCGTGAACGTGGAATCGTGGCCCGAGCAGATGATCCGGTCGGGGTTCTGCGGGTCGAGCAGGAGGTAGTTGGCCTTGTGGGGGCAGATCGCCGTCGAGGCGAAGAGTCGCCCCTTGTGGCGGATCACGAAGAAGTCGTACTGGATGAATTTCTCCGAGATCGCGTCCTTGGGCCAGTCCTTGATCTCGCCGATGTCGACGGGTTTGTCCGTGGCCGCCCTGGCGCGCGGCACGGCGGCGCACAGGAGGCAACCGGAGGCCAGGGTTACGAAATCCCTGCGACTGTAGGGGGCGGGGGGCATGCCCGCCGAGGACGGCTGGGGTTCGGGCTTCATGATGCGGGGAGTTTACGCGGGATGGCTGCCGCGTCAAAGGGGGGTCGGGCACGATATCCGTGGTCGATCCGGGTCAGGGGAAGGGGACGAAGCTGGCCTTGTCGTCCCAGTTGGGCCTCTGGAAGGACCGCGATGTGTCGACGAGGACGCGGCCCTTGTCGTTGACCGAGATCGCGAAGCGCTCGAGGTCTTTCCCCTCGGGGCCGCTGGTGATGGCGCCCTCGGCATCGAATCTCCAATTGTGGCTGGCGCAGATGATGCGGGTCGGCTTCTTCGGGTCGCGCAACAGATAGCCGCGCTGGTGGGGGCAGATCGCGGTGGCGGCGAAGAGTTTTCCCTTGTGCCGGATGACGAAGATGTCGTTCTGGATGTACTTCTCGGATATCTCGTCCTTGGGGTAGTCCTTGAGCGTGCCGACGTCGATGGGTCGGTCGGTGCCGGCGCGGGCGGACGGGGTCACGAGCCCGCACAGCAGGCAACCCGAGGCAACCGAAACAAAACCGCGGCGATTGTAGCTCGCGCCGGCGCACGGGGCAGGGTCGGCATTCATGCTCGAACCCATCATGCGGGGAATCCGGGACGCGTCAAAGTCGAACGGAGGGTCACTGGGTGGAGCGCGCGAAATCCGGAATGGGCCAGACCATGTCCCGGCAGTGGGAGAGGGCGGCTGCGGGTTTCGCGTCGGGTCTTTCGGCGTCGCCGTCGTCGTCCCTGCAATCGGGGCCGACCGAGTACATGACGGGTTCGCCCCTGGGATTTAGCCGAAAGCGCATGGGCGATCCGTCCATGGGGTCGACGGGAACCGAGGGGAGGTACGCGGGGACGAGGCGGCCGAGATCGGACGGTGTCTCGCCATGCTCCAATTCGAATCGGGCGCGGGCGACATCGGCGAGGAGCATGCGCCGCTCGGCCTCGTACTCGAGGATGACCTGGCATGCGGCGCGTCCGCCGTTGAGGCCCCCGGAACCGATCACAAGCCGGTCGAGCCCCATGCGGGAGGGTTGTCCGGACATGCCCCCTTCGGCTGCGGCCCAGGTGGCGCGGATGGTGCGCCACGAGACGTGTCCCGGGTCGCGCTCGAGGAGATCGATGAGGTCCTGCATGGTGTCCAGGAAGCGGGCCATCTCTTCGTCGGCCCAGAGCAGGCGCCACGCGCCGTACCGCAGCCAGGCCGTCGCCTCGCCGGCACCGGCCACGAGGTCCGGTCGCTCGGCCAAGGCCTGGCCAATGTGCTCAAGGTGGGTCTTCCAGTGAACATCGGTCTCCATGGAGCGGATCATGGCGGCGAAGGCACCGAGGCCCGCCGAGCGCTCCCTTCGCAACGTCGAGGCGACACCGGCCAATGGGCGATCTTCGGCCCAGAGGGCATCGAGGGCCCGGAGCGTCTCGGGGTCGAGCGCGGGGGCCTGCAGGACTTCCCAGGACAGGCGGACCGCGCCCTTCAGCAGCGCGCAGCGCCAGAGCTGACCATCGAGGGTGGGGCGCTCGCGGTGGCGGTCGGCGAGGCGGCGGATGCGGGCGACTTCGCAGACGGCGCCCGGGGTGTCGAGATTGTGGAGGCGGTCCATGGCTGACCACGCGAGCCACGGCGCGATGGAGCGGTCGCTCGCTTCGTCGGCGGCGGTGGCGACGCGCCCTTCCCCGGTGTCGAGCAGGGCGCGGATTTCCTCGAGGGTCTCGTGCGCCATTTCCAGCTGGCATGCGACGTCATCCCAGGAGAGCGGGATGTCGCGCGACGGGGCGCTCTCGCCCCTCCAGGCGACCCGCGCGGTCCCGGCGCCGAGGAGCTCGCGGCATTTGGGCCAGGAGCGCCCGATGGCGAAATCCGATGACAGGCTGCGCAGGATCTCGGAGGCGCGCGCAAGCCCAGGGTCGGAAGGGCCCGGCTCGTCGGGCGCGGGTGCCAGTCCGATGACCTCGCCCCTATCGGCGAGCCGGGCGATCGTCGTCGCGAGGGCCTGGCGGCTCCGGAGGTGCTCCGCGTAACACCATCCGCCGAAGAACGAACAGGTCGCGGCGGCGGCGCACGCGAGCAGCGCCGCAAGGCCCAGGCACCAGAACAGCAGCGCCCCCAGGCATCCCTTGGACAGAGCGGCCAATGTGGCGCGCATACGTTGCCCGGTGAGCCGGGGGCTCGCGGGACGCCTAGGAGGCTGGCGGACTTTGTCCGGCAGCCTCCTCTGGCAAAACCGCCTTCTGTTTGCGAACAAAGGAGTTATGCAACGAGAGCACGATTCGTTAAACTCGATCAGGCACGGTGCCACATCTGGGTCTTGCCCACCATAACTGCCTTGGAATAAGGCGGTTTTGCTTTCTAGCAGCCTTGTCGGACTTGGTTGAGTCCGACAGGCTGCTAGGCGTCCTTGAGGTTCATGGTCATCAGGAACTCCGCGTTGGTCTTCGTCTTGCGGACGCGCTCCAGGAGCAGTTCCATGGCCTCGACGGGCGGGACGCTGCTGAGCGCCTTGCGCAGGGCGTGGATGCGGGTCAACTCGTCGGGGTGGTAGAGGAGTTCCTCTTTGCGCGTGCCCGATTTCGCGATATTGACGGCCGGGTAAACGCGCTTGTCGGACAGCGCGCGATCGAGGTTGATCTCCATGTTGCCGGTGCCCTTGAACTCCTCAAAGATGACCTCGTCCATCTTGCTGCCGGTCTCGATGAGGGCGGTGGCGATGATGGTGATGCTGCCCCCCTCCTCGATGTTGCGGGCCGCGCCGAAGAAGCGCTTGGGTTTGTGGAGCGCATTGGCGTCCACGCCGCCGGAGAGGATCTTGCCGCTGTGGGGCTGGAGGGTGTTGTAGGCGCGGGCCAGGCGGGTGATGGAGTCGAGCAGGATGATCACGTCGATCTTCTGCTCGGCCATGCGGCGGGCGCGCTCGATGACGATCTCGGCGACCTGGACATGCCGGTCGGGGGTCTCGTCGAAAGTGGAGGAGACGACCTCGCCCTTGACGGAGCGGAGCATGTCGGTGACCTCCTCGGGGCGCTCGTCGATGAGGAGCACGATGAGGTAGGCCTTCGGGTTATTCGTCGTGATCGCGTTGGCCATCTTCTGCATGAGGATGGTCTTGCCCACGCGGGGGGGCGACACGATGAGGCCGCGCTGGCCGAAGCCGATGGGGGTGACGAGGTCCATGGCCCGCATGGCGTGTTCCTTGGGGTCGGTCTCAAGGATGATGCGCCTGTTGGGGAACAGGGGGGTGAGGTTGTCGAAGTGCACCTTGTGGAACTGCTGCTCGGGCGGGCGACCCTCGATGGTGTCGAGGCGCACCAGCGCGAAGTAGCGCTCCTTCTCCTTGGGCGCCCGGATCTCGCCGGAGACGAGGTCGCCGGTGCGCAGGTTGTAGCGGCGCATGAGGGAGGGCGGGACGTAGATGTCGTCGGGCGAGGGGGTGTAGTTGAAGCGCGACGAGCGCAGGAACCCATAGCCGTCGCTCAGGCGCTCGATGACGCCCTCGGCGCGCATGTTGCCGCGGCGCTCGGCGTTCTTCTTGAGGATCTCGAAGATGATCTCGTGCTTCCGGAGGGTGCCATAATTCTCGATGCCGAACTCCTCGCTCGCGAGGCGCGTCAGCTCGCCCATGGGGAGGTCCTGGAGTTTGGCGAGCTCGAGCTGGAGGCCGGGTTTGAGGGGCGCCTGGGGGACACCCTCGGGAGACCCCTCGCCGGCGCCGTTGGTGGGCTCGGCCCCGGGGCCGCCGGGCTGGCCACCCTGGGCGGCGTACTGCGGGTTGTTCGGGGACGGGGAATCGATGATGGCGTCATCGACGGGCAGGCCCTCCTCGCGGGGATGGCCCCCGCCGCCGTGGCCGCGATGGCGACGCTTGTATGACTTGAATCTAGGCATGGCTGATTTCCTTGGGAGAACCGCTCCGCGCCATCGGAATGAATGGTTGAAGGTCAGCGGGGCGGTGCTGAACCGCAGGAAAGCTGGATCAGGTTTCGGGGTTTTGCAAGCCCGGTTTTTCTTGGAGTGTCTCGATCGCCCGCGCGAGGCGGTCGACCTGATACTGGAGAATTTCCAAGGAGCCGTCATTCCAGATGACGTGGGTCGCCCGGCGGCACTTTTCCTCGAGTGGCCATTGGGCGGCGATGCGTTTCTGGATCATGTCATCGTCCCATCCGCGAGCCCTGAGCCTCAGGCGCTGGGTGGACGGGGAGCAGCCGACGCAGGCGATGGCGGAGAACTCATTGTCCAGACCCGACTCGAAGAGCAGGGGGATGATGATGGCGCAGGGACGATCGGCGTCTGCGGATCGTGCGGCCGCGGATTTCCAGAGCGCGCGGACCTCTGGATGGATGATGGCGTTGAGCCGAAGGCGCGCGGACTCGTCCGAGAAGACGAGCCGGGCGAGGCTGTCTCGGTGGAGGTGGCCATCGGCAGCGAAGAACTGGGGGCCGAACTCGCGCCGGATGGCGGCGGCCGCCGGGCGGCCCGGCTCGACGGCTTGGCGCGCGAGGGCGTCGGTATCGACCACGTCGAAGCCGGCGCGGGCGAGGCACTGGGCCGCGGTGCTCTTGCCGCAGCCCGGACCGCCGGTGATGCCGATGCTGGGGGGGATGCGTTTCATCGTGTGGGCTGATTGGGCGAAGGGAGGTGCTGCTCAAGGGTGGGTGGCCTGAGCTGCGGACGCTCGATGGTGGGGAACGTCATCTTCGGTGTGGGCAATCGCGGGGCGGCGTTGGTGGGAGGTGCCGTCGCCGGTGCCGTGGATCTCGGGGCGGCGGGGTCTTGCAGGAAAAGCGGGACGGCGCTGCCGGACGTCTGTGGGGGAACGGGGGCGGGCGAGGCCCGCGGGGCGGTATCCGAGGCGGCGGGGAGCAGGGACGCGCGCCAGAATTCGCTGACCGGCAGGGCTTCGGGGCGCCTGCCGAGCTCTTCGGCGGTGGAACGGATGACGGGATGGTTGGGCGCCGCCCTTCCGATCCGGTCAAGCAGGGCCCACGCCTCGCCGAAGCGCTGTTTCTCCACGAGCAGGCGGACCGCCTTGATGCCCATGCGGGCGGCGGCGGGCGAACCCGGCGCCGTGGCCACGCCGCGGGAGTATGCGGCGACGGCCTTGTCGGGATCGAATGTCTCCGCGAAGAACTGGCCGGCGAGTTCGTGGGCGAGGGGATCGTTGCGCGTGGCGAGATAGGCATCCACCTCGGAAAAGATGGCGCCGATGTTGGTCGGATTTTTTCGGCGCTGGGCCGAGAGGAAGAAGAACCAGGGCTGCGCCTCGTCCCGGCGACCGATGCGCTCCTGGATCCAGGCCTCGGGGTATTGCGGGAATGGGCGGTAGAGTGGATCGCCGACGCACGTGATCATCCATGAAAGCACGGGCTGCGACGCGTACGCGGCCTCGGCGAAAGTGCGGCCCAGCAGCAGGTTCTCGACGAACACGTCGATGTTGGGGGTGCAGGTGAGGTACGGCTCCAGGACCGAGCCCATGGTGGCGGCGGCGCCGCGGGCGACGAGGGGTCCGACCCAGGCGGCATCGGCGTTGCGCACGGTGCTGGCGCTGAACGAATGGATGTGGTAGGCGACCGCGCCCGGCAAGAAACGGAAGGCCGGATCCGCCAGTGCCCCGGCGATCGAGCCGGCATACCACCCCGCGTAGAGGGCGATGTCCGCCCAGAGCGCCCCGGCTTCGACGATCGCATCGGCCTCGTCGAGGGCGGTGGGCAGGCCCCACCGACGCGTGGCCTGGGCCGCCCGGATCAGCCAGTCGTCGCCCTGCTTGTAGCCGCCGTCCTTGATGCCGCGCGCATCGAAGCACGCCCAGCCGACCAGGCCCTCGCGCTCGGTGCGCCACGCCTCGTCGAGCCGTGCCTTCACCATCTCGGGCGATGGGCCATCGAGCCGTGTCACCAGCATGATGCTGCGCGCCACGCGGGCGTCGAAACCGTGGGGGAATTTGTAGAACGGGTTTTGGAGGGGGCCGCTGAGCCGGGTGCCGCGGATGGGCAGGAGGGCGAGTTCCGAGTCCACGGCCGCGGCGGTGATGCGCGCCTGGGCCGGCGCGCCGGCCTCGACGCGGTTGGTGTCGTCGGCGATGCGCAGCGGCACGCCCCAGCAGAGCGCCAGGCCGTAGATCTCGTTGTGCGAGGGCACCTCGAGGCGCGCGGATCGTCCCTCGTGCTGGATCTCCTTGGACTCTCGGGCGATCCAGCCCTTGGCGGCCATGTGGGCATCGATGGGATCCCGCACCGTCCGTTCAAACTCCAGGCGCGAGATCTCCTCGACGGCCGGACAGGGGATGCCGAGCATGCGCTCGGGCGGTATGCCCCGGCCCCGGCAATAATGTTGCGCGACATCCCGTGACGCGGGCACGGACTCGTTGAACACGACCAACACGCGGTCTGGGGACAGCGCAGCCTCCGCGAACGGCACCCATAGCGCGGCGGCCCAGAACGTCGCCCCGGCGGCCCGGATCCTGGCGCGCCACCTCGGCTGGAAAAACGGGATCTCCATTCGTTGCGCGGGACCTGGCCCGCTCCCCTGTGCAATTAACACGAACCCGCCCGCGATGCAAAGCGACAGCCAAGCTCGACCCGATTTTCCGCCCCGGTGGTGCCCCGAATGCCCGCCGGCGGGCGAGCGTCCGGGGCATGCGACGTGCCCGCGTTTTCCGGCTATGCCCCGACGAGTTGGCGGGCCATGTCGACGGCGGAGCCGGCGTCCGGGGAGAAGCCGTCCGCGCCGATCTCGTCGGCAAATGATTGGGTGACGGGCGCGCCGCCGACGGCGATCTTGACGCCGGCGAGGCCCGCGTCCCGGATGGCCTTCACGGTATTCTTCATCGCGGGCATCGTGGTGGTGAGGAGCGCCGATAGCCCGACGAGGTGGGCGCCGTGTTCCTTGACGGCGCTGACGAAGCGCTCCGGGGCGACGTCGGTGCCGAGGTCGATGACGTTGAAATTGGCGCCTGTCCACATCATGGAGACGAGATTCTTGCCGATGTCGTGGAGGTCGCCCTGGACGGTGCCGATGATGGCGGTGTAGGCGGGTGCGACGCCGGCCTTGATGAGCAGCGGCTTGAGAAGCGCCATGCTTTCCTTCATGGCGCGGGCGGCGATGAGCACCTCCGGGACATAGATCTCGTTGTTCTTGAAGCGGCGGCCGACGTCGTCCATGCCGGACACCAGGGAACCGAGGATCTCCTCGGCATTGAGCTGGGCGTTGATGGCGGCCTGGGTTTGGGCGGTTGCGGTTTTTCGATCACCCTTCTTGATTGCTTCGGTGATCGAGGCGAGTATTTCGTTCATGGATTCCTCCGTGGTTTTGTTTGTGAAGATCGGGGGTGGCCCTGCGGGGGTGTGCCATGGGCGCTGAGGGCCGCGGGATGGCGGTGATCGCATGCGCTGTGCTCGAGGATGAGGTGCGGCACTTCGCGGTGCATTTCCCGCATATTACCCACATTGAGTTCCTGCCGCAAGGATTGCACAACGAGCCGGAGCGGCTTCGGCGGGAGGTGCAGGGGGCGATCGACCGGATCGAGGCGGGCTTTCCGGGGGTGGGGGAGATCGCTCTGGCGTATGGCCTGTGCAGCCGTGGGGTGGAGGGCATCCGTCCGTGCCGGTGCAGGGTGGGCCTGCCGCGGGCCCACGACTGCATCACGCTGCTTCTGGGCAGCCGCGAGCGCTACGGGGAGTACGTGGCGAGGCATCCGGGGACGTACTGGTACAGCCCGGGTTGGAACCGGTGCCACGTGCCGCCGGGACCCGAGCGCTACGACAAGCTGATGCGGGAGTACCGGGAGAAGTACGGGGAAGAGGACGCCGAGTTTCTGATGGAGCAGGAGCATTCCTGGTTCCGGAAGTATAACCGCGCCGCCTACGTGCACCTGGGCGCGGGATTGACCGAGGAGGACGTGCGGTTCTCCAAGGGGTGCGCGGACTGGCTGGGCTGGGCCTTTGACGTGCAGGCGGGGGACCCGGGCCTGATCCGGGATCTCCTGGGCGGTGCGTGGGACGACGCGAGATTCATCGTGATTGGACCGGGCCAGACGGCGCGCATGACGGCGGACGAGAGGGTGGTCGAGGTCGTCGAGGCGCCACGGGCGGGGGCGTAGCCGGTCGCGGGCGAGCCCGGGTGCGGGGATTTTCGAGCTAGGCCTCACAGGTCATCATGCGCTCGATCTTGGCGTTGATGGTGTGCTCGCTCCCGGGCACCGAGAGCACGTCGCATTCCGAGCCGAGGATAAAGGGGTGGCCGATCTCGCGCATGTGGCGGACGAGTTCGCCGGCGAGCTGGCCCACGGAATCCAGCGGCACCTGCGCGTCGGAATAGAAATTCTTGGTCGGGAGGTTTCCAAAGAGGACGGTGGATTTGGGGACCAGCCGAGCGTCCTCCCAGAGCCGGCGCGAGCTCCCGAGCGACAGGATGGCGGGGTCGAGCGTGACAAATTCTCGGATCATGGGGTCGATGAGTTCGCCGCAGTCATGGAAGATGAGGTCGGCGCCGAGTTCGTCGAGGGTGGCTTTGATGCGGCGGAGGTTGGCCATGACGAGGCGATCGAAGATATCGGCGCCGGCCTCGAGTTGCCTGGGGGACAGGTAGACGGTGTTGGCGGCGGGCTCGCAGAGGCAGATGGCCCGGGCGCCCGCGTCGACGAGCGCGCGGATGCCGCGCTGGACGGTGAGGACTGCGATCTCGAGGGCGATCTCGATGGTGCGGACCTCGGGGTCCTCGTCGCCGGTGATGCCGGAACCCGCCATGAAGACCGGCGTGATGGGGTCGCCGAGGAGCTTGGTCATCAGTGAGAAGGGACCAATCGCCATGCCTGCGGGGACGAGGTCCGGGCGCGTGGAGGCGATGTGGCGGATGGCGTCGCAATTGGCGCGCATGCGGGGCGTGGGCGGCGCGCCCAGCGCGGCGCGGACGCGGTCGACGAGATCGTCGCCGGGGCAGCCCTCGAAATGGTAGGTGTCGGCCTTGCCCTGGGGGATGCCGATCATGGTGAGGAGGTCGGCCTTTTCGACCATGAGGTCCATGAGGGGCAGCGCGAGGGGTGTGCGGAACCGGTCGGCGGTCTCGGCCACGACTTGGCCCAGGCCCTTCCCGTCGGTGAGCAACTCGGCGTGGTTGGGTTTCTCGCAGAGCACGAGGTGCGCGCCGATGGGGAAGCGTGCGCCCGAGCGCGCGAGATCCAGATAGAAAGTGCGATCCATGAGCCGTGTCCTTTCCTTGCGGGTGACTGCGGGAAGGGTAGGGCGACCGGACGGCGGGTTTATGGTATGGGGGTGCGAGGTTTTTGTATCCCGGTGCTCAGCGCTGGGGGTGACGGGCGCGCTGGGAGCGGCGGAATTCGAGGGGTGCGACGCCCGCGAGGCGGCGGAAGGCCTTGCTGAAGTGGCTCTGGTCGCAGAAACCGCAATCCAGCGCGATCTGGACCAGGCTTTTGTCGGTGCGGGCGAGGAGGTGGCGGGCCCGTTCGATGCGGCGCGTGGCCACCAGGGCGGTGAAGGTGCGGCCCAGTTCGTGGCGCACGACGCGCGAGAAGTGGCTGGGTGACATGCCCGCCACGCGCGCGGCCTCATCGCGGCCGATGTCGCGGGACAAGTTCTTTTCGATGAACGAGATGGCCTTGGCGAGGGCGGCGCTGTCGCGTCCGGTGCCGCGGGGGATGGAGGAGGCGAGGCGTTCGGCGGTCTCGGCGAGCCATGGGCCGAGGGCGCGCTCGTCCTGGGGTTCGGCGAGGCGACGTCTCCACTGGGCGTGGCCGCCGAGGGCCTCGGCGGGTTCGGCGCCAGCCTCGATGGCGGCCCTGGCCATCATGACGAGGATCTCCAGCGCGAGGTCGTTGAGGAGGTCGGGCCTGTCGGGGGCCGCCATGCGGACGCCGGCGATGATGCGCTGGACGGCGGCCCGTGCGGCGCGCCGATCGCCGCGGGCGACGGCGGCGAGCAGCGCCGGTTCCTCGATGAGGTAGACGCGGCGCATGCGATCCGAGGGGGCCGACTTGAACTCGTGGATGGCCTCCGCGCGCTCGCGCTCCTGGTGGCCGCGGAGGCGATTGAGTTGGAGGAGCGCCCCGTTGGTGATTTCGCGCTGGTCGGCCATCTCGAGCAGTCCCTGCGCCGCCGAGCGGACGTGGCGGAGGATCTCCGATGCGGGCCTGCCCTCCGGTTCGAGGTTAATGCCAGCCACGACGAGGCCGCCGGTGACCCGGGAATTTCGCATGAGCGGCACGGCCCACATGGCCAGACCGGAAGGGCAAAGGCTCACGCAGGGTTCGCCCCATCGCAGTGCCTCGTTGACCGCGCCGAGGCGGCAGACGTCGCAGGCATCGGCGCGCTTCGCGGCCTGGCACGCGCGCGCGCCCGCGAGGAATTCGCCGGAGGGCCCGCAGCACGCGAGCGCGTAGCCGAATCGCCGGCGATAGGCGAGTGCCAGGGCGCGAAACTCGGCTCGGGCGAGGGGGGGCGGTGCCGGGGGCGTGCGGCTGCGGCTCATGGGGGCGGTCAGGGGAGGGCGAGCTCGTCGATGAATCGATCCTCGAATCCGGGGTCGAGGTTGAGTTCGACGATCTCGATGCGGGCGCGGATCTCGTCCATCTCCTGTAGGGCGCTGCGGTCGAGGAGCGCGATGTAGGCGCCCGCGAGGGACGTGTTGCCGACGGCCTCGATCTGGTCCGCGCGGAACCCCGGCAGCAGGCCGCAGCGCACGGCGCTCTCGGGGTCGATGTGGCGCCCGAATCCCCCGGCCAGCAGGACCCGGCTGATATCGGCGGGGGTTAGCCCCTCGCGCTCCAGGAGGGTGCGGATGCCGGCGGCGATGGCGGCCTTGGCCTGAAGCAGGTGCGCGATATCGACCTCGGAGATGGAGATGTCGCGGTCGCCCGATTGGCCCAGCGCGATGGCGCGACCGCCATCGCCATCGCGCAGGAGGTCCGGTGGCACGCGCGCCAGCGCCCCATCGTCGAAACGACCGGCGTGGTTGAGCAGGCCGACGCGGCGCGCCTCGGCCAGGAAGTCCAGCGTTCCGGTGCCGCAGATGCCCTGCGGCGGGTGGTCGCCGATGATCCGCGTCTCGATGTGGAAGGGGTCGGCGGTCATGCGGATGTGGCAGATGGCGCCGGGCACCGCGCGGGCGCCGCAGGAGAGCATGCCGCCCTCGAAGGCCGGGCCCGCCGCGGTGGCGCATCCCAGCAATCGGTCGCGGGTCTTGAGCACGATCTCGCCATTGGTGCCGGCGTCCACGAGGAGGGTGGGTTTTCCGGCGAAGTGCATGCCCGTGGCGTGCACGCCCGCCGCCAGGTCGGCGCCGACGTAGGCGGAGAGCCCCGGCAGCAACTGCACGGGCCAATCGGCCCCGTCGATGCCCAGGGCGGCGGCGCCCAGTCGCCTCGGCTCAAGAAACCGCGCCCGGAACGGCGCGACACCCAGCGGGCTGGGATCTTCTCCCGCGAGGAGGTGCAGCATGACGGTGTTGCCGGCGACCGTCATCCCCCGGACAGAAGCCGGCGAGACGCCCGCCTTCGCGCAGACCCGCATCGCCAGCGGGCGGAGCGTCTCGGCGGCCACGCAGGACTGGAGACGCGCCAGCATCTCGGGGCCCTCGCCGGCGCGGTGTATGCGGGTCAGCACGTTGTCGCCAAAGCGGATCTGCCGATTGAAGTCGCCGGCCTCGGCCAAGATCTTGCCGTTGGATATGTCCACGGCGATCATCGCGACCGTCGTCGTTCCAATGTCGGTCGCCAGCGCGACGCCGCCGCCCGTTGCGGGGAAGATCGGATCGTGCGCGAAGGGGATGATGATCTCGAATTCCGATATCGCGATGGGGCGATGCCCCGCCATGGACCGCTGGGGTATGCGGATGGCGGTCTCACGCGACATCGTCCTGGCGAGGCATGCGCGGATGGTGGCCGGGGCGGCGACTTCGCGCCCGTCGCCCAGATCCACACGACCCGCGGTCAGTTCGACCTCGCAGCCGCGGCAGAGGCCGCGCATCCCGCATCGGGTGTTGAGTTCGACGCCGCCGCGCAGCAGGACATCGCACAGGGTGGCGCCCGCCTCCGAAGGGCCGGTCTCGAGGAGGCCTTCGCCCGCCGGTGTCTGGAAACGCAGCCGGTGACCTTCCTGCATCTCTGTGGCCCGGCGCGGCGCTGTGGCTGTCAGGCGGCCGCCGCCGCGGCCGGGCGGGCGAAGAGGGCCTTGACCTCGCCGAACGCGATCTCGTCGCTGTCGCCGAGCCAGCATTCCTTGATGCGCTGGCCGCGCAGAAAGGTGCCATTTCGCGAGTCGAGGTCTCGCAGGATGATGCCCTGGGACGTGCGCTCGATCGACGCGTGGTGCGAGGAGACCGTGGGATGGGGCACCACGATGTCATTGTTGGACGTGCGCCCGATATACACGAGGCCCGGTTTCAGGGCGTACGTCTTCTCCTTGCCATGCACGAAAACGTGGATCATCGGCTCGCCGGCCAACCGGCTCGACTTGATCTCCTCTTCCTTCCCGATCATCGGCACCGCGGCGCCGTTGACGTGAATCCGGGCCGCGCTCTCGTCGCTCAGGCGGGCCGCCTCGCACAGGATCTGCACGTGGGGCATGTGGATCGTGCGGCGCGGCGACGGGATGCCGATGCGAAACTCCGTGACGGCGTCCGGGAGATTGATGAGCGCGATGGCCGCCTCCAGCCCATCCCGCCCCTCGAGTTCGGCGTGGACGATCTCCCCGTCCTGAAGATAGAGGCTGGCCTCGGGCTTGGAATTCAACACGGCGATCTGCCCCGTCTTGCGGGACTGGGCGAACGCCTGCACCTGCTCGGGAATGGTGAACAGATTGCCGAAGTTGATCGTTTCGTGCATCGGCTACGAATCCCTTGAGGTCCTCCAACAGTGTTCCGCGGCCCGGCGAGAAACCACCCCGACCGGTGCAGCGACCGATCGTGGTGACCCGCTGGCTCCACTACCTATAAATCATGCATGCATGACGGGCGCGGTCAAACGGAATCCAATCGGCATTATCCGTTTAGCTGGACCGAGATCGGGAGCGAAGCGAGCATGCCGCGCCTGTCCACCCACGGAACGCCCGACCACTTTCGGTCAAATTTTGGGGTTTGGATGAGATTTCACAGTCGTTATGGCGGGGATTGCTGGGCAGAAAGACCGGACGACCCACTCAGACGCCCGCGGCGATCCTGCCGACGACAAAGATGAGAAGCATGGTGGCGGCCACGCAGGGGGGGCGGGGATCGAATCGATCGATGGGACCTCGACCCCAAGGGGCCAGGCGGGCGAGGAGGAACGAAATGAGGAACCAGGAGGCGTAATTCTGGGGTGGGATTGCAGGGGAGTGCCAGATCCAGTAGCTCTTGACGTAGGCCGCAAAGGGTTCGAGGACGAAATCGAAGGCGGTGGCCCATGCGGCGACGGCGATGGCGGTGACGCGGCGGGAGCCGAGTTTCAGCCAGTGGAAAATGAGGTAGTGGCCCGTGCCAAGCACGGCGTACCAGGCCAGGGGGATGGCGATGGGGAGGATGCCGGCAATCCGGGGTCCGAAGAAGGGGGTGTACTCGTAGGGGCCGAAGGGGCGCCCCGTGGTGGCGCCGACGGTTTCGACGATGCCGGAGCCGATCGCGATGATGGCAAAGGACTTGAGGGTGTCGGGCCAGCCGTCGCGCCGGGCCATGGCGAGCAGGACGTTGGCGGCCGCGAGCACCATGAAGAAGGCATCGGCCCACGAGATCCAAGGCGGGAGGAGGAATTGCCGCAGGCCCAGGGTGACGGCACCGACGGCACCCCAGACTATAAATATGCCGAAAAGGATGCGTTCGAAGAGGCGCATCGGGGCCGAGTATCCTCGCGGGGCGACGCGTGTCAATGTCAAGCGGCACGTCTTATCGCGAAGCCGATCGCCGCGGGTGATCGGCGGCCAAACGCTCGCGCGGTCGGCTACGAGATTTTGGAGTCAGGGTCCGAAATGGCGCCCGATCTGCTCGGCGGCGATCTTGCCGCTGAGCAGGACGAGGGGGATGCCGCCGCCGGGGTGGGTGGTGCCACCGCAGAAGAACAGATGCCTGTGCCTGGGGTGGCGGATGGGCGGCCGGAGCAGCGCCGTGCGCGGCGAGTGGCTGGCCCAGCCGTAGAGGGAACCCTCCCACGCGTTGTCGCGCTCGCGGAAGTCGGCGGGTCCGAAATCTGCGCGGCAGAGGATGCGCGACGGGTCGGGCGCGACGCCGAATTCCGCGAGTCTCCGCAGGATGACCTCTTGATAGCCGCGGGTGTTGGCGTGGCAATAGGCGGGCGCGTTCACGAGGACGAACCAGTTCTCGCAACCGTCGGGCGCGTCGCCCGGTTGCGTCCTGGATGTGATGGCGACGTAGATCGTGGGCTGGGAAGGCATGCGTCGCTCGTCGAAGATCTCCCGGAATTCCTGCCGGTAGTCGTCGGAGAAGAAGATGTTGTGGTGTGACAGCGCCCCTGATCGCCCCCGGACGCCAAGCCAGAGGACGAAGCCGGAGCACGCCAGTTCTTCGCGCTGCATGCGGCGGGCACGGCTTGCGTCGGGGAGCCAGTGGGCGTGGGAGGTGATCGCGTCGGCATTGCAGAGGACGGCGTCGCCGCCGAGATCCAGCAGGTTGGTCACCTCGTGGCCAAAGTGGAAATCGGCACCCTGGCGGCGCGCCAGTGCCTCGATGGCGCGGGGGATCTGGGCGATGCCGCCCTCCGGATACCAGGCGCCGAACTCGGCCTCGACATAAGGGATGATCGCGAACGTCGCCGGTGTCCGGTACGGCGAGGATCCATTGTACGTGGCGAAGCGGTCGAAGATCTGGCGGATGTGCGGGTCGCGGAAATGTCGCGCGTTCAGCGAGGCGAGGCTGCGCAGCGTGGCGACCTTCGGCAGGTGCCGGAGCGCGGCGAACCCCTTCGCGCCGAGGGCGCGCCACCAGTCGCGGGGCGCGTGGTGGAGAAAGGCCTCGGCCGACAGGTCGTAGATGCCCCGCGCCCGGGCCAGGTATCTCGCCACGTCGGGCCGTTCCCAGAACGCGCCGTCCTCATCGATCCGCGTGCCGTCGGTCCAGAAGTACCGGCAGGAGGGCTCGACGCGCCGCAGCGCGAGGTGGTCCTCCATCCGTTCGCCGCAGAAATCGAACAACTCCCGCAGCACCGCCGGCATCGTCACCAGCGAGGGGCCGCAATCCCAGCGAAACTCGCCCGCCGGGGTAAGCTCTCGGCGCTCCGCCGCCTTGCCGCCCGCCGCGGCATTTTTCTCGAACACCTCGACCCGGTAACCCATGCGCGCCAGCCGCGCCGCCGCGGCGAGGCCGCCGATGCCGGCGCCCACGATTTTGACATGCATGCCGCCCGAGTTTCTGCCAGAAATGTCGGCCCCCGGAAGCCAGAAACATGAGGCCCTTTCATATCCTGCACCGCGCCTGGGCGGCGATCGTCGATTTCGCGACGTTCGAGCTGGTCAACCTCATCCAGCATCGGCATGCGGCGGCCGCGATGACGCCCGAGGCGCTCGGGAGGTTTCTCGCGGAATGGGAGGGTGTCGCCGCCGAGGAATTCTATGCGGCGCGGGATCTGTCGTTGGCGTTTGATCCCGCGGCGCCGCCGAGCGGTTTGCTCTCCTGCGCGAGCCCGCTGCCGCTGGGGATGCCGGAGAACGATCGCTTCGTCTGCGAGTTCTTCCCCGCCGGCCCGGCGTGGGACCGGCCCGTGATGTTGCTCCTGCACGGGTTGATGTCGGCCAGCGCGGTCGGCTACCGGGGCTGGGCGCGGCGCGTGAACCGGGAGGGATGGCACGCGATCTTCGTGCACCTGCCGTTCCACTACGACCGCTGCCCCTCGGGGTACTTGAGCGGCGAGCTGGCCGTGAGCGCGGATGGGGGGCGCACCGTCGGCGGCGTGCGGCAGGCGGTGGTGGAGATCCGGGGCCTGATCCGGGCGCTGCTGGCGCGGGGCGTGCCGCATGTTGGCTGCTGGGGCATGAGCTACGGGGGCTGGATCGGTGCGCTGCTCGCGGTGTTCGAGCCGGCCGTGCGGTGCGCGATGCTCATGGAGCCGATCGTCGACTTCCAGCACGCGACGTGGGAATCGCCCGCCACCCGCTCCCTCCGGGGCCACATCGGCCGGGGAGGTGTGACCCGCGAGATGGTCGCCGCCCTGGACCGGCTCGTCTCGCCCGCCGCCATGCGCCCCGCCTGCGATCCGGAGAAAATCGTCCTGCTGGCGGCGGAGTTCGACCGCATCGCCACCCCGGAGGTCATACGGGGGCTCGCGGGCGCGTGGGGCTGTCCCCGCTACCGGTGCTACCCGCAGGGCCACGTCGGCTACCGCCTCATGCGGGAGGCCTTCCGCGAGTGGCGCGATGAGCTGAGGCCCGCCCTGGAGCGCCGATAGATCAATAATCCACATGCGGGGGTCAAGTTCCGCCATGGCCTATTGCCGGGGCGCGAGGGAGAATGCGGCATGATCAGCCCGATCCTTGCCGCAACCTTGCTCGCGTCTGCCATCGGTGCCCCGGCGTCGGAGACGCCGATCGCCGGTGGCCCTTTCAAGCCGACGGATGAATCGCTGAAACAATACCGGTGCCCCGAATGGTTCCGCGATGCGAAGTTCGGCATCTGGTCGCACTGGGGGCCGCAGGCCGTGCCTCGGCAGGGCGACTGGTACGCCCGGAGGATGTACGAGGGCGAGGACCATCCCGACCGGAAGACGGGCAAGCCGGTCGCCAAAGCGGATCCCGCCTACCTGCACCATCTCCAGAACTACGGCCATCCGTCAAAGTTCGGCTACAAGGACATCATCCCGCTGTGGAAGGCCGAGAGGTGGGAGCCCGCTCAACTCATGGCCCTCTACAAGAAAGCGGGCGCGAGGTACTTCGTCAGCATGGGCACCCACCACGACAACTTCTTTCTCTGGGACTCGAAGATTCACCGATGGAACTCCGTCCGGATGGGCCCGAAGAAGGACGTGGTGAAGCTGTGGCAGCAGGCCGCGCGGAAGGAGGGTCTGCGGTTCGGCGTGTCGGAGCATCTCGGAGCCAGTTTCACCTGGTTCCAGGCCAGCCACGGGGCCGACGCGAAAGGCCCCATGGCGGGCGTGCCCTACGACGGCAACGATCCGGCAAATCAGGATCTCTACCACGGCAAGGCCGCTCCCGATGACAGGGGGTGGCTGACCAAGAATCCCGACTGGCAGCGCCAGTGGTTTCGCTCGATAAAAGAACTGGTCGATGGCTATCAGCCCGACCTGCTGTATTCCGACAGCCCGATGCCATTTGGAGACATCGGACGCAGCCTGATCGCCCACCTTTACAACCAGCGGGCCGCCGAGAAGGGCGGCGATGCGGACGTGGTGTACACGTGCAAGGAGGAATCCGCCGGACGGTGGGTGCGCGACATCGAGCGCGGCGTCGCCGAGGGCATCAGCCCGGAACCCTGGCAGACCGACACGTCGATCGGCGACTGGTATTACCGCACCGGACAGAAATACCGGACGGCCAAGGAGATCGTCCAGATGCTGGCGGACATCGTGAGCAAGAACGGCAACCTGCTCATCAATATCGTCCAGACGCCCGAGGGCGACCTGGAACCGGATATGATCAGGACCCTGGAGGAGATCGGGGCCTGGATCGCGGTGAACGGCGAGGGCATCTACAGCACCCGACCGTGGAAGGTCTATGGCGAGGGGCCGAGCACGCGCGCGCAGGGCCAGGAGAAGGGAAGGTTCGGGGGCCTCAAGGATGTCCCGGATAAGGGATACACCGCCGCGGATATCCGTTTCACGGCATCGAAGGATGGGGGGACGGTGTACGCATTTTGCCTCGAGGCACCGGGCGCCCCTTTCCGCATCGGATCCATGGCGGGTGAGAAGATTGCCTCGGTCACGCTGCTGGGCCACCGCGGCAAGGTGACCTGGAAACAGGACGCTGAAGGGCTGATGATCGATCCCGTCGGCCCGTGGCCCGCCGGTTACGCGGTGGCGTTCAAGATCGCGCTGGCGCGGTAGCCCTCGCGCCGGGTCGCTTCCTTGAAAATAGCCGCGGCGCCTCCCGTAGCCGAACGCGTGAGCGTTTGGGCGCCAAAGCCTAACGGCTTCGGCTACATTTTCGGCACCTGAACCGATTGCTGGGCCAGTCGGTGAAAGAGTTTCCCGCGCGAGGCGCACACGACTCGGCCGAGCGATCTCGCCACCCTGTTCGAACCATCCGGAGATACCGTGTCCCTGCGGGAGACGTACCGTCGCCCTATCCCAGAAAAGATTTGCCGTCGCTGTTCCCGGTTCCGATATAGTGGGGCATGAGGACGTTACTGGTTTTGCCGGCGCTCGCGTTCATTGCCGCGGGCGCGCCCGCCGCCGCCGATGACATGACCGAGGGCTTCGAGAAACCCCCGGCGAGCACGCGCCCGTGGTGCTACTGGTATTGGATCAGCGACAATCTCTCGAAGGAAGGGATCACGCGCGACCTGGAGGCGATGGCGCGGGTGGGGATCGGCGAGGCGCTGATCGGAAACGTGGTGGACCCCGACACGCCGATGGGCGAGGTCCCGCTGCTTTCCGATGAGTGGTTCGAGTGCATGGCGCATGCGGCGATCGAGGCCAGGCGCGTGGGCGTGAAGATCGGCGTCTTCAACGGCCCCGGCTGGAGCCAGTCGGGCGGGCCGTGGGTCGCGCCCGCGCAATCGATGCGGTACGCGGTCTCCTCAGAGACCCGCGTGAGGGGCCCGGGGACATTCGACGGGCGGTTGCCGGTGCCCAAAGAGCCTTTCCAGGACATCGCCGTGCTGGCGTTCCCGGCGCCGCAGGCCGATGCCGATGCGGCGCGGCCAGCGCGGGTGCGCAGTCAGCCCGGGACGCCGGAGCCGGGGCGCATGGCGGATGGCGACATCGCGACGGCGTGCCCGTTTCCCGATGGGGCCCACACGGCCGGCAAGGGCGTGACGATCGACCTGGAATTCGATGGGCCGATCACGGCGCGCAGCCTGTCGCTCTATCCCGGGGGCGGGAGCTTTTCGGCGAAGTGCGAGCTGCTCGCGGCGGACGAGAGGGGCGAATTCCGGAAGGTGCGGGAGTTTGTGATGGACCGGCGCGGCCTGTCGCGTCCGAAGTACGCGGTCAACGTGGGCCCGATGTTGCGCGGGCCCGCGGTCGTGTCGTTCCCGGCGACGTCCGCGCGCGCGTTCCGCCTGAAGGTCACGCTGCAGGCGGTCGAGGGCGCGGTGGCGGGCTCCGCCGCATCGGCGCCCGATGTGCCGGGCATCGCGGAGATCGCGCTCTCGGGCGCGGCGCGGCTCGACCACGCGATCGAGAAACAGCTTGGGAAGATGCACCCGACGCCGTTGCCGGATTTTGGTTCGTACCTGTGGCCGGTGCCCGCGGAACCGGGGTCGGTGGATCTTGTGGTTGCGGTCGACCGGGTGGTGGATTTGACAGGGAGGTTGGGCGCCGACGGGGCGCTGCGCTGGGATATTCCCGATGGCGAATGGGTCGTGCTGCGGGTTGGCATGACCCCCACCGGCGCGGAAAATCACCCGACGACCGACCAGGGCCGCGGCCCGGAGTGCGACAAGATGAGCCGCGCGGTGATCGAGGCGCACTTCAATGGATTCATGGCGCGTGTCCTGGACCGGATACCGGAGGACGCGCGCGACGCGGTGAGGCACGTCATCATCGACAGCTACGAGGTCGGCTCGCAGAACTGGACCGACGGGTTTCACGAGACGTTCCAGGGGGCGTTCGGCTACGACCCGCGCCCGTGGTTGCCGGTGCTGACGGGCCGCATCCTGGGAAGCGCGGACCGGTCCGAGCGGTTCCTGTGGGACCTGCGGCGGCACGTCGCCGACCGCATCGCGACCGAGTACGTCGGCGGGCTGCGCGACATCGCCGCGCGCCACGGCCTGCGACTTTGGCTGGAGAACTACGGGCACTGGGGTTTCCCGGGCGAGTTTTTGCAATACGGCGGGCAGAGCGACGACCTGGGCGGGGAGTTTTGGATCCGCGAGGGTTCGCCGCTCGCCCAGGCGGGCATCGAGTTGCGCGCCGCATCGTCGGCCGCGCACACCTACGGGAAGCGCGAGGTCTATGCCGAGGCGTTCACGTCGGCGCGCTCGTTTCTGGAGGCGCCGGGGAACATCAAGGCGCTGGGCGATTGGGCGTTCTGCCAGGGGATCAATCACCTCGTTTTCCACGTCTATATCCACCAGCCCTGGGACGATCGCCGGCCCGGGGTCAACGCGTGGTTCGGCACCGAATTCAATCGCCACAACACGTGGTTTGAGCCATCGGGGGCCTTCGTCGATTACCTGCGGCGCTGCCATTTCCTCCTGCGGCGCGGGACGAGCCGCGCGGATGTGGCGTATTTCATCGGGGAGGACGCGCCCAAGATGACGGGGGCGCGCCAGCCCGCTCTGCCCGCGGGGCACGATTTCGATTACATCAATGCGGAGGTGTTGCTCGACCGGGCCAAGGTGGCGGGCGGCCGGATCTCACTGCCGGACGGTCCGTCGTATTCCCTCCTGGTCCTGCCGCCGCTCGATGCGATGCGGCCTGAGATGTTGCGCAAGATACGCGATCTCGTCGCCGAGGGCGCGCGAGTGCTCGGCCCGCCCCCGCGCCGATCGCCCAGCCTGCGGGGTTACCCTGACTGCGATCGCGAGGTCGCGGCCCTGGCCGCGGAACTCTGGGGAGAGCTGGCCCAGCGCGACGGTCCCGGCCTCGCGAGCCGCTCTTTCGGCAAGGGCCGCGTCTTCCGGGGCGATGACCTCGCGGGGGCGCTGCGCGAATCGGGCGTCGTCCCGGCGGTCGTCGCCCCGGGCCACATCTTGTGGGCGCATCGCAAGGATGGCGACGCGGACATCTTTTTCTTGTCCAACCAGAAGAACGAGCCCGTGCTGGAGGAAGTGCTGTTTCGGGCCTCGGGCCGGGCGCCGGAGTTCTGGGATCCGGACACGGGCGGGCGCGAGGCGACGGCCTGGTTTGAGGCGGGCGAGGGACGGACGCGTGTCCCCGTGGCGCTGGATGCCGCGGGCTCGGTCTTCGTGGTATTCCGCGAAACGGCGGAGGGCCCATCGGTCGCGCGCGTGCTCAAGGATGGCTCGCCGGTCGCGGCCGGTGCGGGCAGGCCGTGCGCCGTTCGGGTGCTGCGCGGGGCCGGTGGCAAGACGGCGCTTCGCGGGTCGGAATCCGGACGCTACACGCTCGTGCAAACCGATGGCAAAGAGTCGACCATCGATGTCGCGCTGCCGGCGCCGGTCGCCGTTGACGCGCCATGGACGGTCACGTTCCCTTCAGTGCGCGGCGCGCCGCCGAACCCGATCGAGATGCAGGGGCTCATCTCTTGGTCGGAGCATCCCGACGAGGCCGTGAGGCACTTCTCGGGAACGGCCACGTACCGGGGCAAGTTCGATCTGCCGCAGGACGCCCTGGCGCCAGCCCGTCGCCTGACCCTCGACCTGGGCGCGGTCGAGGTCATCGCCGAGGTGCGTGTCAATGGCAAGGATCTGGGCGTGCTCTGGAAGAGACCCTTCGCGGTGGACATCACCGGCGCCGCCCGCCCCGGCCCGAATGAGATCGAGGTCCGCGTGACCAACCTGTGGTGGAATCGGCTTGTCGGCGACGAGAAGTTGCCGCCGGCGCAGCGCGCGACCTTCACGACCGCGAAATCCCGCATCCCGCGCAACAGGCTCCTGCCATCCGGCCTGCTCGGGCCGGTGAGCGTGAGGGTGTCGGAGGTGCGGGAATAGGGGAGGTTTGGCGATGGGGTGGCACCAACTTGGCGGTGATGGGTCGGTGATGCGGACCCCTGTGCCAAGGTCCCGATGCGTGGCAATGTCGACGTTGGTTGGGTTCCTTTCGGCGTTCCTCGCGGCAATCCCCGGGGCCTGCCTGTCGCGGGCGGCGGCTGTCGATGCGCCAAACGAGGGGCCCAATCTTGTTTTTCTTCTGGCCGATGATCTTGGCGCCATGGATCTTGGATGCTGCGGGAGCCGGTACTACGAGACGCCGAACCTCGATCGTCTGGCGGCGGAAGGCATGCGATTCAGCGGGGCCTATGCCGCGGGCGCGGTCTGTTCGCCCACGCGGGCCAGCATTCTGACGGGACGCTATCCCGCCCGCCTGCACCTTACCGCGCATATCCCCGGCAACGAGCCGCCGAACGCCAGACTCCGGTCGCCCGATTGGATCAAGTATCTGCGCGAAAGCGAAATCACCTATGCCGAGGCCATCCGGGAGGCCGGGTTTGTGACGTTTCATGCGGGCAAGTGGCACGTGGATTCCGAATACGATGGCAAGGAATCACCCGGCCGCCATGGCTTCGAATTTGTGGTGCCTGGCGGCGGTGCAAAGGATCCGGCGGATCCGCATCATGTGGGGAAATACACGGCCGCCGCGGAGGCGTTCATCGAGGCGCATCGCGGGCGCCAGTTCCTCGCGGTTGTATCCTATAACTCCGTGCATGTCCCATTATACGAGCGGGAAGAACTCATCGCTAAATACCGCGACCGGCCACCTGGGCCGAACGGCCAGAACAACGCCGTCATGGCCGCCATGATCGAGCGCATGGACTGGAGCGTCGGCAGGATACTGGCGAAGATCGAGGCGCTGGGCCTTCAGGACAGGACCGCCGTCGTATTCTTTTCCGACAATGGGGGGTTGAGCAACGTGTTCGACGGGAGGACCCGCCAGACGATCGTTGCCACGAGCAACCTCCCGTATCGCGGGGGAAAATCGCAGAACTACGACGGTGGCATCCGCGTGCCGCTGCTGGTCAAATGGCCCGGGGTGACGCGCCCCGGCAGCGTTTCTCCGGTGCCGGTCATCAGCACCGACCTGTATCCGACGTTCTTGGACATGCTGGGCCTGCCTCTTCGGTCGGGGCAGCATCTCGACGGTCTAAGCCTGGCCCCCCTCCTCCGGGGCGGGGACACGATGGATCGCCAAAATCTCTTCTGGCACTTCCCCCACTATCACACCCTCCCGCCCCACGGCGCGGTGCGCGCCGGGAACTGGAAACTCATCGAGCACTATGAGACGGGAACGGCGGAACTTTTTGACTTGGCCGCGGACCCGGGCGAGCGGAATGACCTGGCGTCCGTCCGGCCAGAGCGGGCGCGCGCGCTGCGTGATTTGTTCCACGCCCATCTCGAAGCCATCGGTGCCCAGATGCCGGTGCCCAATCCCGATCACAAGCCAGATGACTCTACCCGTGTGGGATCCAGCAAGGGAACGTTCGATCCCCGCGAAAAGGACCAAGGATCGGATCCGCGCACCTACGTCGAAGATCCCGGCCGAGACTATTTCCGTAAGAGTGCGGGCCTTCCGTGAGGGATAACAGATCCGCGGATGCCATCAGGACATAATGGATCGGAGCCTGGGAGAGATTCGATGATGAGGGTGATTAGCGCTTCATTTTTTCTTCTAACCCATCTTTTCGGCGCCCCGGCGGCCGAGCCTCGCCCGAACATCATCTTCGTCTTGGCCGACGATCTGTCGGCCCGCGATCTGGCCCTTTACGGCGGGCCCGTGCGCACGCCGGTGCTGGAGCGCATGGCCCGCTCGGGCGTCCTGTTTCACGATGCCTGGTCCGCGCCACTGTGCGGGCCGTCGCGCGCGATCCTCCACACGGGCAAGTATCCCCATAACCAGGGCTATTATGAGAATCAGATCACCCCGGAGGTGCCTTTCTTTCGGGACGGGCGGCACCTGCCCCTGCTGAAGATGGCCGCGGGCGCAGGCTGCGCGACTGGGATGTTCGGCAAGATTCACCACGGGGGCGATCCGGCGGAGTATGGGGCGCAAGAGCACTGTCTGGCACGCTATTGGGAGGGATATGACGGCCCCTTTCAGAAACGGACCCGGCCGCGCGCGGGTATGTACGCCATCTCGTGGTATTGGCATCCGGGAATAGTCGTCAACGGCGTCGGCCTGCCGACGGGGCCCGATGATTTTGGTCCGGATATCGAGTGCGAGCATCTCCTGCAATTCATCAGCCGGAACAAGGATCGCACGTTCTTTGCCTACTGGCCGTCGAATCTGCCGCACATGGCGCACGACCCAAAGACGGGGCGGTGGGCCTACACCGATGTCCCTGAGTTGGATGCCGGGGGCGGCCGGACCGGAGGGCGCCATAAAGGGTCGCTGGCCTCAGCGGTCGGTTATCTGGACGCCCTGATCGGGCGGATCCAGGATCACCTGGAGCGGTCGGGAATCGCGGATCGGACCATCATATTTTTCACCGCCGACAATGGCACGGCTGATGGTGACAAGGGGAGCTATGACCGCGATCTCGCAATCCGGGTGCCCTTCGTGGTCTCGGGTGGGCCCGTGCGTCCGGTTGGCGCGAGTCGCGCGCTGGTCGATTTCACCGACATCTGGCCGACGGCCGCCGATCTCGTTGGCCACGTGGGTGCGTTCAATGCCGACGGGAAGAGTTTTGCGCCTCTGCTCCTTGGCCAGCCATTCGTGTCTCGTGAGATCATCCGCATGGCCATGGGCGATGGCCGATGGATCCGCGATGCCGACTGGCTGCTCGACGGGCGCGGGCACTTCTGGGACGCGCGCGGCGCCGCCTCCCAGGACGCGTATCGCGACGCGTCCCGATCCGAAGATCCCGACGCCGTCGCGGCGCGCAAGCGTTTCGATGGCTATCTCCGGGATTTTCCTCCTCCCGACGAGAATGACCCGATGACGCGGGACGCGTGGCGGATGTTTCGTTCGAAGGGGAAGAAACCGTCGGGGGCTCCGGGTCCCTCTGCCGACGGGGATGGAGAGCGAGGAAAGTGATGGGTGCATCTGCTGTTATCCTATTGGCGCAACGCCCGCGGGCGGCCGACCTTCCTGATTTCCCGAGTTCCAGATTGTCGGGTGGCCGGGTAGAATCGGAAACTCAGGAAGGCAGGGACGATTATTGGTTCGCCCGGCGCGTTGGCGCGGGGCATGCCATGTGCCTCGCGCTGGTCGCCTGCCTGGTGGGCGGTTGCGGCCCGCAGCAACCTGACCGGAATCGCGTGACCATCGGGGCGATCCGGTGGGATGCGTGGCATGTTCCCGCCGCGGGTGAGGCGCATGGCGGGGACGGCGGCCCGGTCAGGGCGATGGAGGCTTCGCTGAACCCCAAGCGCTATCGCCATCGCGCGCCCTTCTTTGCGCGGGTGGACACCAACGACGTGCTCCGCATCGATGGGTACACCCAGGCGATCGTCGATCGCGAGATCGCGTTCGCGAGGGCCGGCGGCATCGATTACTGGGCGTTCCTCTTGTACGACGAGGACAACGTCATGAGCCAGGGACTCGCCCTGTACCTCAAGAGCGGCAGGCGGCGGGACGTGAACTTCTGCGCGATCGCGTCGCCGGGGACGTTCGGCCCCGGGGCGCAGTGGCCCGAGGGGATCGCGCGGATCGTGCGCCTGATGCGGGAACCGGGGTACCAGACCGTGTGTGGCGGTCGGCCGCTCCTTTACGTCTTTCGCGTCGATGACAAATGGATCAAGGCGTGGGGCGGCCCTGAGGGGGCGCGGAGGTTGTTCGACGGGCTCCGATCGGCGTCGCGCGAGGCCGGCCTCGGCGACCCGTACATGGTCACCATGCAGGATGGGAGCGCCGCCGAGGGGAAGCGGATGGCGGACGCGATCGGCGCGGAGGCGCTCTCGGATTACGCGCGTTCCCGGGGCGAGGCCGGGGCGCCGTATTCGCGGCTGGTCGAGGTGGCGCGAGAATTTTGGGAGGAATGCGCCGCGACCGGCTCGGGCGTCGTGCCGCTGGCGATGGCCGGTTGGGATCGCAGGCCTCGCGTCGAGCATCCCGTGCCGTGGGAACCCTATCAGAAACCCGGCGTCGGGCTGGACAAGTTTTACATCGCCCCAACGCCGGAGGAGCTGGCCGCGCACATCGGCGAGGCGATGGAGTGGGCCGAGTTGAGGCCGGCCCAGTGTCCCGCGAAGACCGTGATCGTCTACGCGTGGAACGAGCACGATGAGGGCGGCTGGCTCTGCCCGGATCTGGGCAACGGGGATGCGCGGTTGCGGGCGATCCGCAAGATGACCGAGAGTCGGAGGAGGAGCCGCGCGTCGGGCGGCGGGCACTGACGGGGCTGTGGCGTGCGGCGCCCGGGTCGCCGGGGAATCCCGATGCCCGTCCGGTCGGCGGATGGGCGGGGTGGAACTGCAGTTTCGATCTCGCTATCCCGCGACGCCCTGCTAGGGGTTATTCAACTGGCGTTTCCATGTCCACGCATCAGCGCACATCACGCCTGGGGGATATCGCCGACGCGGGCCGGGTCTCTCATCCGATGGGATTGGGTGGTGACGACTCCCATGGCCGCGAGGCAGTCCTCGATGCCGTTCCGGACCTGATCGCCATCCTCGGTCCGGATTTTATTATCCGCTATGCCAACCGCGCGCTGGCCGAGCGCCTCAGCCTGACGCCGGAAGAGGTGGTGGGTCGCTGTTGCCACCAATGCCTGGACGGCTGCGGCACTCCCCCGGCGGACTGCCCCCATGCGCGATCCATGGAGGACGGTCAAGAGCATGCGGGGGAGTTCGAGCTGAAGCCCCTGGGGGGTTGGTTCGCGGTCACCGTAACCCCCATCCGCGGCAAGGGCGGCGATGTTTCGGGCTCGGTTTTCGTGGCGCGAGATATCAGCCGCCGCAAGCGCCTGGAGGGCCTCTTGGCGGCGCGGGTTCGCCTGGGCGAATTCGCGGGCACCCACGCCCCAATCGATCTGCTGCGCGAGACCCTTGACGAGGCCGAGCGGCTGACCGGCAGCCAGATCGGTTTCCTGCATTTTGTCGAGCCGGACCAGCACTCGCTCTCGCTCCAGATCTGGTCCACCAACACGCTTCAGAACATGTGCCGGGCCGAGGGAGCTGGCGCGCACTACCCGATCGAGAAAGCCGGTGTCTGGGCGGACTGCGTCCGGCTGGGACGCCCGGTGATCCACAATGACTACGCGGGTCTTCCGAACCGCAAGGGGCTGCCTCCCGGGCACGCGACCGTCGTGCGGGAACTCGTCGTGCCCGTTTGCCGTTTGGGAAGGATCGTCGCGCTGCTGGGCGTTGGCAACAGGCCATCCGACTATACCGAAAGGGAATTGGACACCGTCTCCCAGCTCGCCGATATGGCGTGGGATCTCTATGTCCGCAGGTGCGCCGAGGTGGATCTTCGCGAGAGCGAGCGTCGTCTCGCCACCCTGATGGGCAATCTCCCGGGCATGGCCTACCGGTGTCGCAATGACAGGGATTGGACCATGGAGTTCGTGAGCGAGGGCTGCCTCGCGTTGACCGGCCACAGCGCCGACCGGCTCCGGAACAATGCCTCGGTCTCATACGGTGACCTGATCCATCCCGATGACCGCGATATGGTGTGGCGGGAGGTCCAGGCGGCACTGGTGCAACGGAAACCATTCCAGCTCACCTACCGGATCGTGGATCGCGAGGGCCGGGTTCGGTGGGTGTGGGAACAGGGTGGCGGGGTCTTCGAGGATAACGAAGTCAAGGCCATCGAGGGCTTCATCACCGATATCACCGACCGGAAGTGCGCGGAGGAGGAGCGGCTTCGTCTCGAGCGCCAGGTCCAGCAGGCCCAGAAACTCGAGAGCCTGGGCGTCCTGGCCGGCGGTATCGCCCATGACTTCAACAACATCCTGACGGCCGTGCTCGGCCACGCCGACATCGGGCTGTCCGGCCTGCCCGAAGGCTCTCCCGCCCACGACAGCCTGCTCCAGGTCTCCGGGGCCGCGCGGAGGGCCGCGGACCTGTGCCACCAGATGTTGGCGTACGCCGGCAAAGCCTCTTTCTCGACCGTAAGGGTGAATCTGCGCGAACTGGTGGAGGAGATGTCCCACCTCCTCCAGGCATCCATATCGAAGAAGGCGTCCCTGTCCCTGCATCTCGACGCGGCGCTGCCCACTATCCGCGCCGACCCCAGTCAGATCCGGCAGATCGTGATGAACCTGATCATCAACGCCTCCGAGTCCATGGGTGACCGCGGTGGGTCCATCACGGTTTCGGCCGCCCCGGTGCACTGCGGCGCGGATCAATTGCGGGGGACCCCCTTCGGCGATGCCCTGGCACCGGGCCGATACATCGAGCTGACGGTGGAGGATACGGGCTGCGGCATGGATGAGGCAACGAGGGAGCGGATTTTCGAACCATTCTTCACGACAAAATTCGCGGGCCGCGGCCTCGGCCTCGCCGCCGTGCTGGGCATCGTGCGCGCCCACAACGGTGCGCTGGCGGTGTGGAGCGAGTTGGGCAAGGGGACCGTCTTCAGGATTCTGCTCCCCGCCCCAGAGGGGGGCGATGGGCAGCCGGATTCTGGCCGGTCGCAGGCCGATTCCAGGTGGCGGGGGAAGGGCACCGTGCTGTTTGTCGATGACGAGGAGATGCTGAGGGAACTCGGTGTCCAGATGCTCACGACGCTGGGCTTTTCCGTCGTGACCGCGGCCAACGGGCGACAGGCCCTCGACATATTCGCCGAACGGGGCGGGCAGATCGATCTGGTCCTGATGGACCTGACCATGCCGGACATGGATGGGGCCGAGGCGTTCACGGAGATGAGGCGCATCGATCCCGGCGGGCGCATCATCCTGGTAAGCGGCTATAGCTCGCAGGATCTCGAAGAGCGCTTCGCGGGTGCCGGGCTTGTCGGCATCATACAGAAACCCTACAGCCTGGCCGAACTCCGCGATCTCCTCTCGCGGGTGTGCCCCGCCGGCTGAAGATGCCGGCGCACCGCGGGAGCCGCCGGCCCCGCCCCGGCGACGCGTGCCCGTCACATCGCGAACAGCGCATAGCTCTGCGCGACGAGCAGGGCGGTGAGGAGGAAGAACATCGCCTCCTCGATCGGGACGCCGCCGACCTTGATCCCGAGTGTCTGGGATTCGTCAAAGAACCAGATGCCGCGGCGGATGGCGATGGCGTCGAAGAGGGTCAGGACGCCACCGACGAGCAGCGCGGAACCGCAGACGGCGACCGGCCTGCCAATCCACGCGCCCCCGATGAGCCACTGGATGGCAACGACCGGCAGCATCCAGAAGAGCAGGTGGACGAGATATCGCATGCGGCGAGGGAGGCGTGCGCGCCGGAGGGCGAGGAACGCCACGGGCCATGCCGCGGCGACGCCGCCGGCCGCGGCCCACATGGGAGCGACCCTGTCCGCGGCCCACGGGTCGGGGAGGCGGGCAGCGAGGCCGTTGGCGAGCAGGCTCACCTGCGCGGTCTCGATCAAGAAGAAGGCGCATTCCTCGATCGGGAGGCGGCCGACGCGGAAGAGGACGCGATCATCGGGGAAGTCCCAGATGCCCTGGCGGACGGCCCAGCTATCCCACGGGAAGGTGAAGGCCATGACGATCGCACTGGTGATGAGGAGCGCCGCGGTGTCGCGGTCGCACCACGTGGGCCAGGCGAGGGCGGCGGCGGCGGCCAGCAGGGGCGCATTGAACCGGATGTGGAATGCGCGGTAGGTCACGGCGGTGTCAGCGGGAGATGTCTCCGCGCGCCACGACGCGGAAACCGGCGGCGTTCAGCGCCGAGGCCGCATACTCCTCCTCCTCGGTATGCAGCGCGAGGAGGAATTTGCCGGAGTGCCGGGTAAGGAGGGGAAAGGTGTAGTCGATGTTGCATTCGGCCTGGAGCACGGCGGCCAGCACGCCCTTGAGGTCGGGGGGGCCCGATATCTCCACGACGATCAGCGGGGACTCCGCGAACTGGAGGCCCGACTCTTTCAGCACGCGCCGCAGTCCCTCGGGGTCGTCCGCCACGAAGCGCACCATGGAGAATTCCGCCGCCTCGCGAAGCGAGAGCCCCAGGATGTGCACGCCGGCCGCATCGAGGGTCCGGACCAGATTCAGCAACCGCCCGACCCGGTTCTCGAGCAAGACCGAGAAACCGACGATGCGCTCGCCGCGGGCCGTGGTGGTGGCATCGTGCGTCATGGGCGTCGCGCCTCTCCACCAGTGTGGCCGCCGCATCGGGCGGAGTCAATGGGTCTCGGGTGCCCCAAGATAGTGCTGGTGCGCCAGCGCGCGGAGGATAGTAAGGGGTGCATGCTGAGCATGACCGGTTTCGGGAAGGCGCGGGTGCGCGCCGGCCAGGGCTGGCTGGTGGCCGAGGTCAGCTCCGTGAACCGAAAACAGCTCGAGGTGGTGGTCAGCCTTCCGCGCGAATGCTCCGAACTGGAGAACGAGGTCCGGGAGGCCGTGATGCCGGCGGCCACCCGGGGCCGCGTCCAGGTCGCCATCTACTATATGCCGCCGGCGGGGACCGGGTCGGGGCGGATCAATCACCGGCTCGCCGAGGCCTACGCGCGCGAACTGGGCCTGCTGCGCGGGCGCCTCAGGCTGGCGGGCGAGGTCACGCTGTCCGACGTCCTGCGCGCCCCAGGCGTGGTGGGCGAGGCGCCGTTGCCCCCTCGCGAGGAACTGGGTCCCGCCCTGCGCGACGTGGCGCGTCGCGCCGTCGCCGATTGGCAGCGCATGCGGCGGGCCGAGGGCCGGCACCTCCAGGCCGACCTCCGCCGCAGGCTGGCGCGCATGCGCGCCGCGGCCACCCGGATCGCCCGCCGGGCGCCCGCCGTCGTCGAGGGCTACCGCCGGGCGCTGGAGCGCCGCATGCTGGAGTTTGTCCCCGATGCCGACACCAAGGCGGAGACCTTCCGCCGCGAGGTGTTCCATTTTGCGGATCGCTGCGACATCACCGAGGAACTCACCCGGCTCCAGAGCCACTTCGTCCAGTTCGCGTCATTCCTGCGCAACGGCGAAGGGAACGGTCGCAGGCTCGAGTTCCTGCTCCAGGAGATCCATCGCGAGGCCAACACCGTGGGCTCGAAGGCCAACGACGTCGCCGTCGCGCACGAGGTGGTCGAGCTCAAATCCGAGATCGAGAAGGTCAGGGAACAGGTCCAGAATCTGGAATGAACAGGATGAACTATTTCCGCCGCTCCGGCATCATCTTTGCCGTCTCGGCCCCTTCGGGGGCCGGCAAGAGCACCATCTGCGCCAATCTCAAACAGACGCCCGACTTCCAGTACTCCATCTCCTGCACCACGCGCCCGCCGCGCGCGGGCGAGGAGGATGGCGTCGACTACCACTTCCTGTCCGAGGCCGAGTTCCAGCGCCGGGCAGGCGCCGGGGAATTCTTGGAGCACGCGGCTTTCAACGGGTTCCGGTACGGCACCCTCAAGGCCAGCACCCGGCAGGCGATCGACGCCGGCACCGACCTCCTGCTCGACATCGATGTCAGCGGGGTCGCCCAGCTCCGCGCGCTACCCGATCCCTGGATCCGCGAGGCCCTGGTGGACATATTCATCATGCCCCCCACCATCGCCGAGCTCGAGCGGCGCCTCCGCAAGCGCGGCACCGAGACCGACGGGCAGATCGCCGAACGGCTCGAGATCGCCCGGGTCGAGATGCGGCACTGGCGCGATTATCGCTACACGATCCTCAGCGGCACCATGGAGGAGGATCTCCAGAAGTTCCGAGCCATCATCCGCGCCGAGCGCTACCGCTCCTCGCGGCTCACCCTCGAGGGGCAGTGACCATGTCCAACTCGCAGAAGACCATCTTGCTCGGTGTCACGGGCTCCATCGCCGCCTACAAGGCCGCCGATATCGCCAGCGCCCTCACCAAGGCCGGGCACTCCGTCCACGCGATCCTCACCGACGAGGCCACCCACTACGTCACCCCGTTCCTCCTCCAGAACCTCACGCGCAATCACGTCACCGTCCGGCTCCGCGACGAGGCCCCCGGGCGCCCGCCGCACATCGAGATCGCCGAGCGCGCCCACCTCGCGCTCGTCGCCCCCGCCACCGCCAACCTCATCGCCAAGCATGCCCTCGGCATCGCCGACGACGCGCTCACGACCATACTCCTTGCCACGCGGGCCCCGCTGCTCATCGCGCCCGCCATGAACGGCAACATGTGGCTCCATCCCGCCATCCAGGCCCACGTCGAGACCCTCAAATCCCGCGGCGCGCGCTTCATCGGCCCCGACACCGGCATGCTCGCCTGCGGCTACGAGGGCATAGGGCGCCTCTGGAGCCCCGAGGGCATCGCCGCCCGCGCGCTCGAGCTCGTCGGGGGCCCCGTTGCCTGACCACTCGATGTCGCTAACGAAGGCGGCGGTCGGCGCGCGCGCTCGAGAAGAAAAAATTTTTTGTTTTCCAGCTTTTTCTTGTTGACGGAACGTCGCATTGCGGACATTTTATTGCCATGGGCAGTTCCATGAGTGCTGTCTCACGCGCCCCTGCGCGAGAAGGGGGGTGTCGTTAGATGCCAGCGAAGAAGAAAGCTAAGAAGAAAGTCGCGAAGAAGAAGCGCCGCTAAGGCGACGCGCTTCGGCGCACGCTTCTGGAGGGCCCCCGCGAGGGGGCCCTCTTTTTTTGTGTGGGGGTGAGGATGGTGTGGAGGGAACCTGCCGAGATTTCTGCGCAATGGCCCGCCGCCGGGCCAATGCGGCGCGCCGACGATCCGGGATCGTCGTTCAGCTCGCGCGCAGCAGTTTGTGGGCGATGAGGGGGCCCTCGTAGACGAATCCGGTGTAGACCTGGACGAGGGAGGCGCCGGCCTCGATCATGCGCTCGAAGTGCTCGCGCCTGGCGACCCCGCCGCACCCGACGATGGGGAGTGCGCCATCGGAGCGAGCGCGGGCGGTGCGGACGACGTGGAGGCTGCGCTCGAGCAAGGGTTCGCCGCTGAGGCCACCGGCGAGGGGAATGCGGTTGGGGAGCGCGGAGTGATCGGTGGTGGTGTTTGTGGCGACGAGGCCATCGGCGCCGGCATCTTGGGCGGCGGAGACGATCTGGCCGATCTGCTCGTCGTCGAGGTCGGGGGCGATCTTGACCAGTATGGGTTTTCTGGCGGCTGCGGCCGTGAGCGAATCGCGCTCGGAGGTGACGCGGGCGAGGAGCGCGCGGATGGCGCCGGCGTCCTGGAGGTGGCGGAGGCCAGGGGTGTTTGGAGAACTGATGTTGAGGGCGAAGTAGTCGGCGGATGCGTAGAGGCGGCGGAGGCAGGCGGCGTAATCCTCGGCGGCGTCCTCGATGGGCGTGCCCCGGTTCTTGCCGAGGTTGGCGCCGATCGGCATGGCCGGATCGCGCGGTGCCTCGAGGCGCCGGGCGACCGCATCGGAGCCATCGTTCGGGAATCCCATGGAATTGACGATGGCGCGCTGTGCCGGGAAACGGTGAATCCGCGGCTTGGGGTTGCCGTGCTGGGGCAGCGGGGTGACGGTGCCGACCTCGACGAAACCGAAGCCCATGGCGGCCCAGGCATCGAGGGCGACGGCATTCTTGTCGAAACCGGCGGCGAGGCCCACCGGATTGCGGAACTGGATGCCGCAGACGGTCACGGGGCAGAAGGGGGCGGGCGGGAGGATGGAGCGCAGAACGCGGGCGGCGACCGGGTGCCTGAGGCAGGCGAGCGCGAGATCGTGGATGACCTCGGGATCTTGTGTGAAGAGGGCGGAGCGGAGCAGGGGGTACATCGTCATCACTTTCCTATGCAGAAGCTGCCGAACAATCGGTCGAGGATATCCTCCGCGGTCGTGATGCCAATGATATCCGTCAGGGCGGCCAGGGCATCTCGGAGTTCGATCGCGACGCACTCCAGGGGCATGGCGCTCCCGAGTCCCTCGGACGCCCGGCGCAAGGGCGCGGTGGCGCGGGCCAGACAATCGCGGTGACGGGCATTGACGGTGACCAGCGATTCGCCCGGCGGGGGGCCGGACCACACGCGCCCGGCGATGGCGCGCTTGAGCGAATCGATGCCCTCGCCGGTGATCGCCGAGACCGGTATCCCGCAGGGATCGCGGGCGGGCGGGAGATCGGACTTGCTGGCGACGATGATGGTCCGGGATGGATCGCAGCCGAGGAAGATGGCCTCCTCGGCGGCGGATGGGGGCGCGGACGCGTCGATGACGTGAAGGATGATCTCCGCGGACTCGATCGCGCGGCGGCTGCGCCGGACTCCCTCGATCTCCGCGGGTTCGCTGGTCTCGCGAATTCCGGCGGTATCGATCAGGTGCAGCGGGATGCCCTCGACGCTGATCCACTCCTCGACGGTGTCGCGGGTCGTGCCGGGCAGCGGCGTGACGATGGCCCGGTCCGAGCCGACGAGGGCGTTGAGCAGGCTGGACTTTCCGGCATTCGGCGCGCCGGCGATGACGGTCCGGATGCCCTCGCGCAGGATGCGCCCGGTCTCCGCGGTCGCGAGCAACCGGTCGATCTCCGCGGCCTGCGTCGCCAGCCGATCCCGCAGCGCCCGCGCGGTTGCGGGCACGATATCCTCGTCGGGAAAGTCGATGTGGGCCTCGACGTGGGCGAGGACGTTCAAGAGGGTCTCTCGCAGGGCGGCGACGGTGCGCCCGAGGCGCCCCTCGCGGGCGGCGTGCGCGGAGCGGAGCGCGAGGTCCGTGCGGGCCCCGATGACATCCATGACGGCCTCGGCCTGCGTGAGGTCGAGCCGACCGTTCAGGAAGGCGCGCTGGGTGAACTCCCCGGGGCGCGCCATGCGGGCGCCCAGTTCGAATGCGGCGTCCAGCACCCTGCGGACGATGAGGGGATTGCCGTGGCACCCGATCTCGACCATGTCCTCGCCCGTGTAGGAATGGGGTGCATGAAACGGTGTCACCAGCGCCTCGTCCAGCGGCTCACCCCGGTGGGCCAGGGACCGGACCCCCGCGGTCCTGGGGCCGGGCAGGGGGCGGTCACCGGAAAGCGCCCTTATTATATAGTGGCATCGGGGCCCGCTAATGCGGATGAGCGCCACGGCCGACGCCCCTGGGGGGGTGGCCGGCGCCGCGATGGTGTCGCCACTCTCGTTCTCGGGGGCGATGGCGGAAAATGGTTGCAAGGGGCTTCCTTCGACTCTATTCATCCAGCGAGCCGTTTAAGCTCTAACGGGAGAATTGAACCATGGCAAACATCGCTGACAAGTACTCGGAAAACGCCCCGGGCAAGTTTTACGTCGATAACCAGTGCATCGACTGTGACCTGTGCCGCGAGACGGCGCCCGAAAACTTCCGGCGCAACGAGGACGGCGGCTATTCGTACGTGTCCAAGCAGCCCGAGAACGCGGACGAGGAAAAGCTCTGCCAGGAGGCCATGGAAGGGTGTCCCGTCGAGGCGATCGGCAACGACGGCGCCTGATCGGCGCCCGTCCGGCTCTCGTATGAGGGCCCGAAAGAGCCTCCCCACCGAGAACGACTACCGGCAGCTGTGCGGCGTCGGTCCGGACGCCGAGTGGGCCTCGGGGGAGGCCCAATCCGCCAAGTCGGTGCTGGGGAGACTGCTCGAAAAACTCAAGCTCGAGGAGCGATACCGGCAGGCCGAGATCCAGGCACTCTGGCCTCAGCTTGTGGGCGAGTTCAACGCGCGACACTCGCACCCCGACTCCCTGCGCCGCGGCGTGTTACTGGTCCGCGTCACCCACGCGCCGCTGCGCCATCACCTCGAGATGATGCGGACGGAACTCATCCGGCACTTTGAGCAGAAGCTCCGGTCGGCAACCATCAGGGACATCCGGTTCATCGCGTGACGGGGGCGCGGATGCGGCCGAAGCCGTGCGGCTGCGGCCAAACGCTGGCGCGTTCGGCTACGCGGATTCTCCACCCAGCGCGTCGAGCAACCGGGCCATGGCGCGATTGGCATCGGCGAAACGGGTCCCGTCGGCGAGGATCGACCGGGGGTCTTGGACGAAGGGCCCGCCGTCCATCTCGTCCGCGCAGTGCGCGACGAGGTTGCGGGCGTTCTCCGGCGTGGTCTCGAGATGGAACTGGAGACCGATGACGCGCTCGCCGAAGATGAAAGCCTGATTGGCGCATGCTTCGGTGGAAGCGAGGCGCGCGGCCCCGGCTGGCATGCCGAAGGTCTCGCCGTGCCAATGGAAAGCGACGAGGCCATCGGCGAGGGCGTCGCCAGGGCCGGCGGGCGGGGCGGTGGGGTCGCGCCTCAGGGGGAACCAGCCGATCTCGCGGTGGGGGTTGCGGGTGACTTCGGCGCCCAGGGCCTCGGCGATCAACTGCGCGCCGAGGCAGATGCCGAGCACGGCCTTGCCGTCCGCTATCGCCCGGGCGATGGCGCGCTTCTCGGGCGCGAGCCAGGGCAACGCGGCCTCATCGTGGACGCTCATCGGGCCGCCCAGCACCACGAGCATGTCGCAGGCCGCGGCGCCGTCTGGCGAGGCGCCATCGAAGAGGGGCGCGATCTCAAGGGTGTGCCCCCGGCACAGGGCCCAGTCCGCGATGGTCCCGGGCCCCTCGAAGGGCACATGTTGGAGAACGCGGATCCTCATGGGGCGGGGGGGGTGCGGATCTGGAATCTCTCCACCCGCCTGGCGTGCCCGCTGGCCTCATCGATCTCGACGAACACGCCGCTCAGGCGGACGTCGGCGTGACTGAGGTGCCATCGCTGCGGCAGCAGGGTCAGGTATCGCTCCACCACGCCCTTGACCTCTCGTCCGATGACAGAGTCGTAGGGGCCGGTCATGCCGACATCGGTGAGGTAGGCCGTGCCCGCCGAAAGGATGGTCTCGTCTGCGGTGGGGATGTGGGTGTGGGTCCCGAAGACCGCCGAGACGCGCCCGTCGAGGTATCGTCCGAACGCCACCTTCTCGGATGTGGCCTCGGCGTGGAAATCGACGAGGATGCAGGGGGTCTCGGCCCGTATCTGCTCGACCAGGGGCCCGATGAGCCGGAATGGGTTATCCAGTTCCGGCTTCATAAAGGTGCGGCCCTGCGCGTTGATGACACCGAGGGCCTTGCCATTGCCGCGAACGACGACGTGCCCCGCGCCGGGAGTGCCCTCCGGATAATTGAAGGGGCGGATCAGCCTCGGCTCGGTCTCGAAGTAGGGCAGGATCTCCTTCTGGTCCCACGCGTGATCGCCCAGCGTGATCGCGTCGGCGCCGTGCCGCATCAACTCGATCGCGAGGCGCGGCGTGATGCCGTTGCCTCCGGCGGCGTTCTCGCCATTGATGACGACGAAATCGGGCGAGAAACGCTCCTTGGCCACGGGCAGCAGGTCGCGGACCGCATTGCGGCCCGGTTCCCCGACCACATCCCCGATGAAGAGCACCGTCATGACCCGGAGTTGTGGCGGGAAATCGCCCGCCGGTCAAGCGACGCCCGGGATGGGGCGGGGCGCCCGGTCATGATTCCGTGGCCCCGCCAGAGAAACGTGCCATGATTGCGGCATGTCGGAAGAGGTCAAGGGCACGGTCCGCGAGAAGGCGCTGCGGATCAATATCGATGGTCTGCACCACGGGACGTTCGCCGAGATAGGCGGGGGGCAGGAGGTGGCGCGGTGGTTCTTTCACGTGGGAGGGGCGGCGGGCACCGTGGCCAAGACGATGTCGGCCTACGACATGGCGGTCTCGGACGCGATCTACGGGCCGTGCGCGAGGTACGTGAGCCGCCAGCGTCTCCAGGCGATGCTCGACCACGAGTGGGGCCTGCTGTTGCAGCGGCTCGATGCGAAGCGGGGGGAGAGGAGCCGGTTCTTTGTCTTTGCGGACACGGTGGCCACCCGGAGCTTCACGCGGGCGGAGGACGGGCGCGGCTGGCTCGGCATCCGGTTTCAGACACGGCCGCGCGGCGAACCTTCGGAGATCATCGTCCACGCGCGGATGTGGGACCATGACAACGCACGCCAGCAGGAGGCGCTCGGCCTGCTGGGGGTGAACCTTTGCTATGGCGCCTGCTGCCTCAGCCACGACCCGGTGCGGCTCATCGGCTCGCTCATGGACGATCTGACCCGCGACCGGATGGAGGTGGACACCATCAAGTTCTCGGGGCCGGCGTTCGCGGACGTGGACAATCGGCTCATGAGCCTGCAACTGGTCCACCAGCGCCTGACCAACGCGGCGGTTTTCACATCGGCGGGCGAGGTGGTCGAGCCGGCCGAGGTGCTGCACGGGCGCCCGGTGCTGATCGAGCGCGGCAGCTTCAGGCCCGTCACGAACGTCACGCTGGACATGATCGAGGGCGCGCTCGCCGAGATGCGAGAGGAACCCGAGCTCCGGGATGCCGAGCCGGTCGTGCTCATGGAGATGACCCTGCGACACCTGCTCGCCACGGGGGCGTCAATCGATTTCAGGGATTACCTCGCGCGCGTCGACACGCTGGGCGCCCTTGGCAAGATGGTCATGATCTCCAACTACTCGAGGTTCCACAATGTGGCGATGTACCTCCGGCGATACACGCGCAACCTCGTGGGCATGGTCCTTGGCGTCCCGACCCTGGAGAAGATCTGCGACGAGCACTTCTACGGCGACCTCGAAGGGGGCGTGCTGGAGGCGCTGGGCCGGCTCTTCCGGGGCCGGGTCAAGCTGTACCTGTACCCGTGGAAGAATGAGGGGACCGGGGAACTGGTCACCGCGGAGAATTTTCGAATAGGCGAGGGTTACGGGCACCTCTACGCGCACCTCCGCGAGAACCGTTTTGTCGTGCCCATCCGACGTTTCAAGAGCGAGGAACTCTCGATCTTTCCGGGCGACGTCTTGGCGCGCATCGAGGCGGGTGACCCGTCGTGGGAGAAGATGGTGCCCGCGCCCGTCGTGCCGGTGATCAGGCGGAACGGGTTCTTTGGCTGCCCCCGGGGCAACCCGTAGCAACGGGCGCACGGCGAGGCACTAATCCGGACATTTCACAGCCTTGCGGGCTGTGAAGTGTCCGGGCTCTGGGAAAACCGCGCGATAGCAACAGGTTGGGATGGAGACGCGCGCTCCCAAACACCATTTTTCGAAATCACAAACTGTTGGCC
>JADLBR010000150.1 GCA_020847615.1 Verrucomicrobiia bacterium
ACCGGGCGCCGCCATGGCCCCAGGGCATCGCCTGATTTCGGCCGAAGGCCCGTGGAGTGCGGACTGTCCCCAGGCCGCCATGTGCGAGCCGACGGTATGTTCGAGCCAGCCCTGCCAGTAGCACTTCGGGTGGACCGGGGCTGCCTGAAGGCAGCACTACGAACGTTCCCGCGGCTTTGGGCTCGTAGTGCCGCCTTCAGGCGGCATCCGCATAACCAGCTCGATCCCGTGCCCCGGACCCCCGGCTGCCGGCGTGGAAAACGCGGTCCTGCGCCTCGGGCGATCGGCGGCCAAACGCTCACGCGTTCGGCTAAGGGATTTTCGAGTCAGAGGTTCTGCAGCTCGTAGGCCAGGACGCTGAGGGAGAAAATGGCGGCGGTATCGCTGCGCAGGACGATGGGGCCGAGGGTCACGGGGCGGTATCCGGCGCGGCGCGCGGCGTTCAATTCCGCCGGCGTGAAATCGCCCTCGGGCCCGACGACCATGACGGCCGAGGCCGGGCGCCGCCCATGCGCGGCCTCGAACTCGGAGACGAGGGCGCGGAACGACACCGTCCCGCCCTGGAGCGAGCCGATGGCGGCGATCTCCGCGGTGGGCGGGGCATCGAAAAACTCCTTGGCGGCCCGCACCGGCTCGATCGCGGGAAGCCAGTTCTGGCCGCACTGTTTGGCGGCCTCGATGACGATCCCGCGCCACTTCTCGAGCCGGGATTCGACGCGCTCGTCATCGAGGTGGACGACGACGCGCTCGGACATCAGGGGGATGATGCGGGAGACGCCCAGTTCGGTGGCCTTCTGGATGATGAGCTCCATGGGGCGGCCCTTGGGCATCGCCTGCACGAGCGTGAGGCCGTAGCCCGGCTTCGGGGTGTGCTGCCGGGAGAGGGCCTTGAACGCCACGCGGTCTTTGGTGGCGGACGTGATCTCGGCCATGATCTCGTTGCCGCGGCCATCGAAGATCGCGATGCGGTCCCCCGGCCCGTGCCGCATGACATGCAGGCAGTGGTGAGCCTCGGCGCCGGCGAGCTCGGTGGCTTCGGGGTCGGGCAGGTGGAATCGGTCAATGGCCATGGCGCGTCTCCGTGAAGAATCGCTTCGCTTTCTCGAAGAACGAGGCCTGCTGCGGGTAGGTGTCGCCGCCCGAGGCCTTCGCGAAATCTTCCAGCAGCCTGCGCTGCTCCTTGGTCAGGCGCGTGGGCACCTCCACCGCCAGCCCGACATGGAGGTCGCCGACGCCGGCGCCGCGCAGCGAGGGGATGCCCTTGGCCCGGAGCCTGAGGACCTTGCCGCCCTGCGTGCCGGCCGGGATGCGAATCGTGGCGGGGCCCGTGAGCGTGGGGACTCTCACCTCGCCGCCGAGCGCGGCGGTGGTGAATGGGATCGGCACCTCGCAGAACAGATCCTGGCCATCGCGCTTGAAGACCGGATGCTCCTGGACGTGGAGCACGACATAGAGGTCGCCGGGTTCCCCGCCGCGCACGCCTGCCTCGCCCTCGCCCGCCGAACGCAGCCGCGTGCCGGTGTCCACGCCGGGGGGCACGCGCAGCTTGACGACCGTCGCCTGCTCCGCCCGGCCCGATCCCCCGCACTTGCCGCAGGGCTTGTCCACCATCTGTCCGGAGCCCTGGCACCGCGGGCACGTCTGCAGCATCGAGATGAAGCCGCCGACCGACGCGCGCACGTGGCCGCTGCCGGCGCACGTGGGGCAACCGACCTTGCGGGAGCCGGGGGCCGCGCCGCTGCCGCCGCAGTCGCCGCAGGCCACCGCCTTGCGCACGCGGATCTCCTTCTCGCAACCGAAGACCGCCTCCTCGAAGGTCAGCTCCATGTCGTAGCGGAGATCGGAGCCGCGGCGCGTCGAGTCGCGCCCGCCCCGCGCCCCGCCGCCCCCTCCGCCGAAGAACTCGTCGAAGATCCCCGAGCCCCCGAAGACCTCGCGGAAAATCTCAAAAGGATCGACGTGCGCGCCGCCGCCGAATCCGCCGCCGCCGAACCCGCCGCCGGGCTCGAAGGCGCGGTGGCCGTAGCGGTCGTACGCCGCCCTCTTTTCCGGGTGGCCGAGCACCTCGTAGGCCTCGCCCAGTTCCTTGAATTTCTCCTCCGCGGTCTTGTCGCCCGGGTTCTTGTCGGGGTGATACTTCACCGCCAGCTTGCGGTAGGCCTTCTTGATCTCGGCCTCGTCGGCGTCCTTCCCGACGCCCAGTACCTCGTAGTAATCGCGTTTCGCGGCCATCAGGTCCTCAGGATGACGGCGCCTTGGCCACGACGACCGACGCGGGGCGGATCAGGCGCTCGCGGAACCGGTAGCCCTTGCGCAGTTGCTGGACGACGTGGCCCTCGGGGGCGTCGGGCGACTCGATCGTCGAGACCGCCTCGTGCCGGTGGGGATCGAAGGGCACGCCCGTCGCATCGATCGTCTCGAGCCCCTCGTCCCGCAACGCGGAGGTCAGCTGGTTGAACGTCATGCGCATGCCCTCGGCGAGCGCCGGGGCATCGCCGGAGCCGTTGGCGGCCGCGAGCCCCAGCTCGAGGCTATCCAGAACGGGCAGCAGCCGCTCGATCAGCGCCACGCCCGCGAAGCGCACCGCCTCCTCTCTTTCCTTGGCGGCGCGCTTCCGGAAATTGTCGAGGTCGGCGGCGGTGCGCAGCAGGCGGTCGTAGTGCTCGGCGGCTTGCGCGGCGGAAGCCTCGACCTCGCGGAGATAGGAGGTCTCCACGGTCGTCAGCGACGGGCTGGTCTCATCTTGCGGCATACAGCGATATCAGCGTTATGTCGTCATTCTGTTCGGCCGGGCCCCGGAACCGTTCGAGTCGCCCCACGATCGCGTCGGCGATGGCCTGGGCCCCGGCGGGCGCCGAGGCGAGGATCGCCTCCTCGAGCGGCTCCCTGCCGAACTCGCGTCCCCCGGGATCCTGCGCCTCGGTGACGCCGTCGGTGTAGACGACCACCGCGTCACCGGCCTGCAGGGGTTGGACGCAATCGGCCAGTACGCTATCGAACAGCTCCCCGCTGTCAATGCCCACGGCCATGCCCGGAGGCGCGATCTCGGAGAGCTTGCCCCCGCGGCACAGCAGGGGCGGCTCGTGGCCCGCGCGCGCGACCGTCAGCCGGCGGGCCGCGGGATCCAGGATCATGTAGGCGATCGTGATGAACATGTCCTCGCCCATGTCCGGGGCCAGGAGCCGGTTGACGCGCCGCAGGACCTCGGCGGGGGAGGCCATGCCGCGGGCAGTGGCGCGCAGGACGTTGCGGCACATCGCCATCACGAGGGAGGCCGGGATGCCCTTGCCCGAGACATCGGCGACCGCGATGCCGGTGCGCCCCCCGCCGACGTCGAAGACGTCGTAATAGTCGCCGCTCATGCGCTGGGCCGGGAGGTTGATGGCCCGCATGTCGTAGCCCTCCACGCGCGGCAAGGCGTCGGGCAGCAGGACCCGCTGGATGGCCTGGGCCACCTCGATGTCGTGGTCGAGCCGCTGCTTCTCGGCGAGCTGCCGGTGCACGCCCACGTTGTGGAGCGCGAATGCGGCCTGCGCGCCGATCGACCGCAGGATCTCCGCGTCGGCCTCGCCGAAATGGCCGCCGTCCTCGCGGTTGGCGAGCGCCAGGATGCCGTGCCGCTCGCCGCGGTACCTCAGGAGGACCGCCATGAAGGTCTCGGCGGCCGGCTCGTCATCGGATGGCCGGGGGAAGCGCCCGTCGGATGCGCAGTCGGCCACCAGCACCCAGCCGCGGTCCATCGCCTCTTGGAAGACGGGGTGCAGCGCGGGCAAGATTTCTTGGGTCGCGTGGCGGCGCAGGGCCGGCAGCAGCGCCGGGAACGGCCCCTGGGACACGCCGGGCCGCAGCGCGCCGCGATCGGCGTCCAGCGCGAAGAACGTGGCCGAGCGCGCCTGGGTGATCTGGATCGCGGCGCGCACCACGATCCGCATGCAGTCATCGACCCGCATCGTGTCGGCAAACGCCTCGCCCAGCTCGTGCATCAGGTCGAAGACCGCCTTCTTCTCCTCCCGGAGCCGGTCGATCTCGAGGTCCTGTCGGGCGACCGTCTGCCGCTGGTCCCAGACCAGCCAGACGAGCAGCGCGCATAGCCCGGCGAGGGCGCAGAGCAATATGATCATGGCGGGGTCTTCCGTCGCCTCTCGCGCCGGGGCCCCTCAGCCCACCGGCGGTCGCCGCTTGGCGCTCTCGCTGAGAAATTCCACGACATCCTGAAAACGCTGTTCGTTGGCGGGGTCCGCCTCAATCAGATTCTTGTGCGCCTCCAGCATCGTCTGCGTCGTCTCCTCCTTGGTGGGGGCCCCCGCCACCAGTTCCCGGCCATTCTCGGGCGCGGCGGGCGCCGGTGCCTCCTCCACGGTCATGATCCGGTCCAGGCCCATCTTTTCGACCAGTTCCCGGTTGCGCCCCGCGACGCGGGTCAGGATCACCTCGCCCTGCTCCTTGCGCGATCGCAGCGCCAGCCCGGCGAGGATGCCCAGGAACGTGCTGTCCATCGTGCGGCAGTCGGCCAGATCCACCACCAGCCGGCGGCAGCCCTTGCCCCACACCTCGCCCGCGGCCTCTTTCAACAACCCGGCATTCTGGAACGAACCCCGCCCCACGACCCGGAAGAACGCCGACATTGGCCCAGCGCTGACCCAGAGCGTCCCTTGACTCACAATCCGTCCACTATAGGGTCCCGCCCGATGACGTCAATAAGCCCTCGGGCTAAAATCGTAACGCGCTACCCGTGAGCCTCTTGCGGATACAATGGCCGCCCAACGGTCACTTCGGCGGGGTGTCCAGCGGCATCTCGCGGTCGGGTTCGTCGCCGAAGCCATCCTCGACGATGCGATTGGGGAAGACCGAGAAAAACGCGAAACTGGGTCCGGCGGTGGATTCGCAGAATCCCGCGAGGGTGACGTGATGGATCCCGGCCCGCAGGCCGTAGCCGCCCGCGTGGTCGTGGCCCGCGATCCATGCGGCCGCGCAACCGGCGCCCTCGATCACGGCCAGCACCGCCTCGGGATTCTGGAGCCGGTGGTTGGGCGCCGCCTCCTTCAGCAGGGGATAGTGGCAGAACAGGATCGCGCGCTCGCCGGACGCCTTCGCCGCCGCGAGCCTTCGGCCCAGCCATTCGATCTGCCCGGAAGACATGACCCCATATCCGGCGTCATTCCCGTCCAGCACGAGGAATCGCCACCCCTTCGCGGAGGGGGATGCGAACTCGTAGTGGAATCGTTCCATCTTCAGTTCCCGGGCGACGAACTCCCTGCCGGCCGTGAGGCAATGGTTGCCGACCACGTGATAGAGCGGGGCCGCGACGCCCCGCAGCACCGGCAAGACCCGGAGCGCGTCCGCCTGGGCCTGCCCCGGCCTGTCCTTGCCGTAGCCGTCGTAGAGGTCGCCGCATTGCACGACGAAGACGGGTTTCTCGGCGTTGAATTTATCCACGCAGGGGTGCAACAGTTCCAGGCTGCGCCGGTACTGCCTCTTGCCCTTCGTCTCCTTGTCGGCGTACTGGATGTCCGCCACCGCCCCGAAGGTGAAGAGGGGGTCGGGGCCCGCGGCGACCGCGGGCGGCAGGGCCCGGACCAGCAGGCACAGGCACGCGAGAAGTTGGCCAGCGCGACGGCTCATGCGGCCATGCTCGCCGCCACCCGGCTTCGCCGTCAACAGGATACGCGGCGCCCGCCGGGGAGGTCGCGCTATGGGCGGATCGCTTTCAGGCGCAGGAAGTCCCTCGGGATGTTCTGCGCCGGCGCCGTGCTGCGGGCCTTGAGCACCGTTGGCGAATTGGAGACCGCGACGACGTGCGCGGGATCCGAGAACCAGTTCGCCAGGTTGGTGGATTCCTCGACCCACGTGGTGACGTCCGGCGGGACGAAGAGCCTATCGGCGGTGAGCGACAGGAACTTGTCCGCGCCCTGTTGGAGGAGCCCGGCGCGGGGGGCGCCGGGGAGGGAGTTGAATCGCGGGCCCGTGCCGAGGCCATACTCGGCGAGGTCGCTGAGCCCGTCCCCATCGGGATCCTGGGCCAGCGAGGCGGGCCCTCCGACGGTGACAGAGACATAGGCCAGGTTGGACGAGTTCACGTAACCGTCCCATGCGGTGAAGGTGAAGAAGTCGGGGCCGCTGAAGCCCGGTTCCGCGATGTACATGGCCGATCCGGTATTCGTGTCGAGGGCGACCGCGCCGTGCATGGGTTGGCTCACGATGCGGTAGCTCAGGGCGCTCCCGTCCGGATCGGTTCCGGCGAGCGACAGCGTGTTGGACCCGTTGATCGCCACCGCGAGCCACTTGTTGGTCACGACCGGCGCGCCGTTGGAACCCGGCGAACTCGAGCCGATGCCGTCATGGCACGCGTAGCAGCTCACCTGGAAGCCGCGCCAGAAGCGCGCCGTGCCCCGCCCTTCGCCCATGGCGTATTCCCGGTCGCCCGCGGCCCGCGAGAGCACGGTGCCGCGATAGTCGGCCCCGTGACAGGCCCGGCAGCCCGCGAGCGCGGCGCCCTTGGCGATATCGTGGTGCGCGTTCACCCAGCCGATGCCGATGGGATGCATCCCGTGCGGGCCGTTGGTGGTGTTGTTGGGCAGGCTCTGGTGGCAGGCGGTGCAATCCAGGATCGTCCCCACGTGCCCCTGCACCTGATAGGAGGCGACGTTGTCATTGCGGTGGACGGACGGGAATTCCGCGTGCGTGGAACCGTGGCAGGCCGAGCACTGGAGTCGACCGTGGCCGCTCGAGAACCGGTATAGCGAGAGCCCGGGGCCCGGCGTATCCGGGCTGGTGCCAAAAGTGTTGTTCGTGGCCACCCGCATCACGCCCGGGCTGACGAACGCGTCGTCGTAACGGATTTGCCCGTTGTTGGATGTCGCCGTGCCCGTGTGGCACGCCTGGCAGTTGGGCTCCTCCAGCCACCCGGTCCGCGAGGCGGCCCCGACCGCGCTCATGCCGCCGTGGCAGCTCTGGCATTGGATCAGGGTCGAGCCGTCGGCGGCGATCGCGCCTCCCATCGCGCCCCGCAGACACCGCGTGTCCGAGCCCGGGTGGCACTGGTAGCAGGCGCTCCGGTTGCCGATGGCGTCCATCACCAGGCCGTTGGCCGGATTGATCACGCCCGCGTGCAGCGCGTGCACCGCCCTCGTCAGGGGCGGTATGTCCGCGAAACCAAAGCCCGGCAGGGCCTCGGAGGCATGGCATTTCGCGCACAGGATCGCCGTCCCTCCCAACGCGGTCGGATAAAGGCCGTTGGTGCTGTAGCCCAGAGCGGTGGCCGCCGAGACAAAATTCGACGCCGGGGCGTGGTGGTCGTCATGCAGGCGGAGAATATTCAGGCGATAATCGTGGCTCCGGTTCGGGTCGTTGACCCAGCCCGCGGCGGGTCGCGCCGCCGGCCCGGATCCCGAGCCATGGCACGCGCGGCAGTCCATCTCGTCGGACACCGGCAGCACCACGTCGAGCGATGCGAGCTCGGCCCCATCCGAGGCCCGCTTCGCCTTCACGCGCATCAGGGGGTACGGGTTCTTGAGCCCGCGGTCATCCCATGGCGTGATCGGTATCCCGTAGGCGACATACCACGCCTCGTTTGTCTCCCAATCCATCGCTTGCGGCGTGTTGGCGGCGCCGGGCATCGCCTTGCCCGCCAGCCCCACGTCGGGCGGGAGATCCACCCCGTACATCTGGTGCTCGTGCGACCAGAAGTCCGTCTTTCCGACCGCCGTTGCGTTGCGCGATCCGTCCAGGTCCGCGACCGCCTCGTACGTCACGGTGAAGGCGCCCGCCCCATTCGTCACGAGCCGCGTCGTCCCGTTGCGCGACCAGAGCAACTGCGCGTTCAAGGTGTTGTACGGCGGCAGGATCGAGAAAATGGAATAGTCGTCGTCCATGCAGTGCATGCCCAGGTTGTTCCAACCGAGCAGCACCCAGTTGGTCCCCCCCACCGTCGCGCCCTGGGCGGCCCACTCCCCCAACGCAACCAGCGCGATGAGGGTGGCCCCGGCGCCGATCCAGCCACGCGCCCCCCGAAGGTTTATCGAATTAATCATAACTAATATGAATAATTAGAAAACTTTCAGTATCGGGCAAGTGAATGTTTGTTATCGGGCGCGCCACCGTCCTTGAGCGCGCCTAATCTTGCTCGTCCTGGGGCATGGCGGCTCGGGCGGAGGTTGACATCGCCGATGGGCTGGGCCGAGACTCTGGCATGCGACACGCCGTCATTCTAACCGCCCTGATCGCGACGCTGGCGTTGGCCCCGGCCGCGCCGCGATACAATGTGCTCTTCCTGATGGCCGACGACATGAACAACTCGATGTCGTGCTACGGGCATCCGATCGTCAAGACCCCGAACCTCGACCGGCTGGCGTCGCGGGGCGTGCGCTTCGAGCGCGCGTACTGCCAGTACCCGCTGTGCGGGCCGAGCCGCAACTCCATGCTCACCGGGCTCTACCCCAACAGCGAGGGCATCCTGACCAATGGCCAGATTTTCCGGCAGACGATCCCCTCGCACGTGAGCCTGCCCCAGGCCTTCCGGCTGTCCGGATACTTCGCGGGCCGGATCGGCAAGATGTACCACTACAACGTGCCCAACTCCATCGGGACCAACGGGCACGATGACCCCGGCTCGTGGGAGATGGAGCTCAACCCCGCCGGATGCGACCGCCTGGAGGAAGAGCCCGACATTTTCTCCCTGGTCAAGGGCCAGTTCGGCGGGACGCTGAGCTGGTACGCGTCGCCGCGGCCCGACGAGCGCCACACCGATGGCCTCATGGCCGCGGATGCGGAATGGGTGCTGGAGCGCTGCGCCAGGCAAAAGGACCGGCCCTTCTTTCTCGCGGTGGGCTTCTTCCGCCCGCACACGCCCTACGTCGCGCCCAGGCCCTACTTCGACCGCTTCCCCGTGGCCGACATGCCCGTGATCCGGGGTGTCGAGGAGGACCAGAAGGACGTGCCCAAGGCGGCGCTGGCGAGCCGCCATAAGGTGCAGGATGAGATGACCGACGACCTGCGCCGGCAGGCGGTCCAGGCATATTTCGCGAGCGCGACGTTCATGGATGCGCAGGTGGGGAAAGTGCTGGCCGCGCTGGATCGCCTTGGGCTCGCGGAGAGCACGATCATCGTGTTCACCAGCGACCACGGCTACCACCTGGGCGAGCACGGCCTGTGGCAGAAGCTCAGCCTGTTTGAGGGCAGCGCGCGCGTGCCGCTCTTCATCGTCGCCCCGGGCGTGGCCAAGGCCGGGGCGGTGGCGAAGGCGCCCGTCGGCCTACTGGATCTCTACCCGACGCTGGCGGAACTCTGCGGCGTCAAGGCCCCCGACAATCTCCAGGGCCAGAGCCTCGTGCCGATGCTGCGCGATCCGTCGTCCGACGGGCGCGGCTGGGCGCTGAGCCAGATAACGCTCCCGGGCAGGGGCGGGAAAGTGGCCCGGACCGGTTACTCGCTCCGAACGCCCCGCTGGCGCTACACCGAGTGGGGCGAGGCCGCCGCCGAGGGCCGCGAGCTCTACGACCACGACGCCGACCCGAAGGAGATCACCAACCTCGCGGAGAGGCCCGAGCACGCGGCCGCGGTCGCCGAGCTGTCGGGCCAATTGCGCGCGGCGATCAAGGCCTCGCTCCCGCCCTCGGGCACCGTGCCCCAGGTGGGCACCAACCTCTGGGCCCCGAACCTCACGAATCCTTAGCCGCGACATCGATCCCCGTGGCCGCCCCCGATAGGGTTCGGGCGCGGTCGCCAGATCGCTGCGCGAAATCCTCGAGCCGGAACCCATCCGGCAGCCGCCGGACCACCGGGGGTGAAAATGTAGCCCCTCCGGCCACGGAGGGGCCGCGCGGCCCGGGTCCACGGCCTGCCGGTGTCGAAACGCTCATGCGTTCGGCTGCGGGATGCGCTGCGGCAGTTTTCGAGCCAGGCCCGACCCCAATAGAAAATTGTGTCATTTTCCGGGTCGGGGACAATCCTACCTAAAGGCGATCATGCCGGAGACGGACGACAGCGCGCTGGTGGAGGCCTCCCGCGGGGGCGATCTGGAGGCATTTTCCGCCCTGGTGATGCGCCATCAGGGGGCGCTGCGGGCGTGCATCGCGGTGCGCCTCGATGAGCCGCATCACGCGGAGGATCTGGCGCAGGAGGTTTTCATCCTGGCATTCAGAAAACTCGGGGAGTTCGAGGCGGGGCGCCCGTTTGCGCCATGGCTGCGAGGCATCGCCTTCAACCTGTTGCGCAATTATGGGCGCAAGGCGCGCGCGGTGGCGTCCGGGGACGCCGGGGCATTGCGCGCGCTGGTCGATGCGGAGATCGGCGCGCTGCACGCGGACGGGGGCGAGGCGGATTGGCGGGCCGCCCTCCAGTCCTGCCTCGGCGAACTCGGCGACGATCCGCGCGGGCTGGTGCGGGCCCGCTACGAGGAAGACATCGGCGTGGCCGAGATCTGCCGGAGGTCTGGCAAGAGGCATTCTGCGGTCACGATGCAGCTGCACCGCATCCGCATGCAATTGAAGGCCTGCATCGAAAGGCGCCTCGGCCTGGCGTGAATGACATGGGGCCATCGACCCGCCATCGCCTGGTCTCCGCGTGGCTCGCCGACGGGCTGGGGCCCCCGGAGACCGCGGCCCTGCTCCGCGCGGCGCGGTCGGATCCCGCGTTGCGCCGCGAGCTGGCGACCCTCCTGAAGATCGAGCGCCTGCTCCGGCATCACGGCGCCACCCTCGGCCCCAGGGACGCGTTCGCGCAGGAGGTGGTCGCGCGACTGACCGCGGACGACAAGGACGGCGGGGCATTTTGCTCGGGGGTGATCGCCCGCATCGGCGGTCGCGCGCGCGGCGCGCTGCCGCATCCCCGCGATTTCTCGTGGCTGGCGCGGTGGGGGTCGTGGGCCGCGGCCGTCGCCGTGATCGCGACCCTTGGTTGCCTCTATCTGGGGCGCTGGGCCCCGCGCCACGGGCTGGCGGTGGTCGCGGGCTCCGAGGCCCTTCGCTGGGCCGATGGCCAATCCCCGTTCGGCGAGGGCCATCCCCTGGGTCGCGGGCCCATTGCCATCGACGCGGGGTTCTTGAGGATACGCTTCGCGAGCGGGGCGTCGGTGATTCTCGAGGGACCGGCGAGGCTCGATGTCTTGGGCAAGAACGGTGCGCGGCTCCGCGCCGGCCGGGCGGTGGCCGACGTGCCGCCCGAGGCCAGCGGCTTCGCCATGGAGAGCCCGGATGGCCGCATCATCGATCTCGGCACCCGCTTCGGCCTCGAGGTCGGGACGCGCGGGCGCGCCACCGAGGTGCACGTCCTCGAGGGCCAGGTGCGCGCCTCCGTGCCTGGCGAGACGGCGGCGCGCGAGCTCCGCGAGTCCCAGGCCCTGCGCATCGAGGCGCGCACCGCCACCGCAATGGCCGCCGACGGCACCCGATTCCTCACGCGCCTGCCCCCGCGCGGCGCATCGCCCGCACCCTACGTGCACTGGTCGTTGGACGAGGCCTCGGGCCAGTCCGTCCGCGCCGAGGGCCCGCTCGCGGGCGCGGCGGACGCGCGCCTCGAATCCCTCATGCGCGGCGACGGCGGGCCCGGCTGGATCCCCGGGCGCTTTGGCGCGGCCCTGGAGTTCGATGGCGCGGGCGATTTCGTCGCCACCGATTTCGGGGGCATATCCGGCGACCGGGCGCGGACCGTCGCCCTCTGGGCCAAGGTCCCGACCGATTGGGAGCCGATCAACGGGTTCGCGCTCGTGAGCTGGGGCGCGATAAGCGTCCCCGGTGCCGCGTGGCAGATCTCCATCAACCCGCTGCCGGAGGATGGGCCGATCGGGCGGCTGAGGGCGGGCGTCCACACCAGCCACGTCATCGGCACGCGCGATCTCCGCGACGGGCGATGGCACCACATCGCCGCCGTGCTATTCGACGGCGAGGGGCCGCGCGACACCACCCACATCCTCCTGTTCGTGGATGGGCAGCTCGAGCCCGCCGAGCGCAAGGGCATCCGGGGGGTCAACACCGAGGTCGGTCGGCCCGGCAGCACCGCCGTCGCATTCGGGCGCAACATGGACGACCGCCCGCGCCATGGCGGTCGCGTCTTCCGCGGCGCGCTCGATGAGGTTTTCATCTTTGATTCGGCGCTGTCGCAGGAGTCGATCGTGCGGCTGATGCGCGAGAACAAGCCACCGGAACCCGAACCCAAGGCCCATCACCATGAAAAAAACAGATAGCCACATCAACGCGTCCCCGCTCCGCGCGCCGCTGGCCGCGGTCGCCGTCTGCGTCGCGTGCGCCGCCCCAGCCGCCGAATACACCGCGGGGACCCAGGGCGTCGGCGAGGCATGGGGCCCGTCGCCCGGCGATCGTGTCGTCCGCATCAGCGGCATCTACCCGCACCTCGCCACGTTCAACCCATACGGCGAGTGCGGCATCGGCGCGGTGGTCCCCTGGGCCGATAGGCTCTGGATCATCACCTACCCGCCGCACATGACGCGCGGCGGCGAGGACAGGCTCTATACGATCGACAAGGATCTGCGCATGGAGGTCCGCCCCGAGAGCGTCGGCGGCACGCACGCCAACCGCATGATCCACCGCGAGTCCAACCAGCTGATCATCGGGCCGTACTTCGTCGGCGCCGATGGCACCGTCCGCGCCTGCGACGTCAAGAAGGCGCTCGTCGGGCGCATGACCGCCACCGCGCGCCATCTCACGGATCCTGCAAATAGAGTTTACTTTTACGATATGGAGGGGGCCGTGTACGAGGTCGATGTCCGCAGCCTCTCGGTCAACCGCCTCTTTGAGAAACCCGTGCCCGGCTGGCACGGCAAGGGCGGGTATACCTCGCAGGGTCGGCTGGTCATCGCCAACAACGGCGATCATCCCGTCGGCAAGAAGCGATATGAATATCTCGCGGGCGCCGAATCGGCGCACCCCGATGAGCGCGGGGCGCTGGCCGAGTGGGATGGCGCGTCGTGGCGGATCATCGAGCGCCGCCAGTTCACCGAGGTGACCGGCCCCGGCGGGATCTCCGGCTCGCCGGATGACCGCGCCCCGATCTGGGCCATGGGATGGGACCGGCGATCCGTCATCCTGAAACTGCTGGATGGCGGCCAGTGGCACACCTTCCGCCTCCCGATGGGCAGTTTCTCGCACGATGCCCTCGGGGGCTGGTACACGGAATGGCCGCGCATCCGAGAGGTCACCGAAGGACGGCTGCTCGCGCACATGCATGGCCTGTTCTATGATTTCCCGAAGACCTTCTCTGCCGGGAACACCGGTGGCCTGCGGCCCGTCGCGACGTACACCCGCATGCCGGTCGACTATTGCGCGTGGCAGGGTCAGATCGTCATGACCCGCGACGACGCGTCGATCATGCGCAACGAGATCGCGGGGCAATCGAACTCCGGCATCTGGTTTGGCTCGTGGGAGGATATCGGGCGCATGGGCGCGCCCGCGGGCAACGGCGGCCCGTGGCTCGGCGACGACGTGGCCGCGGGCGAGACATCGCCGCCCTTCCTGGTGCGCGGTTTTGCCGAGGGATGCCTCCATCTGGCGCACGCCTCAGATGCCGGGGTGGAGTTCGTGATCGAGGCCGACGCCGATGGCGCGGGCGCGTGGCGTCCCGTGGCCAGGGTCAAGGTCCCCGCGCGGGGTTACGCGTTCCATATCCTGGGCGATGAACTCAAGTCGCAGTGGGTGCGCGTCACCGCCACGCAGGCCGCGCGGTCCGCGAGCGCCTACTTCAGGTTGGCCAATCCCCCCCGACCCGCGACGCCCGAGGCCTTTGCGCCGCTCGCCGACATCGGTCGCGCGGGCCCCGTCATGGGCGGCATCGCCAAACCCGCCATGGCCGATGCGAGGAAACTCCTCTTTGCCGCCAACCTCTGCGAGGGCGATGCCGTCAAGGCGCGGACGGCGTGGACCATGGATGGAAAACTGGAATTCGCCGCGATGGATGACGCCGGCAAGGAGGGTGTCCTGCGCACCAAGTACGGGGTCGGCGAGAAGCCCCCGTTCGAGGTCGATGCGGCATCCGTCATCGTCCGGGAGGGCGAGGGGCGCTTCCGCCTCCCGAAGACGGATTCGGCCTACGATCGCCCCTACGCCGACGGATGGCCGCGCGGGTTACGGGAGATCGTGACGGAGCGCGTCCATCTCAACGCCCACGGGAGCATCTACGAGGTGCCCTACAAGGACGCCGGCGGCCTGCGCCGGATGCGACCCATCTGCACGCATGGCAAGCGCATCGGGGACTTCGCCTCGTGGCGCGGCCTGCTCGTCCTCACCGGCGTGCGCCCCGACGCGCCCGACGACGAACACGTGTACAAGACGCCGGGCGGCGAGGCCGCGATATGGTTCGGCGATGTCGATGACCTCTGGCGCATGGGCGCCCCGCGGGGCACCGGGGGGCCCTGGAAGGACACCGGGGTGAAAGCCGGAGAGCCTTCCGATCCCTATCTCATGGCGGGCTACCGCACGAAGTCCCTCGCGCTTTCCCACGGTTCCGATGCGCCCGTCACCTTCACCATCGAGGTCGATTTCGCCGCCGATGGACAATGGAGCGAATACCGGCGCCTGACCGTCGAACCCGGCAAGACCGCCGCCCACGACTTCCCCGCCGGATACTCGGCCCACTGGGTCCGGCTCACCGCCGACCGCGACACCCGCGCCACCGCGACATTCGCATACGGGCCTTGACTTGAAAATAGCCGCAGCGCATCCCGTAGCCGAACGCGTAAGCGTTTGGCCGCCAAGGCCTCACGGCCTCGGCTACATTTTCTGACCCGGTGGTGCCCCGTCTGCGGGGCACGGGTTCTGGGAAAACCGCGCGATAGCAACAGGTTGGGATGGAGACGCGCGCTTCCAAACACCATTTTTCGAAATCACAAACTGTTGGCCGCGTTTCCAGTGCCGAAAACCGATCGGGGACACGAATTTCAGAGCGCGGTTTTCCTTTGAGCCTGCATATTTCGCGCATGCGCGTGAAATATGCAGGCTAAAGGCGGCACTACGAGCCCAAGACCACGAAAATGTTCGTAGTGGTGCCTTCAGGCACTCCGC
>JADLBR010000151.1 GCA_020847615.1 Verrucomicrobiia bacterium
ATTCAACCATGAAGAAATACAATGTCGCCATCGTCGGATACGGATGGGCCGCCGAGGCCCACATCGCCGCGATCAATGCCACTCCCCTGGCGCAAGTCACGGCGGTCTGTTCGTCCCGCAAACTCGATCCCGCGGCCCTCGCGGAAAAGCACGGATGCCCGATCCGCGCCTTCAACGACCTGGGCGAGATGCTCGCGCAGAGGGACATCCACGCCGTCTCCGTGTGCTCCTATCACAGGCAGCACCCCGCGCACATCATCGCGGCCGCCAGGGCCGGTAAACACATCATCGCCGAAAAGCCCCTCGCCCTGAACCCGCGGGATCTCGGGGAGATCGAGGGCGCGGTCTCCGCGTCCGGGGTGACCTTCTGCACGTGCTTCGAGCTGCGCTTCTCCTCGCAGTTCCGCGAGATCCGGTCCATCCTCGACCGGGGACTGCTGGGCCACGTCCATTACGCCGAGGTCGATTACTATCACGGGGTCGGCCCATGGTATCGGGAGTTCCTGTGGTGCACGACGAAAGAGGATTGCGGCAGCAGCCTCCTGGAGGCCGGCATCCACGCCATGGACGCGCTGCTCCTGTGCGTCGGCGAAGAGGTCGAGGAGGTCTTCACCTACGGATCAAAGTCCTCGCACGCGACCTACGCGCCGTACGAGTACCCGCCCACCACATCCACGCTCGTCCGCTTCAAGGGCGGCGCGGTGGGCAAGTGCGCCTCCGTGATAGACTGCTGGCAGCCCTACTATTTCCACACGCACCTCGTCGGCAGCGAGGGGAGCCTGCTGGACGACCGATTCCACTCCAACCTCATCGAGGGCCACGACCGCAATTCCTGGCAGCGCCTCGCGTACAAGCCGGTGGACTCCGGCGACGTCCACGACCATCCCTACCAGACCCAGTTCGAGGCTTTCTTTGACGCCATCGATCGCGGTGCCTGTATGCCGCTGACCGGCCTCCCGGAGGCGACGCGCACCCACGAGGTGGTCTTCGCCGCGATGCGATCCCTGGATCTCGGGCGCCCCGTGACCCCAGCCGAAATCCGCGCGACCTGACCCGAAGATTGCCGCGTATCATCCCGCAACCGAACGCAAATCCCGTAGCCGAACGCGTGAGCGTTTGGCCGCCAATCGCCCGAGGCGATCGGCCACGCGTTCGGCGCCGGTGGCCCCGGCAGCCGACGGACGTGATGGGCCATATCTTCTTCGACCGGTGTCGCACCGCCGCGCGGGGCCCGGCGTCTATCGCCGAAACAAGATGGCCCTGGCGATGGCCGTCGCCGCAAAGACCCCCATCGCCACCAGGACGATCGTCGCACCCGCCGACGTGCCGAGGTAATAGGCCAGCAGCAGGCCGCCGACGGAACACCCGAGCCCGATGCCCATCGCCAGGCCCACGTACTCCCGCAGGTTGCGCGCGATGTTGCGGGCCGCGGCCGCGGGCAATATGAGAAGCGAGTTGATGATCAGGATGCCGACCCACTGGAGGTTCATCGTCACCGCCAGCGCCACCAGCAACCCGAAAACCACCTCCTCGCGACCGACCCTGACGCCGCGGCTGGACGCGAGCGATGGGTTGAGGCTCGCCAGAGTCAGGGCGTTGAATGCCCGGAGCACCAGGAACGTCGCGGGCAACATGAGCACCAGCAACCGAACGATCTGCTCCGGTGTGATGCTCAGCAGGTCCCCCACCAGGAAATGCCCGACCTTCATGAAGTTCCCGCCACGCGACAGAAGCACCACACCGAGGGCCACCGCGAAGGACATGAGCAGGCCGATCACCGTATCCACCGGCACGGCGCTCCAGCGCTTGAGCCCAAAGACCGCCAGGCCAAAAAGCAGCGAGAAGCCGATCATGGCCCAGAATGGGTCGGCCAACCCGAGAAGCAGGCCAATGGCGAGCCCAGATAGGGCCGAGTGCCCCACCGCATCCGAATAGAACGCGAGCCGCTGGCTGACCACGAGAGCGCCCATCAGCGAGAACAGGGGCGACACGATCGCGATCGCCAGGAGCGCATTGCGCATGAATGCGTACCGCGCCCACTCGAAAGGCAATCCGCCCACGACCGCGTGCCACCAGTCCATCATCGCGGCGCCCCCTCGCCCTCCCCATGCCGGTGCAGATCCAGCCCGAACGCCAGCCGCACCCTCGGGTCTGCCCACACCTTCGGCGGGTCGTCGTCGCACACCACCCGGCCCTCGAGAAAGATCATCCTGTCCGCGAAGTCGACCATCGCCGCCAGATCGTGTGACACAAGCACCACGGCCATGTCGAAACGGCGCCGCAGGTCGGAGACCAGGCGATAGAACCGCTCCCGGCCCGCGAGATCGATCCCCGATAGCGGCTCGTCCAGCAGCAGCAGGTTGGGAGGCGGCGTCAGCGAAAGCGCCAACAGCACCCGCTGAAGCTCGCCGCCCGACAGCTCCCCCAGCCGCCGATCGATCAGCCGCGCGGCATCGACCGCCCCGAGGCTCTCCAGCACCGCGTCGCGAAGGGCCCCCGACATCCCAAAGCACGACGGCCGACGCGACACCGCCGTCGCGAAGAGATCCGCCACGCTGATCGGGGCCGCGGGGTCGAACTCGACGCGCTGCGGCACGTAGCCGATCCGCGGGAGCACCGGGCGCCGATGCTCCTTGTCCATGAACAGAACCCGGCCCGTGTGCGGGATCTCCCCGAGGATCGCCCGGAGCAACGTCGATTTGCCCGCCCCGTTCAACCCCGCCAGCGCCACCAGTTCTCCGCAGTGCAGGTGCAGGTCGATATCCCGAAGGACTTCCTTGGACCCCATCCTCACACAAAGGCCCCGGATGTCCGTCGAACAGGCCCCGCAGGGCTCATGCCGGGCCCCAAATCCCGCCTGCCCGCCGCCGCCGGGGTCCCGGCCACTCACCCGAGCGCCCCCCCCGGCGCCGCAGGATCTCCCCCCATGGCGCGCCCATCCGCGTTCGACCGGTACGCCATCGCCCTCATCGCCGCACGTTACCCGCCGCTTGGCGTTGATGCAACTCATTTGCAGTTGAAAAGGGCCCGGACTCATCGCGCCACCTGCACCGATCGCGTTGCCCGGCGCGGCGGTGCAGGCCTCAGATCCCGTCGGCCCTCGCGCTCATGGGCGCGAGCGTGCCGAGGCCCTCGACCTCCCTCGCGCCTTCGCCGAAGTTGACCGTTACGGTCACGCCGTTGTCGAACCGGGTTTGCTGCACGTCGCGGTCAGGGGTCAGGAACCGGTGGTCGGTCATCTCTGAGAATCCCACCGCGCGCGCCACGGGGCAAGTGGCCCTGTAGCTGCGCGCGAAGCGATCCCGCTGCTGCTCCCACAGCTTTCGGTCGAACATGAACATCGGCGGGGTGCCGTACAGGGCGTTGAACAGATCCCGCTTGTCCCAGAGCGACGGCAGCTTGTTGTTGTAGTCGCCCCAGTACCACTGCGCGACGGTGCAGTCATGGTACACCAGCTCCCAGAGCGGCAGGCGATATCGGTGGCCGAGCTGGAATTTCGCGACGCGTTCCGGCACCTCATCCCATATCCGCCTCGTGTCGCGGCCGGAGTCCGGCACGCGGTATGGCCCAAGGCTGAGCATCCCCTCGAAATAATGGAGGAATGGCACAGAGGCATCGTGCCCGGTCTCGCATCCCGTGACCAATTTCATCTCCTTGGACATGTACTCGAGCAATCGCATCTTCCACTCGCGGCTCTGGCCCCGCGTCATGGGGTGCTCGGGGCTGTAGCACTCGCGCCACGGGGAGGCCGTCGTCGTGTCGATGAAACGGGCCCGGTACGGATGCTCCGCCAGATCGGCGGGGACGCGCGCCATGGCATAATCCAGCGCCCGGCTATCGCACAGCACGCCGCAGGGGTGCGTGGCGCCATCCTTGCCCTTGACGCCCCATCCCGGGATCCATTTGCCACGCGCGTCGAGGATGATGTCCCTGGGCCATCCCCCCTGCGTCCAGTCCGAGTGCGTGCCCCGGATGATGCCCCTCGCGATGAGGTCCGGATCCATCAGATCCTGGTAGATGTCGTACCGGCCCGTGAGGATTCCCCCCATCGCGTTCATCGCCCCGATGGATTCCGGGGTGCCCCGATTGCTCCAAAGGATGCGCTCGATGCCGGCAGCCTTGAGTTCCCGCGCGATCGACACGGCGTCCTTCTCCCAGCACCACACGTTCACCGCGCCGATCAGGAGGTCCACGGCGGGGATCTCATCGCGCTTCTGCCTGAGTGTCTTGACCAGGCCCTTCGCCTTGGCGTGGTCCCGGTACCGCCCGCACATCGCCACGTGCCCACCCCCATCGAAGAAGACGTAGCGCAGTTTCCGCGCATACCCGAAGGCACCCTTCTGCGGTTCCCATTCCGGCGCCACGCACAGCATCCCGCCAGACCGATCGATCCGGATCGCCGCGTCATCGGGGGTCTCGATGATCGCCATGTGCCCCGCGGCGCCGTCCGTCACACCCCAGAATCCCATGCAGATCCCGTGCCCGCCATAGGCGATCAGCCGCATCGGCGCAATCGAGCCATCGTCCACCGGATAGGAGATCCCCTCGTTCATCGGCACGACCAGATAGCTCCCGGCCCCGGTCACGAACGGCCCGGGAAACGCCAGCGGCCTCCGCATCTTACCCTCCGACGCGATCTCCACCGTGAGTTCGGGCCACCCTGGCTCCAAGGCCACCCGCACATCCAATTCCAACCCGTCCACCGGATCCCATGCCGCGACCCGCAACGACATCGGCCCGTCGGCCCGGGCCCCCTTGATCACCATCCGCGACCCCTGCGACTGCTTCGCCACCCGGCCCGTCCGCAGGTCCTCCACCGCCATGGCCCCCGAACCCGTGTCGAACACCACGCGCAGCATCGCGTTGGATATGACCACCGAACTCCCGAGATCCCGGGCGCGCATCTCAGCGATGTTCCCCACGCGACGCAGTTCGAAATCGTCCACCCAGGCGGTGCCCCGCCCCAACCCGACCACCCGCGGCAACAGCCGCGCGGTGCCCTCGGGCACCAGGAACCGGGACTCCACCAGCGCCCAATCCGCCGGGCCCCGAAGATCTTCATCCCCCAGGGACCAATCCACCGTCTTGCCGCCCCCGTCGATCGCCGCAACGCATGGCGTGACGGACCCCTCCCCCTCGATCTTAAGCCACGCCCGGACCTCAAAGATGTCACCCGGCGTCGCCACGACTGGCCCCGCCGCATTCAGGCTCCAGTCCTTTTCCCCGCGGTGCGTCACGCGCGCGGACCGCTCCCCGCCGTGCTTCGCCCCCCCATCCGGCGCCAGTTCCCCCGCCCCCCGCTCACGCACCCACAGCGCCCCCCAGCCGTCCGGTCGGGACCCCTGCCATCGCTCGAAATCACCATCAGGCGCACCCACCATCGATCCGCAACAGCACGAGAGAACAACCGGCAGCATCACTACGCGCAGGCACATCAGCCACTCCTAGCAGCCCGTTGGACTTCGCCAAGTCCGACTCGCATGCCGGGGCGCAGAACCGTCCCCTCACTCGACCGGGCGGCCCTCGCGGTCACGGATCATTTGGCTCAGGGCGCTGTCGCATCACCGGCCTCGGGCCCGTCGAGGGTCGGCGCTGGAAACCCCCGCCATCCGCCCCCCGAGACGCGTCGCCTCGCGCCCGAGACTTCCCTTTCTGCCACGCCGCCAGCGCCCGCAGGCCATCGGCCAGCTTGAAGATGATCACCACGGCCAGCGCGATGGCCACGGCGCCAC
>JADLBR010000152.1 GCA_020847615.1 Verrucomicrobiia bacterium
CCCAAGAGGGATGCCCCCGCGCCGACCCATCGGCGCCCCGGCGCGCACGCCAACAATTCGCGCATCACGATGACCGCTGCCAGTGGCCAGGCGAGGAATGCGTTGAGGCCCTGCAGCGAAGCCAGCGATGCCGCGGCGAAGGCCAGCGGTGGCCCACCGCCCGAGAGCCGAAGCGCCCACAGGGAGAGCGCCAGGGCCATGAGCGCGAATTGCAGCGCGCCAGGAAGCACGTGGTGCGCCAGGAAGATGGGCAAGCCGTGGAGGCAACAGCCGAGGGCGCACACGGCGAGCGGCACCGTGGCGGGGCGCCCCAGCAGGGAGCGGAGCGCGAGGAACATGGTGGCGATGCCCAGGAGCGCGGCGCCATGCTGCATCCAGACCCATGTCGCGAGGGCCGGGTCGCCGGACGCCATGGGCGGGAGGATCCACGTGAGCAGCCAGCCCCCGCGCGGCTCAAGGGCGGTCGGCGATGCCGCCGCGCCGAGGATCGCGGCGCTGCCATCGTGCAGCAGCGCGAAGGGGATGCCGAGCAACGGGGTCAGGCGGATCGCGACGGCGGTCGCGCCGATGGCCAACCAGCACGCCGCCTCGCCCCGGGGCCCGATCGAGATCACCCGGTCCACGAGCCGAGCCAGCCACGGGGGCGCGGACGGCGCGAACGCGACGGCCTCGCGGTCGGCGACCGCGGCCATCGCGCGCGGGCCCATGAGGCGCGGGATGATTGCCGCGGAGACGAGGAAGAGCCCCCACGCGATGAACCCGCGGCGCGGGTCGCCATCCAGGCCCAGGAACCACGACTCATCATCGACCACGTCGAAGAGGCGGAGTCGCCGGAAGAGTGCCTCGCCGAACACCAGGCCCGCGTGGATGCCGATGCCGAGGTGCAGGGCGCGCGTCCGGATGGCGGCGGCGCAGAGCAAGACGTGGAGGCAGAAGACGCCGCCGAAGAGCATGCGGTCCGCGGGTTCCGTGAGGAGGTCGCCGGGATTGGCGAGGTCGTGGAAGAACGCGAAGAGGACTCCGGTGACAATGACCGCGGGCCAGCGCGGCAGGGCATCGGCGACGGCGCGCAAGAGGAACCCGCGGAAGAGGATCTCTTCGGTCGTCGCGATGGCGATGCCCGCGAAGGCGCAGGCCGGAACGGCCGCGGCGACGTCGGCCAGGGATCGTGGCGCGCGGAATTCGACGGACCCGCCCGCGCGCATCAGCAGCGCGTAGGCGAGGTATCCTCCGATCCCGAAGAGCCATCCGCGGGCAATCACCCCCCGCCAGCCGGGCGTGGGCCGGAGGCCCAGGGCAGGGCGCCGGGCGGCTGTCCGGTGGAAGGCCCAGGCCAGCAGCAGGGCCGCGGCGCAGACGACCAGGCGGCCGGGTCCCGTGTGACCCAGGAGCCCGGCGCCGGGCCCGAGCGCGGCCCTCGCGGCGGCGTCCAGGATGGCGAGGAGAGCGGCGAGCGCGGCCACATAGATGGCCGTGCGAACGAGCCCATCGCGCGCGCCGAGCCACGCGAGGGTCGCCCCCATCCTATGGCGCGCACTCACGCGATCTCACATCCCGACACGCCGCCCAGCGCCGCGGGTCACTCGAAGTCGTAGACGAGGACTTTCCTGCAATTGGGTCTGAAGACCTTCTCGATGAACTCGACGTGCGCCGGATCGTCCTGGTAGGCATCCTGCGACGCCTTGGAGTCAAAGACGATGTTCAGGGCGACCTGATAGCTCTGGTCGACCACGTCCCTGTGGCTCTTGGCCATTTTCCCGACGTGGAAATGCAGGATGCCGGGCTGCTTGTTCAGATATCTCTTGGCCCCGGCGACAAGATCGTCCGCGGCGGCGGGCTTCGCGGGGTCGGTCCAGAAGATGACGACGTGGGAGAACATGGGGGGAACATAGGGCACAAATCAAAAGGCAAAAGGCAAAACCACAGGTGGCAGATCAAAGGTCGCCTTGGGCGCTAGACCGGCATCGTGGCGGGCTGGCTGCGGAGGTCCTTGGCGAGGACGCGCGAGTTGCGCCCGCTCTTCTCCCACTGCTCGCGGCGCTTGGCGGGGAGGATGTCGGGGGAGACCGCCGAGAAGCCCCCCTTCTGCTCGAAGAAGGCGAACGTCTGCGTGGACAGGGCGAAGAGTTCCTCGATGCCGGCCTCGCGGGCGACCTTTTCGACGTAGGCGAGGAGGCGGCGCCCGATCCCCTGGTTCTCGTGGCTGGCGCTCACGTAGAGGCAGGCGACCTCCGCGCGGCGCCCCTCCGCGTCTGGGTGCAGGGCGACGCACCCCAGGACGTTGCGGTCGACCTCGAAGACGTAGTAGTCGTTCAGCTGCTGGAGGATCATGGCGCGTGTGCGCGGCAGGATCTCCTGGGACTGGACCGCGCGCTTGATGAGGTTCTGGATGGACTGCACGTCCTTCTTCATCGCGCGGCGGATGGACTGGTACTGGTTGGCGTAGATCATCGTGCCGATGCCCTCGTTGAGGAACACCTCGCTCAGCAGGGCCTCGTCGACCTTGCCGTTGACGATGTGGACGCGGTCGATCCCGTCCCTGCAGGCGCCGATGCCGTGGGCGACCTTCGAGCGCAGCTCGGGGGGTATCTCGTCGGGGCATGATTTCTGGTAGGCCGCGGCCTCGTCGACGGACATGTGCTGGATGACCTCGCCGCCGCGGGTTAGCTTGTCATTGGCGGTGACGAAGATGAGTTTCACGGCCCGCAGGGCGCGGGCGACCGCGAGGGCCACGGCGTCCGAATTCACGCGGAAGGTGCGCCCGGCGCCATCGAAGCCCAGCGGCGGGATCACCGGCACGATGTCCTCGGCGAGCACCCGGCGGAGGAGGTCCTCGTCGACGCGCTCGACCTTGCCGGTGTGCTGCTGGTCGATGCCATCGATGATGCCGACGGGGTGCGCGATGATCGCGTTGGGGTAGATGCAGCGCATGTCAACCGAGGTGAGCCCCTCCATGATCTCGTGGGTGAGGCGGTTGGCCGCGGTGAGCGCGACGGAGAGGGTCGCGGGGTCGGTGATGCCCGAGCCGTCGTAGTTGGAGATCGGCGTCGCGGTCTGCGCGGAAAGATCCTTGATCTGTTGGCCGGCGCCGTGCACGAGCACCGTGCGGATGCGCAGGCTCCAGAGCACCGCGATGTCCAGGATCAGGTTCGAGATGTTGTCGCCGGCCAGGACCGCGCCGTCCAGGGCGATGACGAACACCTTCTCCCGGTAGCTGGGGACGTAATTCAATATCCCGCGCAGGTCGGAGACCTTCATGGTGCCGATATGCGCCCGGCGGGCGATGTTTTCAACCACAGATTGCGCGGGCGCTCGTCCCCGGGGTGATGCCTTCCTCCGGGTGGGGCCTCAGGGCGGGGCGTTCGGGCGTGTCTGGAGATCTCGCGGTCACAATTTCATTGCGGGCGGGTCGGGCGCCGATATGCTCGATCCCGAGCAATAAACCAACCCCGACAGGAGGCGCGAGATGGCCGGCAAGATGGATGGAGCAATCGAGAGGGCGTACGAGTTGGCGAGGGAGCGCTATGGGGCGCTTGGCGTGGACACGGACAAGGCGCTGGAGGTTCTGGCGAAGGTGCCGATATCGATGCACTGCTGGCAGGGGGACGACGTCGGCGGGTTCGAGAACGCGGGCGGGACGCTGGGCGACGGTCTGGCGGTGACGGGGAATTATCCGGGGAAGGCGCGCACGGCGCAGCAGTTGAGGCAGGATTTCGAGAAGGCCACGTCCGTCATCCCGGGCAAGCACCGGTTCAACGTGCACGCGTGCTACGCGGAGATGGACGGGAAGAAGGTGGACCGGGACGCGCTGGGCCCGGACCAGTTCAAGAACTGGATCGCCTGGGCGAAGGGGCTGGGGATCGGGATGGATTTCAACCAGACGTATTTCTCGCACCCGAAGATGGATCGCGGGTGGTCGCTGACGCACCCGGACGCGAAGATCCGCAAATTCTGGATCGAGCACGGGATCCGTTGCCGGGAGATCGGGGCGGCGATCGGCAAGGAGCTGGGGAAGACGTGCGTGACCAACCTGTGGATCCCGGATGGGATGAAGGACACCCCGGCGGACCGGCGGGGCCCGCGCGAGCGGCTGGCCGAGTCGCTGGACGCGGTGTTTGCGCCGAAGATCGACAAGAAGTACAACCTGGATTCGGTGGAGCCGAAGCTCTTTGGCATCGGCGCGGAGAGCTACACGCCGGGCTCGCACGAGTTCTACATCGGCTACGCGGTCAGCCGGAAGATCCTGCTGACGCTCGACGCGGGGCACTATCATCCGACGGAGGGCATCGGGGACAAGATCTCCTCGGTGATGTGCTTCCTGCCGGAGATCACGCTGCACGTGAGCCGCGGCGTCCGGTGGGACAGCGACCACGTCGTGACCCTGACCGACGACCTGCACTCGATCGCGCAGGAGATCGTGTGGGGCGGGTACCTGGACCGGATACACATCGGGCTGGATTACTTCGACGCGAGCATCAACCGGATCGCGGCATGGGTGATCGGGACGCGCAACATGATCAAGGCGCTGCTGATGGCGCTGGTCGCGCCGATCGAGAGGCTCAAGGCGTTCGAGCTGGCCGGCGACTACACCTCGAGGCTGGCGCTCATGGAGGACATGAAGGTGCTGCCGGCGGGCGCGGTGTGGGATTACTACTGCGCGAAGCAGGGCGCGCCGGTGGGCGTCGCGTGGCTGGACGACGTGAAGAAATACGAGGCCGACGTGCTCTCGAAGCGGAATTGAGGAGGCGCCCCCATGTGCATCGCGACCGTGGCTGAATCGACGACCAACCCGTCCCTGGGCGTGCTGATATTCACGCTCGGAGGATTGGCGGGGGCGGTGTTCTATCTCCCCTTCAAGAGGGTCCAGAAGTGGGCTTGGGAGAGTTACTGGATGCTCTACGCGGTGGCGGGCCTGGTGGTGGTGCCGTGGCTATTGGCGCTCACGACGTCGCCGAACGTGGTGAAGGTGCTCTCGCAGGCGCCGGGCGGCCAGATCGGCTACTGTTTTTTCTGCGGGGCGATGTGGGGCGTCGGCGGCCTGACCTGGGGCCTGATGATCCGGTACCTGGGCGTGGGCCTCGGGCTGGCGATCGGCTGCGGCCTGTGCTCGGCGACCGGCACGCTGATCCCGCCGATCCTGAAGGGCAACCTCCAGGCGCTCTTCGGGACGCCTGCGGCGAACGCCTCGCTGGTGGGGGTGCTCGTCTCGGTGATCGGGATCGTGCTGGTGGGGATGGCGGGCATGTCCAAGGAGAGCGAGCTGCCGGATGAGGAGAAGAAGAAGGCGGTGGCCGAGTACGATTTCAAGAAGGGGATCCTGGTGGCGCTATTCTCCGGGATCATGAGCGCGGGGATGAGTTTCGGGCTGCAGGGCGGGCCGGACATCGAGGCGCTGGCGAAGAGCGTGGAACCGGTGACGCCCCTGGCGTGGGCGGGGATGCCGGTGCTGGTGGTGGTGCTGCTGGGGGGATTCGCGGTCAATGGCGGCTGGTGCCTATTCCTGAATGCGAAGAACAAGACCCTGGGGGACTACGCGCGCAAGGACGCCCCGATGCTCCCGAACCTGCTGTTCGCCGGGCTGGCGGGGGCGATCTGGTGCTCGCAGTTCATCTGTTTCAAGACCGGCGAGCCGCAGATGGGCGCGCTGTCGTACATCGGCTGGGCGGTGCTCATGGCCAGCGCGATCCTGTTCTCGACGCTGCTCGGGATACTGCTCGGCGAGTGGAAGGGCACCAGCGGGCGCACGCGCGCGCTGCTGGCCTGCGGCCTCGTGCTGCTGATCGGGTCATCGGTGCTCTCGGCGTATAGCGGGTACCTGAAGGTCTGACTCGAGAATTGCCGCAGCGCATCCCGTAGCCGATCGCGTGAGCGTTTGGGCGCCAAAGCCTCACGGCTTCGGCTACATTTTCGGCACCGATCGTGCCCCGCCGCGGCGGGCGCGTTTCTGGGCGCTACCGGAACGCGAGCAGTTCCCGGGACTGCATTTTGGTGAGCGGGAAGAAGGCGGGGATGGCGGTCCCGAGGAGGGGGTTGTTGCTGGAGAAGAAGAGGGCGGCGGGTTCCGTCGCGTTCATCATCCTGCGCTTGGTCTCGTTGAGGATGGGACCGAAGTGGACCCGGTCGAGGCGACGCTCGATGCCGTGGGCGACGGCGCGTATGATGAGATTCTCGTACGCGTGGAGGGTGCTCTTGAGGGTGCGGTCGAAGGCGCCGTGGAGCATGCGCAGGCCGCGGCCCGTGCGGACAAAGGAGTGATAGCCGAGCATCTGGCCATCGAGGTGCGCGACGAGGTGGACGAACCGGGGCGAGGGGTGCGCGCACGTGGCGGCGACCATCTCGGGGAATAGATCCTGGAAGGGGCTGGCGATGATGCTGTTGTCAACCGTGGAGGCGACGCAGTGCGCGACGCCCGCCATGTCGCCATCGCCCAGGGGCCCCTCGATCAGATCGATGGTGCCGCCCTTGTTCGCGAAGCCCTTGATCTTGCGCCGGATGTTGTTGTGCTGCGCGATGTAGTCGGAGACGGATGACATCCCGGCGATGTCGACCGCGCCATCCCGGACGTAGGGGAACTCTCTGGCGCGCGCGTGGAGGGGACGGTTGGCGGTGGAGTCATTGACGAAGAGCACCGGCCTGTGGCGGCGGAGCCAGCTGATCATGGCGGCGATGGTGGCGCCGCGGTCGAAACCGTTGGCGACGAAGCCCGGGTTGGCGAAGGTCTCGGCGCAGAGTCCCGAACGGAGCCAGGTGAGCGCGGGGATCCCGGAGTGGTCCAGGGCCCATGCGAGCCAGGGGCCATCGAACAGGGAGCGCCCGTAGGCGGTGCATTCGACCATGAAGGCGATGCCCGCGAGACGCCCGTCGCGCGAGGCGCGGAGCGCGAGGGGGCGGGTGGTGGCCGAGCGCGTGGCGAGAAAACAGCCGAACACATCCCAGACCGCCTCGTCGGCGCCCATGTCGCGGAGGTGATCGTCGAGCGCGGCCCTCTCGTCGGACGACGGGGGCTCGCGGGACAGCGTGAACTGGAGAGACGACATCTATGTTCGGGGCTTTGCGGCGGCGACCCTGGGCGGCGGCAGAAACTCCTCGCTGACGAGGTGGCCGATGCAGCGCCGGATATGGTCGCGGTCGACGACGGGGGCCTTGAGCCCCCAGCCCTGGATGAGCCCCGTCATCCGCGTCGTGTCGACATCGGGGAGTTCCTGGCACTCCAGCAGGCCGGCGATGGTCTCCGGGGGAAGCAGCGCGACGTACGGGCTGGCGGCGTGGAGATCGTCGGTTCTCGTGGCGCGGCGCAGCCACTGCTTTGGCTGGAGGGTCTCCATGGCGTAGCCGAGGGATCGGGCGACATCGCACACGTCACAAAAGCTGATGCCGTCGCGGCAGACGAGGTGCAGCGTGCCATCGTGGGAGTCGTCCTGGATGGAACGGGAGATGGCATCGGCCACGAGCCCGACGGGCGTCAGCCCCATGTCGAGATCGCTCTTGGGCGCGGCGCCGATCGACACGCTGGCGCTGAGCAACAGCCACGCCAACTGGTTGGGAGGGGTTATCGCGTGCGCGGCGTCTCCGATGACGAGGCCGATCCGGTAGGTGGTGTGGGGCAGGCCGCGCCCGGAGGCCGCCTCGATGAGCCACTCGCTGACGGCCTTGGTCTGGCCATAGCCATCGGGCAGCGTGTGGGCCGGGTCGGGCGCGTCGGATTCGGAACGCGATCGCCTGCCGCGGTCGGCGTGCAGGCTGAAAACGAACGGGCTGGATGTGTAGTGCAGGCGCTTGAGGCGATGGGCCGAGGCAAACCGGATCGCCTCAAGCGTGCCCAGCACGTTCGTGTCGCGGAGCATCTCGTAGGGGGCGACGTGGTTGGCATCGGCCGCGGCATGCAGGACCGCGTGCGCGACGTCGGCCAGGCGGGCATACTCTTGCGCGGGCAGCCCGAAAAGCGGCGCGGATACGTCGCCGGGCACGGCGCGAACCCTGGCCTTCCAGACTGGCGAGTTCGGGCCCGCGAGGCCGAACTGCCGCGTGGCGTCCGCGAGCCGGCGCGCCGCCTCGTCGTGCGAGGTGCCGCGGACTATGCAGTAGATCTCGGGGCCCGGTCCCGCGAGGAGTCGATCGAGCACATGGGCGCCGATAAATCCCGTCGCGCCGGTGATGAGCAGGGGGCCCGGGCGCCCGGCGGCTGCGCCTGCGAAAGGCAGGGCGCCGACCGCGGCGCGAAGGCGCGCGATGTCCGCGTCGATGGAGTCGCCTTCGCCAAAGGGCGGGCGGTCCGCGCAGGCAGGCGATGCGGCGACCGGGACGGCGGGCGCCGGGGTCGCCGCGGGTTGGGCCGGGGCGCCGCCGAGCATGCCGCCGAGGAGGGCGGCCAGCTTCGAGACGGTGGCGTTGGCCATCACCTGGCCGGTGGGGAGGTTGACGCCGAGGCGTCCCTCGATCCTGTTGAGCAACTCGACCGCCATGAGGGAATCCAGTCCCAGTTCCGGGAGACGGCGGTCGCGCTCTATCTTCGATGGCGATATGCGGAGGACCTGGGCGATCTGGGCGCACAGGAATTTCTCCAGGAGCGCGAGGCGTTCCTCGGGGCCGGCGGCCAGGATCGCGGCGCGGAGTTGCGCGCCATCCTCGCCGCCGCCGGATTCGGCATCGGCGCCGAATGGCAACATCGAGTAGCGCGGCGAGCCCTTGATCCGCGGGAGGGCGCTGGCCCACTGCTGGCAGTCGACGCGGAGCACGGACATCTGGGCGGCCTCGCCCTGCATGAGTTGACCGAGGGCGCGCAACGCGCGGCGCGGCGCTATGCCGGACCACCCGAGCCGTCCGAGGAACTCCCGGACGGAATCGTTGCGCGCGACATAGCCGACCTCGGCCAGGACGCCCCAGTTCACGGAGAGCCCCGGGAGACCCAGCGCGCGCCGGTGGTGCGCGAGGCCATCGAGGAACGCGTTGGCGGACGCGTAATTGCCCTGGCCGCCATTGCCGACGACCGAGCTGATCGAAGAGAACAGCACGAAGTGCTCGAGCGGGATATCTCGGGTGAGGCGGTGGAGGTTCCACGCGCCGGAGACCTTGGGCGTCATGACGGCGTCGAAGCGGCTCGCGTCCAAGTCGGACAACAGCGCATCGTCGAGCACCATGGCCGCGTGGAAGATCCCGGCAAGCGGGGGCATCTCCGCGCGGATCTTGGCGAGGAGGTCGGACGCGTCGCTCTCGCGGCTGATGTCGGAGCGAATGACCGTGGCCTTGCCGCCGGCGGCCCCGATGGCGGCGATCGCCTCTCGGGCCTCGTCCGACACCGTGCCGCTGCGGCTCGTGAGCACGACGTGGCCGGCGCCGAGTTCGGCCAGCCACCGCGCGACCGCGGTGCCGAAGCCGCCCAGTCCGCCGGCGATCAGGTATGTCGCGTCCTTGCGGAATCGCGGCTCGGACGCCGGCGGCGCCGGCGAGACGGGGACGCGCTCGCCGCGGAAGTCGATCACGACCTTGCCGACCTGACGCGCCTCGACGATGTAGCGGAAGGCGCTCTTGAAATCGCCGAGCGCGAACGAGCGGTGCGGCAGCGGCGATAGCTCGCGGGCCTCGAAGCGTCGGGAGAGGTCGCGCAGGAAGCCGCCCACGATGGCGGGATCCAGCGCCGCCGCGAGGTCGATCGCGAAGTAGGACAGGTTGTTCTTGAAGGGACGCAGTCCGATCTTGGAATTCCCGTAGATGTCGCGCTTGCCGATCTCCAGGAAGCGCCCGTACGGGCCGAGGGCCGAGAGGCCCTTCGGGATGGCCTCGCCGGCCAGCGAGTTGAGCACGATGTCGACGCCCCGGCCCCCGGTGATCTCGAGGATCTCGTCTGCGAAGGCCAGCGTGCGCGAGCTCATGACGTGGGGCACCCCCAGGTTCTTGAGGAAGGAGCGCTTTTCCGCGTTGCCGGCGGTGGCGAAGACCTCGGCGCCCGCGGCCCGCGCGAGCTGGACAGCGGCGAGGCCGACGCCGCCGCTGGCCGCGTGGATGAGCACGCGCTCGCCGGCCCGCATGCGGGCGAGGTGGTGGAGCGCGTAGTGCGCGGTTAGGAACGTGACCAGCACGGTGGCCGCGTCCTCGTGCGAGAAGTGGGCAGGTTTGCGCATCACGAGGCCGACGGGCATCGTGATGTGCGAGGCGAAGGCGGAGCGGGCGATGGCGAAGACCTCGTCGCCGGGCTTGAACGCGGAGACGCCCTCGCCGACGGCGACCACGGTGCCGGAGCACTCGTCGCCGAGTTGGCGCGCGTCGCCCGCATCGGTGGGATAGATACCCAGCGACTTCATGACGTCGCGGAAGTTGATGCCGGCCGCGGCGACCTCGATCTCGACCTCGCCCGGGCCGGGGGCCTGGCGCCCGATGGCCTGTATCTGGAGCGCGTCGAGGCTGCCCGGGTTGGGGGCGGCGATGCGGCAGGGGGTCTCGCGGACGCTGCGGAGCCGGCTGGCCGCGGCGTCATCCGGCGCGCCCCGCGGCGCGAAACGTTGCGCGTACCGGGCGATCCCGCGGAACGCGATCTCTTCCTCGGTCTCGCCGGACAGGATCTCGTCGGCGACCTCGCGGGCCTCTTGGGCTGGGCGCCCGGGGCAGAGATCGATGAGGCGTGGGACGAGGCCGGGCTGCTCCATCTGGATCACGCGGCCGAGGCCCACGAGGGCGCACTGGGCCACGGCGACGGGCGTGCGGTGTTCGCCGATGGGCTGTGCCCCTCGAGTGACGAGGAACAGCCTGAGCTTCGTGCCGGCCATGGCCTGGGCGAGGAAGAGGGCGGAGTGGACGCCGTGCGCATGCGCCGCCTCCAGCCGGGGCGTCGTCATGGCCCCATCCTCGGGGGCATCGAGTGCCCACAGGTGGAGCACGCCGTGGCAGCCGGCACTCTCCGCGATCAGCCGCCGGAAATCCTCGGCCGCGGCGGGTCGGATGACGAAGTGGTCCGCGGACTCGCGGCGGAAGGCGTCGCCCGGGGCGACGGTGATGCAGCGGTGGCCGCGGGCGCGCAATTCGGCGCAGAGGGCATCGCCCGCGCCGGTGGCGTCGGCGAGCACGATCCAGCTCTTCGGCTCGCCATTGCTGGCGGCGACCGGGGCGGGCGTGGGCTCTGCGTGGGGCGCCCGCGCGAGCAAGACCGCCTGTGAGGAGGTCGCCGTCTCGTCGAACGGGGAGACGGCGGCGACCTGCGCGAAACCCGAGGAGCGCAGCAGTCCCTGCCACCGGCCGCGGTCGAGCAGGGGATAGTCGGGGCGGAGGTCGTGATCGCTGAACCGCCAGACGCCATCGGTCGTGCCGAAGACGATATCGAAGAGGTGGTCTGGGCGATCGACCTCGATCAGGGCCAGGAGTCCGCCGGGGGCCAGGAGGTCCCGGATGTGGGCGAGGGTCTGCCGGAGATCCGCCGTGGCGTGCAGGGCGTTCGAGGCGAGAATGATGTCATAGCGGTGGGCCTGGAAACCCTGCTCCAAGGGTGACTTTTCGATGTCGAGGATGCGGCTCTCGAGGAAGGGGTACTCCTGGGCTCGCTGTTCGGCGCGGTTGAGGAAGAGCTGGGAGACATCGGTGAAGCAGTACTCGGCGCGGTCGCGCGGCAAGGTGGGCAACAGGTATCCGGTGAGGCCTCCGGTGCCCGCGCCGATCTCCAGCAAGCGGACCTTGCGGCCCTCCGGCAGCGCGGCCACGCATGCGGCGAGGGCGCGGCGCACGATGAGGTTGTAGATCAGGGACGGTTCCCCGCTGGAATAGAGGTGCTCGAGCGTGGTCATCGATCCGCCCGGGGCGAGGACGTGGAGCGAGGGGGTATCGCCCCTCAAGACGGCGGGGAGACTGGTGCCGCAGCGGTCGAGCAGCGTGAGCTCGGGTTGGAGCGACGGGAATTCGTGGATTGCCGCGCGCCACAGGTCGGCGATGTCGGCGGCGGGGGGTAGCTTCTCGACACGCCACGCGTCGCCGGCCCGCGAAAGCGTGCCTTCGTCGGCGAGGTGCCCGAGGTAGCGGGCGAGCAGCCTCTCGTAGTTGGGGAGAACCCGCATCCGCCCCACCAGTGCCGAGGTTGTGATCTCCTCGCCGGGCGCGGGTTGCCACCCGAGCTGGTCGAACGCGCGCCAGAGGTAGGCATTCGACAGCGCGGCGATCCGTTTCGCCATCAGCGGGTGGCGCGTCGCGCAACCCAGCGACGTGGCCAGGTGGGCGGCCTCGCGCCTCGCGTCGTCGGCGATGTCGTCGAGGGGCGGGATGAAGTCCGCGGGCCGGGGCTCATCGGCGGCCCCGGGCCGCGGGCTGAGGCGCCAGCGGAGTTCGAAATACAGGTCGTCGATCTTCTCGGCGCCGCTGCGCCCCTGGAGGGCCTCGCAGCGGAACCCGGCGATCTCGAGGCAGATGGCGCCCGCGGCGTCGCAGATCCGGATGTCGGCCTCGATGGCCGAGGCGGAGGCCCGGGTGAGCGTCACGTGGCTGAACACGGTGCCCCGCGCGTCGGCGTGGCGGCGGACCCGCCCGAGGTGCGCGGGCAGGAACATGGGGTTGGCGTCGCCATCGTCGCGCCACGGGAGCGCGGCGGCGATGACCTGGAAGCACGAGTCCAGCAGGGCGGGGTGGATGGCGTAGCGGGCGGCCTCCTCAGCTAAGGTCTCGGGCAGGGAGACCTCGCCGAGGGCCTCGCCCTCGCGCCGCCACACGCGCCGCACGGCCTGGAACGCGGGCCCGTAGTTCAGGCCGGTGTCCGTGAAGCGGGCGTACAATTCGGCGCCCTGGGCCTGATGGGCGCATCGCTCTTGGATAGAGGCCAGATCGATCGCGGGTGGGGACGGGGGCGGATCGTTCTGGACGAGCAGCTTGCCGCGGGAGTGCGTGGTCCAAGCGCCCTCTTGGGCGTTGTTGGTCCCCTCGATCGAAAACGAGTGATCCTCGGGGTGATAGGTCAGCTGGAGCGTGGGGGACGACTCGCCCTGCGAGAGCGCGATCGCCTTGAGGAAATCGATTTCCTCGATGGCGGCGTGCTGCCCGGCGAACGCCTCCCCGGCGGCACCGAGCGCCATCTCGACGTAGGCTGCGGCGGGAAAGACGATCTGGCTGCGGACCTTGTGGTCGGCGAGGTAGGGAAAGAGGCGGGTGTCGGCGGACACGGTCCACGCGGGATTGGACGAGGCGAGCCTGCGGGTCAGCAGCGGGTGTTTTGGGGGATGGGTGCGGATGGCGCGGCACTCCGGCGACTCGTGCCAGAACGATTCCAGCTGCCAGGGATAGAGCGGGAGCGATATCCGGCGCGCGCCCTTGGGGAAGATCTTGTCCCAGCAGAGGGGATGGCCGTGTGCGTGCAGGGCGCCGAGCGAGCCGACCATGGAGACCTGCTCGTCGGTCTTCCTGCGCAGCGACGGGAGGACCGCGCCCTGGGCCGAGCGATGCCGCAGGCACTCGTTCATGGCGGGGGCGAGCACCGGGTGCGCGCTGATCTCGAGGAAGAGGGAGTGGCCCCCGTCGATGAGGCGCCCCATCGCTGGCGCGAAGCGGACCGTGTTGCGGACATTGCGCCACCAGTACTCGGCGTCGAAGAGCCGGCCCTTCGCCATATCGCCGGTGACCGTCGAGCAGATGGGGAGCCGCGGGGCCTTGGGTCGGAGTCCCTTGAGGGCGGGCAGAAGCGCGGCCCGCACGGGATCCATCTGCGCGCTGTGGAAGGCGTAGTTCACTGGAACGAAGCGCGCGAAGGCGCCTGCGGCCTCGAGTTCGGCGTGGATGGTCTCGAGGGGCCCCGGTTCGCCGGCGAGCACGACGTTGGAGGGGCCGTTGATCGCGGCCAGCGAGATCGCGCCGCCATATCGGGCGACGATGGGCTCCGCGTCCTGCACCGTGATGCCGAGCGCGAGCATCCGGCCCCTGCCGGAGGCGGGCTCCATGCAGCGGCCGCGGTGGAAGATGACGCGCATCGCCTGGCGCAGATCGAGCGCGCCCGCGACGTGGGCGGCGGCGATCTCGCCGACGCTGTGGCCGACGACGGCGTCGGGCACGACGCCCCAGTGGCGCCAGAGTTCGGTCAGGGCGATCTGCTGCGCGCAGATGGCGGGCTGCGTGATGGCGGTCTCGTTGATCCTGGAGGCCGCCTCGTCGGCGAGCAATTCGTCGATCAGCGACCAGTCGGCGATCTTGTCCAGGATGGCGGCGCACTCCTGGAGTTTCTCGCGGTAGACGGGCTCGCGCTCGTAGAGCTCGCGCCCCATGGCCCACCACTGGGGTCCCTGGCCGCTGTAGACAAAGGCCAGTTTTGCGGGCGGGCCCGCCTCGGCGCACGTGACGCCCGGACGGGTCTCGCCTGCGGCGAAGGCCTCGAGGGCCTCGGCCATCTCCTCGGGCGCGCGCGCGGCGACGGTGAGGCGGTGCGCGTGGTGGGCCCGGGTCGTGGCGGCGGAGTATCCGATGTCGGCGAGGGAATTTTCCCCGCGCACGCATTGGGCGTAGGCCTGGGCCTGGGCCTTGAGGGCCTCGGGGCTTCGTGCCGAGAGAGGCAGGAGCCAGGGGCGCGTTCCCGCGGACCGAGGTGCGCGCCTCTTCGGGGCGGGACGGGATCTGGGAGGGGCCTCGAGCAGGGCGTGGGCGTTGGTGCCCCCGAAGCCGAAGGAATTGACGCAGGCCAGCGCCGGCCTGGCGCCGTTGCGCATGGGTTCCGGGGCGGTGGGGACGCGGATCCCGAGGCCCTCGAAGTCGATGTTGGGGTTGGGGTTGCTGAAGTGCAGGTTGGGCGGGATCAGCCCGTGGTGGAGCGCGAGGGCGGTCTTGATCGTGCCCGCGATGCCCGCGCCGGCCTCGAGGTGCCCGATGTTGGTCTTGACCGAACCGATGACGCAGCGGCTCCCCTTGCGGCGGCCCTTGCCCAGCACGTCGCCCAGGGCCCGCGCCTCGATGGGATCGCCCACGGAGGTGCCGGTGCCATGCGCCTCGGCGTAGGCGACGTGGTGCGGGTCGACCCCGGCCTCGTGGCAGGCCCGCGCCGTGAGGGCGCGCTGGGATTCGTAGCTCGGCACGGTCATGCCCGAGGTCCGCCCATCCTGGTTGACCGCGGTCGCCCGGATCACCGCATAGATCCTGTCGCCATCGCGCAGGGCGGACGCCAGCGGCTTGAGGAGGACGACCCCGACGCCCTCCGCGCGCACGAAGCCATTGGCGCTGGCGTCGAACGCCTTGCAGCGACCATCGGGCGACAGCATCCCCATGCTGCAAAACGCGATGAAGGGCGTGGGGTTGATCAGCGCGTTGACGCCGCCCGCGATGGCCAGCCGGCACTCGTTGCCCCTGAGGGCGGTGCAGGCGGCGTGCAGGGCCACCAGCGACGAGGAGCATGCCGTGTCGATGGCGACGCTCGGGCCGGTGAAATTGAAACAGTAGGAGATCCGGTTGGCCGCGATGCTCATCGAGCCGCCGGTGGTCGCGTGGGCGTCGATGGCGCATCGCTCCCCGGTCGCCGACTGGATGAGGGAGTAGTCGTTGGTCGAGATCCCGACGAAGACCCCCGTGTCCGATCCCCGCGCGATGTCGAAGGGCTGCCCGGCATCCTCGAAAGCCTCCCAGGTCGCGTGCAGCAGCAGGCGCTGCTGCGGGTCCACGAAATCCGCCTCGCGCGGCGAGATGCCGAATGGTTGCGGGTCGAACCGGTCGATGCCATCGATGAACCCCGCCCGGCACACGTACGTCTTGCTGGGGCGACCCGGCACCGGGTCGTAATACGCCGCCAGGGACCAGCGGTCACCGGGAACCTCGCGGACCCCGTCCCGCCCCTCGCGCAACATGTCCCAGAAAGCCGCCGGGCCGTTGGCCCCTCCCGGGTACCGGCAGCCGATGCCGATGATCGCGATCGGATCCCTGTGCGTTGCCTTGCCTCTTAATACCTTCTTCATGGTCGCCTGCACAATCGGGCCGCCCGGGGCGGCATGCTCTGACTTTCGAATCCAGGGGGAGGGCGCCGCGGCGTGACCACCAGGGCGGTCGACCCTTCCCCCGTGAAAGAAACACAATTATCCCAGTTGTCTATCGGAATCATTTGAGCTACTGCTGAGGCGCAAGGTCTTGACCTGGCGCGGGAGAGTGACTTTCCTATAACGCTTCCTTATATCCGCACATGAACCAGAGCGCCCATAGCATCGACCAGTTGGCCTTGGATCGGGGCGCGGGCGCATCGCGGCGCGGTGGGTGGTGGATCTGGATCCTGCTGGTGCTGGCGGTCTCGGGGGCGGCGGGGGTGTGGCTGTTCCGGGGCAGCGCGGCGGTGGTGCGGACCTCCGTCGCGCGGGCGGAGGAGCGGGCCGGCGCGCCTGCGGTGTTGAACGCGTCGGGCTACGTGGTGGCGCGGCGGGAGTCGGCGGTGGCGGCGAAGGTCACCGGCAAGGTCGTCGAGGTCTCGGTCGAAGAGGGGATGGCGGTCGAGGCGGGGCGGGTGCTGGCAAAATTGGACGACACCAACGTGCGCGCGGCGCTGCGCGTGGCGGAGGCGGAGCTGGAGGCGGCGAGGGCGGCGGTGGGGGAGATCCAGGCGCGGCTGGAGGAGTCGGAGAAGCAGTGGCGCCGGATGACGGAGCTGGCGAAGAACCAGGTCGTGAGTCCCGCGGACATCGACAAGGCGGAGGCCGACGTGCAATCGCTGCGCGCGCGCCTGCTGTTGCAGCAGGCCCAGATGGGAGTGGCGGCGGAGCAGGTGAAGCTGCGGCAGCAGGATGTGGAGGACATGGTGATCCGGGCGCCGTTCGCGGGCATCGTGGTCTCGAAGGACGCGCAGCCGGGCGAGATGATATCGCCGATCTCGGCGGGCGGGGGGTTCACGCGCACGGGGATCGCGACGCTCGTGGACACCGCGTCGCTGGAGATCGAGGTGGATGTCAACGAGAGCTTCATCAACCTGGTGAAACCGGAGCAGCGCGTGGAGGCGACGCTGGATGCCTATCCCGACTGGTCGATCCCGTGCAAGGTGCTGGCGATCATCCCGACGGCCGACAGGCAGAAGGCCACGGTGCGGGTGCGCGTGGCCTTCGACCGGCTCGACCCTCGGGTGCTGCCGCAGATGGCGGTGCGGGTGGCGTTCCTGGGCGACCGCGCGAGCAACGGGCGGGGCGCGATCATCCCCGCGGGGGCCCTGCGCAGGGAGGGCACCCACTCCGCGGTCTGGGTCGTGGTTGGCGGGAGATTGCAGCGGCGCGCCGTCGAGGTGGGCGCGGTGGCGGGCGAGGAGGCGACCCTGCTGTCGGGCGTGGCCCCGGGCGAGGCGGTCGTGGTGGAGGGACCGGAGGAACTCCTCGAGGGTGGGCGAGCGCGCGAGCGGGACCGATGACGTCGGCGACGGACAGCGCGGCCGCCCGGCCCGTGGTCGTGGTCGATCGCGTGGACAAGGTGTTCCATCGCGGCGACGAGGAGATCCGGGTGCTCGAGGGGCTGAGCCTCGCGGTCGACGAGGGCGAGTTCCTGGCGCTCATGGGTCCGTCGGGCTCCGGCAAGAGCACGCTGCTGAACCTGATCGGGGGCCTGGATCGCCCGACGCGCGGCGCGGTGATGGTGGCGGGCGAGCGCATCGACCGGCTGAACGACAGGCGGCTCGCGGGCTGGAGGTCGCGGCACATCGGATTCGTTTTTCAGTTCTACAATCTCCTGCCGGTGCTGACGGCGGCGCGCAACGTGGAGCTGCCGCTGCTGGTGACGCCGCTGGACCGCGAGCGGCGGCGTCGGCAGGTGGAGGTCGCGCTGGCGCTCGTGGGCCTCACGCACCGCAAATCCCACCTGCCGCGGCAGCTTTCGGGCGGCGAGCAGCAGCGCGTCGGCATCGCGCGGGCGCTGGTCGCCGACCCCACGCTGCTGCTCTGCGACGAGCCCACCGGCGACCTCGACCGCAAGAGCGGCGACGAGATCCTCGACCTCCTCCAGGCGCTGAACCAGAGGTTCCGCAAGACGGTGATCATGGTGACGCACGACCCGCACGCCTCGGCCCGGGCCTCGCGGGTGGTCCATCTGGACAAGGGCCGGCTGGGCGACGGCGGGGCGGCATGAGGTTCCTCCCGCTGATCTTGAGCAACCTGGCGCGCCGGAAGCTGCGCACGCTGCTGACGCTGCTGTCGGTGCTGGTCGCCTTCATGCTGTACGGCTACATGGCGGCCATCGCGCGGGCGCTGGATCAGGGCGTGAGCATGGCGGGCGCGGACCGGTTGCTGGTGCGCAACCGAGTGACCATCGCGCTGCCGCTGCCGGAGGCATACCGGCACCGGATCGCGCGCGTGCCGGGGGTGCAGGGGGTGTCGCTGTACGTCTGGTTCAACGGAATCTACCAGGACCCCAAGAACTTCTTCGCGCAGATGGCGGTCTATCCCGAGGACATGCTGCGGATGTACC